>JAFAXS010000067.1 GCA_019240755.1 Vulcanimicrobiota bacterium
GCTGAGCGTGGACAAAATCTCGATTCCTCCCGGCGGCAGCCAGAGCGGCATTCGTTCTCTCCCGACGGCGTTGGCATATTTCAGCCCGTGGCGCAGCGCGACCAGATCGAAGAAATGGTCGGGATGCATGTGCGAGATGACGATCGCATCGAGCTTCGCGTAGTCGGCTGCACACTGCAGCTTCCCGGCGGCGCCGCTTCCGGCGTCGAGCAAAACCGCCGTGCCGGCCGAGCGCACGAGGTAGCAGCTGTTCGCGCCGCCGGGCCGCGGCATCGCCGGGCTCGACCCGACGACGTGCAGCCGCAGGCGGTCGTTCAAGGCAAGGAGGCCAAGACGTCCTCGGCGTGCTCGTCGACCTTGACCTTCGGCCACACCTTCGTGATGCGTCCGCCCTCGTCGAACAGGAACGTGGTCCGGGCGTTCACGCCAAACGCTTTGTAGAGTTGGGATTCCGTATCGGCCAGCAGCGTGAACGGAATCGAGAACTTTTTCTTGAAGCGCTGATGCGACTCGACTGAGTCGCGGCTCACCCCAACGATTCGCGCGTTCTTTCTTTGAAATTCCGCGTACATGTCGCGGAACTGCGAGGCCTGGCTGGTGCAGCCGGGCGTATCGTCTTTCGGATAAAAGTAGAGCACGAGCGGCGCTCCCAGCAGGTCCGCCGTCGCGACCGGGTTTCCGTTGTCATCGAGCACGGACAGTGCCGGCATCGAATCGCCTTCCCCAAGCACTTCTGAGTCCTTTCTAGAACGAGGAGGTTGTGCGCGAAGCCCCCCATTCTCCGGAACACGCCGACACCATTGCGGCCGCGCACCCCTTGGCCCGAGCGTTGATCGAGCGGTTCCGCGGCGAGCCTGGGGCACGCATCTTGGAGATCGGCACAGGGAGCGGGCGCAATTTGCGTGCTTTGCAGGCGGCCGGCCTCTCCGTGAACTCCTTAGACGACGCTCGCGCGGCACGTCCCGATGCCATTGGCGCGGCCGGCGACGATTTCGCCGCCGCTCTTTCGACTCACGCGCTGCTGCACGGAGATTCGAATTCGCTGAAGGAAATGATGAGTGCGGTCGCGCGCGCCCTACGGAGCGGCGCCTTTCTCTATGCGACCTTCGGCTCGTCGCGCGACGCGCGCTTCGGCCGCGGCGAGCGCGTTGACGATCTCACGTTTGCACCCAGCGAAGGCGACGAACGCGGCGTCCCACACGCCTACTACGACGAGCAGCGCCTCCGCGCATTACTGGAACCGTACTTCGAAATCGAATCGCTGGGGGAGCACAACGTCGATCGCGTCGCCGGCTCGTGGGCCCACCGCGAAGAGACGCTAGCCGGCGCAATCCACTGGTTTGCGATCGCGCGCCGACGATAGCTTTTAGGTACGAATTATGTCCTGCAGCGGGCTCGAGGCGTCGGCGTAGAGTCGTTTTTGCATGCGGCCCGCAACGAACGACTGCCGCCCAGCCTTCACCGCGTGCTTCATCGCAGCCGCCATCAGCACCGGATCTCGCGCAGACGCGATGCCGGTGTTCATCAGCAAACCGTCGGCGCCTAACTCCATCGCGATCACGGCATCCGACGCGGTGCCGACCCCGGCATCCACGATCACTGGAACTCGCGCGCGCTCCTTGATGATCGTCAGCGAGTACGGGTTGCAGACACCCAATCCGCTGCCGATCGGCGCGGCCAAGGGCATCACGGCGGCACAGCCAAGCTCTTCGAGCTGTTTGCACGCGACCGGATCGTCGCCGATGTAAGGCAGCACGGTAAAACCGTCGCGGACGAGTTGCTCCGCCGCTTCCAGCGTTTGCCGAATGTCCGGGTGCAACGTCTGCTCGTCGCCGATCACCTCGAGCTTGATCAAGTCGGTCTCCAGCAGCTCGCGCGCGAGCTGCGCCGTCAGCACGGCGTCCTTCGCCGTGAAACAGCCGGCGGTGTTCGGCAGAATCGTATAACGCTCGCGGTCGATGTAGTCCAAGAGCGTTCGTCCGTTGGACTGCCCGAGATGAATGCGCCGAATGGCGACGGTGACCATCGACGCGCCGCTCGCGGCATGCGCGGCCTGCATCACATCCATGGATGGATACTTGCCGGTTCCCACGATGAGTCGCGATTCGAGCTCGTAGCGCCCGAGCGTCAAGCCATCTTCCATCGAGTCAGCCTCCCGCCACGGCTTGGATGATCTCGATGCGGTCGCCCTCTTCGATGCGCGCCGCGTCGTAGTCGCCGCGCCGCACCACGCGATCGTTGCGGGCGACGGCCACTCCCGCGAGCCGCGAGCCGACGTGTTCCAATAACTCTCGCACCGTCAAGCTGTCCGGAAGCTCGTGCACGCGGCCGTTGATCGAGGCTTTCACGCGTGAGTCATTCGGCTCAGGCTGACGCCTTCCGTGCCGAACCGGGCAAGCGCGAAGGTTTCCAAGCGTGAGACGTCGCCGCTTTCCACGGCATCGGCGATCGAGCGCGCGGTCGCCGGCGCCAGCAAGATACCGTTGCGGTAGTGACCCGTCGCCAAGAAAAAGTTCGCCAGCGGCGTCGGACCCAGCACCGGTAGGCCGTCCGGCGTACCCGGCCGCAAGCCGGCCCAACTCTCGGTCATCGTAAAGTCGCCGAGCGCCGGCGCCGCGGTCAGCGCCGCATCCAGCAGTGCATGAATGCCGCCCGCCGTCGCCCGCTCGTCGAAGCCGCTCGACTCGACCGTCGCGCCGATCAACAGCCGTCCGTCATCGCGCGGTACGAGATACGCGCCCGGCACCCACGTCGCGCGCCGGACGAATCCGGTCGGAACGCCGAGCGCGATCATCTGGCCCTTGACGGGCTCGACCGGAGGAACGCACGATGCCGGAACGCCTACCAAGCGCGCGGCCCAGGCGCCGCACGCGTTCACGACGACGCCGCCCGGAATGAAGCCGCGCTCCGTGCGTACGCCGAGCGCGCGTCGCGCATCGCATTCCATCGCGATCGAGTGACTACGCTCGACGGATACTCCGCGCGCCTCGCACGCCGCGACTAGCGCTCGCCCCAACCGCCGGTTGTCGACGAAACCTTCCTGTTTTTTCGACAAGGCACCGGTCACGGATGGCCCGAGCCACGGCTCCCCCTTCAGCGCACCCGCGCGGTCCAAGACCTCACACTCGATCCCGCGCGCTCGTAGCGCAGCGGCGTGTCGCTGCAGACTCAGAAACTCTTGCGAGTCAAACGCTGCATACACGACGCCGTCGAGGCGCAGATGCGCGTCTACTCCGCCCGCGTCGGCCACCCGTCGCACGAATGCGGGATAGTCGCGCAGCGACTCCTCGCACAGTCGGAGCAACGCTTCGTTCGTGATGCGCTCGGTGTAGGGCGCAAGCATCCCGGCGCCGGCCCACGACGCCGCGCGCGCCGGCTCGCCGCGGTCGTAGACGCGCACCGCAGCGCCGCGTTCGGCCAGCTCGAACGCGAGCGAGAGGCCGATCAGGCCGGCGCCGATGACGATGACGTCTCCGCCGTGTTGCTGCATCCAATCGCAGCTTAGACGGGCCGCATCGGACTCCGGCCTTGCCGCTTGAGCGTACCAAATGTTATAGTCGAACTAGATGGACTATCGTTTGTGGAATCTCCAAGACGCCAAGGCGCGGCTCTCCGAGCTAGTCGACCGCTCTCTCGTCGGTGAGCCCCAGGTCATTGCGCGACGCGGTAAGCCGGCTGTCGTCGTGCTACCGTTTTCCGAATACGAGCGCCGCACGGAACCGCGAGAGACGCTGCTTTCCTTTCTTCAACGCTCGCCGCTTCGCGATTATGATTTGCCGATCGAGCGATCGCGCGAGTCTATCCATGAGTTGCGTGACATCGAACTATGAACGGCTTTTTGCTCGATACGATGGTCGTGTCGGAAGGCACCAAGTCTCGGCCGAATCGCGGATTGTCGTCGTGGCTCGCCGAAGTCGACGAAAACTCGACGTACATCAGCGTCTTCACGATAGGCGAACTCCAAAAGGGAATCGCCCGGCTCGACCCTCGTCTTCCGCGGCGAGCCGACTTGGACCGCTGGCTCACGTTCGAACTTATCGGACGTTTCGGTCGCCGAATACTCGCATTCGACACCAACGTCGCGCGCCATTGGGGAGCCATGCTGGCCTCCGCACTCGATCGCGGTGCTATGCTGTCGGTCGTCGATTCACAGATAGCGGCCACCGCATCGCTGCATCGGCTGAAGGTGGTCACCCGTAACGAACGTCACTTCGCGCCGACCGGTGTCGGCACGTTCAATCCGTGGAGTTCCTAAGGGCGGCTTTTACATTCCGGCGTAGACTGGACCTTCGCCGCCCTGCGGCGGCACCCAAGTAATGATCTGATACGGGTCGGCGATGTCGCACGTCTTGCAGTGCACGCAGTTCGTGAAGTTGATCTGTAAGCGTCCTTCGAAACGCCCGTCCACCGGTTCGAACAGCGGCTCGTAGACCGCCGCCGGACAAAAATAGCGGCACGGGTTGCCGTACTCGACCGTGCAGCGATCGCGGCAGATATCGGTGTCGGTCACCTTTAGGTGACACGGCTGGTTCTCTTCGTGCATCGTGCCGCTGTTGTACACGTCGGTCAACTTGTCGAACGTCAGCACGTTGTCGACGGTCGCTCGGGGCGTGGGCGGCGGCGTCCAGCCCATCTTCTCCATGCGGGCGTATCCGGGTTCACCCTTGAGCCGGTCGATGACGCCGAATCCGGCGCCGCCCGTAAACGTCGCGAGACCGGCATTCAGCAGTCCGGCGAGGAGGCCGCGGTTGAAGCCTTGATGGAAGTTCCGCGCCGTACGCAGCTCCGCATACGCCCAAGAATCTCGAAAACGCTGCTCGTACGCGCCGAGCGTCTCGGCGTCGAAACGTTCGGTTGCGAACGCCTCCCAAATGGTCTCCGCGGCGAGCATGCCGGACTTCATCCCGAGATGGATTCCCTTGAGACGCATGCCGTTGAGGAAGCCCGCGGTATCGCCGATCAGCATCAGTCCATCGCTCGCGAGTCGCGGCATCGCGAAGAGACCACCTTCCGGAATGGCCTTCGCGCCGTAACGGATGAGTTTTGCATCCGCGAGCAACGCGCGAATCGCGGGATGTTCCTTGAAGCGCTGCAGCTCGTTGTGCGGATCGGTCGTCGGATTCTTGTAATCCAGACCGGTGACGAACCCGATATCGAGCACATTGCCCCGCATGCCGTAGATGAAGCCGCCGCCGAACGTTTCGGGCGGCAGCGGATATCCGAGCGTGTGCACGACGGCGCCGGCCTTGAAACGCTCGTCGGGCAGCTGCCACAGCTCCTTGACGCCCGCGGCGTAGACTTGCGGCTCCCGGCCGGCCTCTAACGGCAATCGCTCCATCGCCTGTTTTGCGAGTGTTCCGCGCGGCCCCTCACCGAGCACGACGACCTTCGCGAGGATATCGGCGCCCGGTTCGTAGTTCGACTTCGGTTGGCCGTTGTGGTCGAGACCCTTGTCGCCGGTGCGAACGCCGACCACGCGGTCGCCGTCCCACAAAAGCTCTTGCCCCGGAAACGAGGGAAAGACTTGCGCGCCGCATTCTTCCGCACGCTCGCCGAGCCACTTGCACATCTTCTGCAACGACGCGACATACTTGCCGTGATTGCGCAGCGGCGGCGGCGTAAACGGTGCTTTCACTTTGCCGCCCCTCGTGAGCAGCCACAGTTCATCGGTGTTCACCGCCGCTTCCACCGGTGCGCTTTGCCGCCAGTCTGGGAGCAGCTCGTCGAGCGCGCGCGGGTCCATGACGGCGCCCGAGAGACCATGATGACCGACCTCGCCGCCCTTTTCGATCACGAGAATTTCATGCGCCTTTCCAGCCTCGGCGGCGAGCCGGCCGAGGTGAATTGCGCCGGCGAGACTCGCGGGACCGGCGCCGACGAAGAGAACGTCAACTTCGAGCTGATCGCGTTGCGGCATAGATAAGAGGTTCCCTAGTTAGCCGGAACGCATCCAGATTCCTCAACACGCCATGAACGACGCCGCGAACCGTAGTTTTGGAAGCGATAACAACGCCCCCGTCGCGCCGGAGATCGTTGAAGCGTTGTTGGCCGCGAATGCCGGCGACGCAGTCGGCTACGGCGAGGACGCGTGGACCGAGCGCGCCGTTGCGTGCATCCGCCAGCACTTTGGCGATGCGACCGGGGTCTATTTCACCTTCAACGGAACCGGCGCAAACGTCGCGTCGCTCAGCTCGGTGCTGCAGCCGTGGGAGGCGGTGCTCGCACCCGCCAGCGCGCATCTGCAGACCGACGAATGCGGCGCGCTCGAACGCTTTAGCGGCTCGAAGGTGATTCCGATCCAAACGGCCGACGGCAAACTTCGACCGAGCGACATCGAGCCGTTTTTGCTTGCCGGACACGACGTGCACTTTCCGCAGCCGCGCGTCGTCTCGATCTCGCAGGCGACCGAGCTCGGCGGGCTCTACGAGGTCGCGGAACTGCGCGAACTGTGCGAGTTCGCGCACCGCAACGCGCTGCTGGTTCAGATGGATGGAGCGCGGATCGCCAATGCCGCCGTGGCGCTGGCACTGCCGCTGCGCGCCGTCACCGTGGATGCCGGCGTCGACATGCTGACGCTGGGCGGCACGAAGAACGGCTTGATGTTCGGCGAGGCGATCTGCTTCTTCGGCAACGTAGCGCACGAACGCGCGGCTCCCTACGTTCGGAAACAGTCCATGCAGCTCGCGCCGAAGATGCGCTTCATCGCCGCGCAGTTCGAGGCGCTCTTGAGCGATGGGCTTTGGGAGCGCTATGCCGCTCACGCGAATACGATGGCGACGCGGCTGCTCGAGCGCGTCCGTTTGATCGCGGGCGTGCGAGTTACGCGTCCTGTCCGCTGCAACGCCGTCTTCGCCACGCTCGACCGGCGCGCGATCGAACGAATTCAAGAGAAGTTCTTCTTCTACGTCTTCGACGCTGCATTACCCGAGGTTCGCTGGATGACGCATTGGGCGACGACGGCAGCGGACGTGGACGACTTCGCGCGCTGCATCGCCGCGGCAACCGCGGGGGACGCGTGATACGAATCGGCACGAGCGGCTGGGTCTACGGCGATTGGCGCGATCGGTTCTATCCGAAGGGCGTGCCGCAACGGCGATGGCTGGCCTACTATGCGGAGCGTTTCGATACGGTCGAACTGAACGCCACGACATACCGTCTGCCGACCATGGCACAGGTGCAGCTATGGTGCGAGAGCGTTCCCCCGCAGTTCCGCTATACTGTAAAGCTCAGCCGCCTGATTACGCACCGCCGCGACCTCCCCGAGCGCATCGACCGCTTCATCGCCAACTACTTCGAACGCGCCGCCTGCTTCACGCCCGAGAAGCTCGCGCAGATTCTCGTGCAGTTTCCGCCCTATCTCAAGCGCGACGATGCCCACTTGGAGACGTTTCTGCGCAAACTTCCGCCCGAGTATCACTACGTAGTAGAGTTTCGTAATGCATCCTGGTTCGCGCCGGACATTGCCGATATACTGCGCCGGCGCAACGTCGCTTTTTGCATCCACGACTATCCGGGAATGCGCGTCCCGCCATGGATAACTTCGAACGCTACGGCCTACGTTCGCTTTCACGGCGCGGCCGGTCTCTACGTAGGCTCGTACTCTCGGCGGTCGCTTCGCCGCTGGGCGGACAAAATCGCGGAATTAGCGACGCAGGCCAACGACGTCTACGTCTACTTCAATAACGACACGGCGGCCGCGGCGCCGCACGATGCCGCGGCGCTCAGGAAGATGCTTCTCGCGTAGTACCGAACCTCTCCGAAGCCCTCGCCATGCAAGGAGCAGGCACGATGCGTGATTTCAAGGCGACCTATGTGGCACTCGGAGCCCTTACCGCGGCCGCGCTGGTCGCCTGCGCAGGCGGCGTGCAGAATGCGACCGGCTCCCTGCCCCTGGTCCAACGTCCTGCACTCTTGCCGCTTCACCATCACCCGCGCTTTCTTCACGAGTTCAAGCTGGAGAAAGGCGCCTATCCGTCGTCGATCGTCGCGGGCTCTGACGGCGCGATGTGGTTCGGCACGTATCCCTACTTCACGAACCACCCGCCGCGCCATCTTGGGATCGGACGCATCAAAGTATCGGGCGAACAGCACTATTTCAAGTTCGGCCAAGGCGTCTACGACGTTGCCGAAGGTTCCGATGGCAACGTCTGGTTCACGAATCCCTATGCGACACCGTACACCGTCGGCTTCATCACGTCGGCGGGTAAGGTGACGCAATTCCCGAGCGTCGGCGGCGGCCTGCCGGAATCCATGGCCGCCGACACATCGGGCCACTTATGGTATACGGATTTCGGCGGCAATCCGGACATCATAGAGATCGCGACCGACGGCTCGACGGTCGCCGGGTTCAAGGTAGCGGACGGAAGCGCCGTTGCGGTTGCCCATGGCGCAACGGGGCTGATCTGGTTCAATACCGTCGGCAGCCCCATATCGGTCGGCAGAATCACGCGCCACGGCCGGCAGCTCCAAGGACCGATCGGCGGCCCCAGCTACATCCCGGGGCCGATGGCGCTCGGTCCCGACGGACGCATGTGGATATGCGATGGCGACATGTTGGCGGCCGTTGATTCTGCGCTCGGCGTTACGCTGTATACAAACCCAGCCGGGGGAGGCTTTGCGGACGTTACCGCCGGGCCCGACGGCAACATCTGGGCGACCGACTTCGTAAACAGCGCAATTGTTCGCGTGACGACCGGCGGTAAGATGAGCGAATATCCGACGCCGACGCCGAACATGATTCCCAATGCGATCGCGGCCGGCCCCGACGGCAACATCTGGTTTACCGAAATTCAGCAGCAGACCGACAAGTCGCGAATCGGCGTGCTACAGCCGTAACGATCGCTTACGACTCGCCGTCGAAGTAGTCGAGCTCGGGACTCGCGCGAACGATGAGACCGTCACCGCCCTTCGCGAAGATGTGACGCGTGCCGACCAAGAGTTTGTCGGAGTCGGGGTAGTAGCACGCCTCCGCATCTTCTTCACGGCCCAGGAGAATGACGGTGGCGGGCGCGTCGCTCTCGTTGATTACCTGGTGCGTCCCGCTCTCGCCCACGGGAAACGCGATGAAATCGCCGGCGCGGCAGCGGATCGTTCCCGCCAAGGTTCGCACGCTCGGCGTTCCCTCGAGCACGAAGAAGAGCTCCTCGGACGAAGCGTGAGCGTGCAACGGGCAAAAACGCTGGCCCGGCGCAATTTTTGAGACGCGGTAGCCGAGCCGCCGCGCGCCGATCGCGTAGCCCACTTCGGCATCGGTGCAAGTGAACTCGGGCGGCTGCTCCGCGCGCTCGTCGCGTCGCGGTCGATAATCGAGCTCGTCAACGTTGATGCGATGAACTTCGGCACCGGCCGTCGCGTACAAGAGACTGTAGAGCGCCTCGTACGCGCCGGCAAAGAGCGATTGCCCGAAACTCAGCAACAACACTTGAGGATCCTCACGCAGGATTCGCCGCAACCCGAGCGCGGCGCGGGTCGCATCCGCGCGCCGCGCACGCGAAGGCAATGATAGGGCGCCGCCCGGCGCGCCGATCAGCGCGTCGCCGGCGACGACGGCATTGGCGTCGCGAATCGAGATCGCGTATGCTCCGGGTCGTTCCTGATCCGGCAGGCGTACCGCTCGGGCTCCGGGCATGATGGTGGCGCCATGGTCGGGCTGCGTGACGACTGTCGCGCCGAACCGAGTTGCGATTGGCTCGGCATACTCTGCGCGCGACGCGGAGAGAACCGCGATCGCCGCAACTCTTCCCAATCGTTCGACTTGCTCGATCGTCGGCTCGTCGAAGGAAAGCGGATCGACGAGCAGATTGCCGGAATCCGTTACCAGCAGGTAGGCGTTGGCAAGGAGCGATTCGCCGGGCGGCAACTGCGAGCAGCAGTAGAGATCCGGAACGTTCAACGGCGCAAACACGTCAGGCCGTCCAATCCAACAGCGAATGCCACTCCGGTTTCGGGAATCGTTGCTTGGCCTTGATCGCCTCGACGTACTTGCGCTTTCCCGCGCGGTTGCCCTTGCCGAGCATCAGGCCGCCGACGAGCCGATCTTCCCAAAAAAACAACGCGCGATACCACTTCTTCTCGCGATCCACCTTGCGGGCGATTTCGAGATCCTGCCGCAAATCGGTTCCTAAGCCGAACTGAGTGATCGTCTGTCCCTTGAACAGCAACGACGAATATTCCGGAACGTCGTGGTACTTCTCGCTGCCGCCCATCATGTTAATCGCCGCGACCTTGCCGTGAGCGCCTGCATTGTTCCAGGTGCCCATGCGATAGCGCACTTCCAAGATTGGGTCGTAGAAATCCGCGACGTCGCCGGCGGCATACACGTCTTTAACGTTCGTCTCCAGATGATCGTCGCAGAGGATGCCGTTCTTGCTCGTCTCGATGCCCGTGCCGTCGCAGATCTCGGTGTTCATGATCAGGCCGAAGCCGTAGGCGTAGCACTGCGCCTCGATCTCGTGCCCTTTCGAGGTGCGAACCTTCGTGATCTCGCCGTTGGATCGGACGAACTCGAGCACTTCCTCGCCGTAGTGCATCACGACGCCGTCGGCGGCCGCGGCCTCGTGCAGAAGCTCGCCGGCGATCTCGTCTATAATGCGGTGCAGCCCGCGCGGGCCGCGCATGATCCAGTGCGTCTCCAGGCCGCGCGAGGCGAACGCTTCGGCCAACTCATACGCGATGAACGAGCCGCCGACGGCGACGCCCGCGCGGCTGCGGTCGATCTGCTGCGAAATCGCTCGCGTATCGTCCAAATATTGGAACGGAAAGAGATTCCCCGCGTCCTGCGCCCCCGGTTTCCCAATCGGGGCGGGACGGCCGCCGGTCGCCAGCAGGAGCGCATCGTAGGCATACGACGTGCCGTCGACCTGCACGACGCGCTCTTGCGGGACGATGCATTCGACGTGCGTTTTCAGGTGTAGGTCAATCCGGTTGTTCTCGTGCCAGGCGACGTCGCGAATCATCACCTTCGCCTCCGGAATCTGCCTGCGCAACATCGGAGGCAGCGAAATGCGATTGTAGAGCGTGTACGGCTCGTCGCCGAACAGCGTGATCTCGCACGCCGGATCGTGCTTGCGCAGCTGCTCCGCGGCGGTCGTGCCGGCGAAGCCGTTGCCCACGATCACGTAGCGGCGGACGTCCGAGTTCATCCTGCGCAGCCGCGTCAGCCGTGCAGCGCGATTCCGACCATCATGTTCAGGCCGACCTCGAGCGCTCGCTCGTCAATGTCGAAGTGTGCGCTGTGCTGCGGCGCCGCTCCCCGCTGCGACCCGCGCGACCCGATCAAAAAATACGCGCCGGGGCGCTGCTCCTGCATGAACGACATGTCTTCCGACCACATGACCGTCTCGTGCGGATCCACGAGGTTTTTGCCGACCACCTCGCGGGCGACGTCCCGCACGACATTATTGATCGTCGCATCGTTCACCGTCGGCGGATAGACGAAGTGATACTGGAACCGGTACTCCAAGCGCATTGCCTGCGCGAGACCGGCGACGATGCGCTCGATCCGCTCGGGCACCTCCCTTCGAACGCCGTCGTCGAACGTTCGGACCGTCCCCTGCAGTGACGCACGCTCCGGAATAACGTTGAACGTCGTGCCGGTCTGCAACGAGCCGACGCTAACGACCACGGGCTGCTGCGGTGCCACTTCGCGGCTCGCGATGCTCTGAAGGAGCGAGATTAGGTGCGCCGCACCGACGACCGGATCGATGGCGTGCTGCGGCATCGCGCCGTGGCCGCCCTTACCGATCAGTTCGATCTCGAAGCGGTCGGAAGACGCGAAGAACGGCCCGTCCCGCACCCCGACCTTTCCGACGTCGAGGCCGCTGTAGAGATGCGCCGCTACCGTGCGGTCGACGCGCGGACTTTCCAGCGCCCCGTCGTCGATCATCAGCTTGTTGCCGGCGTAGCCCTCCTCGCCCGGCTGAAAACAGAAGACGAGCGTACCGGGAATCTCGGCGGTTCGTTCGCGCAAGAGACGTGCGGCCGTCAATAAGATCGCCATGTGTCCGTCGTGGCCGCACGCGTGCATCACGCCGGCGGTGCGCGACTTGTACGGTGCGTCGTTCAGCTCGGCAACCGGCAACGCATCCATATCGGCCCGCAGCAGCGTGACGGGCCCGGGGCGCGCACCGGCGAGCGTTGCAAGTATGCCGGTCTTTCCGACGCCCGTCCGGATCCCGTCGAAGCCGAACGAGCGCAACTCACGTTCGATGAACGCTGCGGTCTCGTGCTCCTCGAGCGAAAGCTCGGGACGCTGGTGAAAGTGCCGCCGATACTCGACGAGTTGACCGGCGAACGCCCCGAGTTCTTCGCTCACGGCTCGTAGTTCAACCGGACTTGCAGTTCGGCGACCACCGGGGTACAAAGGAACTCGGCCGGACGAAATTGGTGGTGCTGGATCGCCCCGCGCGCAAAATCGTCGACGCCTTCGATGCCGCTCGACGCCACCATCGTCTCCGATATTGCTCGGCCTCGAGAATCAATGTATACGTCGAACGTCGTCGAGAGCCGCCGGTTCCCAAAGTCGCCGATCGGAAACTCTATCTCACCGTTGAAGCCGGGCGAGCGGTACACTTGACCACACGCCGGCTTGCCCAGCGACTGCAGATGACGTGCGACTATCGCGGCGCTGTCTGGAGGAACTGGGAACGGGTCGCTCTCCACGGAGACAACGTACGACGGACAGGTTTGGCTCGGACCGTGGTCGATGCTGTAGGAATCAACGAAGAGGTAGCTGACGGTCTGGTCCCGCGGTAAGGTGACGAGTTTCGCATTAGATTGACGATCGTCGGGCGGCCCCGCAAGCCGTACGTTCGACAGATAGGCGTCGTACGCGTCGCTGTCGCTCACTAGCGTCACGTGCGCGTCCAACTCCTCGCCGGTGGCTGCGCCCAATTGCAACGCGTAGCCCGGTGTACCGGCGAGCGGTCGCGCTTGCACGATCACGCCGCAAAACGGATTGTCGAACCGCCATGAGCTTTCCGTGGTGTGCGTCGTGGCCAAAAGCGGAGGAAATACTGCGAGAAACGCAGCGGCCTTACACCACATGTCGGTCGCCTTTTGGACCCCTCCTTGGGGGCCACCTTCGGCGCAGGGATTTCATCCTACGCCGTGCGACTAGAGACGCGTAGTGGCAACGAAGCAGCGGGCAGCATCGAAAACGCGAGTGCCGTTCGAGCGCTACGGGCTAACCGACGGTCAGCTCGTCGCGATTTTTCGCACGATGCTCTTGCAGCGCATGCTCGAAAATCGAGGCTTCCAACTCAACCGCCAAGGCAAGATCCCGTTCGCATCCGCGAGCGAAGGCCACGAGGCCGTCCAGGCGGGCGCCGCGATGGCGTTCGAGCGCGGGAAGGACATTCTCGTGCCCTACTACCGCGATCTGGGTCTCGCCCTTGGGATCGGGGTCACGCCGTACGAAGTGCTGCTATCGCTCTTTGCGCGCGCGGCCGATCATTCGGCGGGGCGGCAGTTTCCGCACCACTATGCAAGCCGTCGCCTCGGCCTGCATACGATTAGCTCCGTCATCGCGGCCCAGCTGCCGCATGCCGTCGGCGCGGCGTATGCGCTGAAGCAGTCCGGCGACGGCGGCCGGGCGGTGCTCACGACGTTTGGCGACGGGGCAACGAGCGAAGGCGAATGGCACGAATCCCTGAACTTTGCGGCGGTCCATCGCCTCCCGGTCGTTTTCCTCTGCGAGAACAACGAATGGGCGATTTCGACGCCGCTGGACAAGCAGATGGGGCAGCCGGATATCTACAAGCGTGCAGAAGGTTACGGCATTCCCGGAATCGTGGTCGATGGAATGGACGCTCTGACATGCTATTCTGCGGTGAGGGACGCGCTCGCGCGGGCCCGCAGCGGCGGCGGCCCGTCGCTTGTAGAGGCGAAATGTTACCGCTTTCTCGCGCACACGACGGACGACGATGACCGGGCCTACCGGTCTCGCGAAGAGGTTGCGAATCGGCGCAAGGACGATCCCGTACCGCGTTTCGAGCAGCTCCTGCTGGAATACTCGATCCTGGAAGGTCAAGACGTAGAAGCATTGAAGCGCGGCGTCCTCGAAGAGATCAACGAAGCCACCGATCGGGCTGAGGCAATGCCGTATCCGTCGCCGTCACATCTCTACGACGGTGTCTGTGCGGACCGCGGAGAGCCGTGGCTCGGCTGAGATAAGGAACGGGAAAATGGCGAGCACCGACATTGCGACCGGGACCTTGGAGCGCTACGGCTTGCGCGACGAGCAACTGCGGGCGATCTTTCGCAACATGTTGCTCCAGCGCCAGCTCGACAATCGCGGCTTTCAACTGAACCGCCAGGGCAAGGTGCCGTTTGCGCTCGGCAGCGAGGGCCACGAGGCGCTGCAAGCGGGTGCCGCCATGGCGTTCAATCGCGGCAGCGACGTCTTAGCGCCGTACTATCGCGACCTCGGTCTGTGCTTGGGCATCGGGCTCTCGCCCTACGAGATCATGCTGTCGATCTTCGCCCGCGCCGCCGACCATAACGGCGGGCGTCAGTTTCCCAACCATTACTCGTCAAGAGCGGCGGGCTTGATGTCGTTCTCGTCCATCTTGGCGGCGCATCTGCCGCACGCCGTGGGCGCCGCGTATGCGATCAAGTACCGCGGCGAGGCCGGCCGCGCCGTTTTGGCGACCTGCGGGGATGGAACCACGAGCGAAGGCGAGTGGCACGAGTCCATGAACTTCGTCGCTGTCCACAAGCTGCCGTTCGTCATGCTCGTCGAAAACAACGAGTGGGCCATCTCCACGCCGCTCGAAAAACAGATGGCCGAGCCCCAGATCTGGAAACGCGCCGCGGGCTACGGCATGCCGGGACGTCGCTTCAACGGCTTCGATCCGTTGGAAACCTACGCCGCGGTGAAGGACGCGATGGACCGCGCGCGCAGCGGCGGCGGACCGACGCTCATCGAGGGCACGTGCTATCGGTATCTGGCGCACTCCACCGACGACAACGATATGACGTACCGCACGCGCGAGGCCGTTCTGGAACGCCGGAAGCAAGATCCGGTGCCCGCGTTTGAGGCGGTTCTCGTCGAGCACGGCGTTCTGACGCCGGGCGACGTCTCGGCAATGCGCAAAGACGTGCTGCGCGAAACCAACGAAGCGACGGACGCGGCCGAAGCGCTGCCGTATCCGCAGCCCGCCGACCTGTACACCCACATCTACGAAGGAGCTTGGGAACCGTGGCAGTCGTGAGCACGCAGTCTTCCGTGATGAACAACGTCGAGGCGGTCCGCGCCACACTGTACGAGGCCATGAAGAACGACGACCGCACCTTAATCCTCGGCGAAGACGTCGGCGCGCGCGGTAACGTTTTCTTGATTACGAAAGACTTCATCAATGAGTTCGGACCGCAGCGCGTCATCGACACCCCGATCGCGGAAGCCTCCATCGTCGGCATCGCCGTCGGCATGGCGATGGAGGGCCTGCGCCCGATCGCGGAGATTCAGTTCGCCGACTTCATCTATCCGTCGTACAATCAAATCGTCGGCGAGGCGGCGAAGATTCGCTATCGCTCCAACGGCGAATACACGTGTCCGCTCGTGATCCGAACGCCCTACGGCGGCGGCGTCCGCGGCGCGCTCTCGCACTCGGTCTCCGTCGAAGCCTTGTTCTATCACGTCCCAGGCTTGAAGATCGTCGCGCCCGCGTTTCCCGCCGACGTCAAGGGTCTCCTGAACGCCAGCATCGACGACCCCGATCCCGTGCTCTTCCTTGAACACAAGAAGACGTATCGCTTGATCAAAGGCGAAGTTCCTAACGGCCACTACACGATTCCGCTCGGGAAGGCAAATCTGCTCAAGGAGGGCTCGCAGCTGACGGTCGTCTCGTACGGTCTCTACGTTCACTGGGCACTCGAGGCGGCGATCTCGCTGGAACAGGAGGGGCTCTCGGTGGAAGTGATCGATCTGCGCTCGATTCGCCCGATGGACAAGGCGGCGATCCTTGAGAGCGTTCGCAAGACGCGTAAGCTGCTGATCGTTCACGAAGACAACAAGTTCGGCGGCATCGGCGCGGAGATCAGCGCGATGGTCGCCGAAGAGGCGCTCTTCGATCTCGACGCGCCGATTCGGCGGCTCGCCGCGCCCGACGTCCCCGCGATGGGCTACGCAATGCCGCTGGAGGAAGAGTACATGTCGTCGCCCGGCGAGATGGCCGACGCGATGCGCGAGATGGTGAAGTTCTGATGGCTACAACGATAACGATGCCGCAACTGGGCGAAACGGTCACCGAGGGAACCGTCGCGCAGTGGCTCAAAGCGATCGGCGATACGGTCGACAAGTACGAAGATTTCGTCGAGGTCTCGACCGACAAGGTCAATGCGGGCGTTCCGTCGCCGGTGACCGGCAAGATTCGCGAACTGCTGGTAAAGGAAGGGGAGACCGTCGCGACCGGCACGCCGATTGCGATCATCGAAGAGGCCGGCGCCGAGGCGAGCGCGCCGACTCAGGCGCAGTCGCCGGCCGCGGTCGAGTCGCCGGCCGCGGTCGAGTCGCCGGCAGTCGAGAAGCCGGCACCAACGGCGCGTGCGGAAGCACCGGCGGCGGCGCCTTCCTCAAATGGACCGACCGCAGCCGGGGCACAGAACGGCGCGCCGGAAAGCGCCTTGCGCGGAGCTTCGCCGGCGGTACGCCGGTTGGCGCGCGAACATCATATCGACATTCGAGCGGTCAAGGGCAGCGGCTCGAACGGGCGAGTTACCGCCGACGACGTGCTCGCCGCCGCGCGCAACGTGATCGGCGCGCGACCCGCCGCGGCGCCGCCAAGTCGCGAGGCGATCCCGGCGACCGGAAAGACCTCAACCTATGCGCGCCCGATTCCGGGCACGCTGATTCCGCTGACGCAGGCGCGGCGCATCATCGCCGAACGCATGGTCGAAAGCCGCCACACCGCCCCGCATGCATGGTCGATGGTCGAGATCGACGTGACCGACGTTTGGAGCTGGCGCCAACGCGAGAAGAGCCGCTTTGAGCGCGAGACCGGGCTGAAGCTGACGTTGCTTCCCTTCTTCATTCGCGCCGTGGTCGAATCGCTCGCCGCCTTTCCCTTGATGAACGCGAAGTTCGTTGCGGCGACTGAAACGCAGCACGCGGGAATCTACGTCAACGACGCCATCAACGTGGGCATCGCGATCGGACTGCCCGACAATCTCGTCGTGCCCGTGATCAAGCGCGCCGACCAACTTTCGATCAAGGGGCTGGCGATCGCCGCCGGCGAGATGATCGATAAGGCGCGCAAGGGCAAACTAGGCGTTGATGATCTCTCGGGCGGGACCTTTACGGTTAACAACAACGGGGCGAACGGCTCGTGGGCATCGGCGCCAATCATCAACGGCGGCCAGGCGGGAATCGTGACGATGGAAACCGTCGTCAAGAAGCTAGTCGTACGCGACGACGACACCCTTGCGATCCGGCAGATGATGAACGCCTGCCTGTCGCTCGATCACCGCGTCGTGGATGGTTACGTGGCCAGCGGGTTCCTCGCCGATCTCAAACGCCGGCTTCAGACGATGGGCCCGCAAGGAGAGTTGTAGCCTCGCGAATCCGCAAGTGCTTCGGATTCGAAGCGGCGCACGTGCTTCCGTTTCACCCCGGCAAGTGCGCGCGGATGCACGGCCATTCGTATCGTCTCGACGTGATGGTTCGCGGGCCGATACGTTCGCGCGGCCCCGCGCGCGGCATGGTCGAGGATTTCGAGACAATCGAACGCATCGTTCGGCAACGCGTGCTCGACGCGCTCGACCACCGGAATCTCAACGACGTCGTCGAAAATCCGACCGTGGAAAGCGTCGCCCGGTGGATCTGGCGGCAACTCAAAAAGCACGTGCGCGGACTCGAGGAGATCGTGCTGTGGGAAACCCGCACGTCTTGCGCGATCCTCCGCAAGGGCGATTAGCTTATGCTCCAAGCAAGCGAAATTTTCTATAGCATTCAGGGCGAGGGTCTCTGGACCGGCACGCCGGCGGTCTTCGTGCGTTTAGCCGGCTGCAATCTCGCGTGCGATTTCTGCGACACGGATTACTCGACGAAATTCTTTGCCACCGTGGACGAGGTCGTCGCCAAGGTGCGCGAGCTCGGCGGCGACTGCCCGATGGTCGTGCTGACGGGCGGCGAACCGCTGGCGCAGACCGAATCGGTCGCCCTCATCGCGGCGCTGCGGCGCGATGGGCGGCGCGTGCACATCGAATCCAACGGCTCGATCTTTACCGAGCTGCCCGACGACGTCTGGCTCTGCGTCTCTCCCAAGGAGCGCGTGGACGCCCGCATGGCGGAGCGAGCAAACGAAGCGAAGTTCATCGTCGACCGGCGCGTTCCGGAAGAGCATCTTCCGCTCTTCGCGGCAAAGCCGACGATCTTGCTGCAACCTGAGGGGAACGAGAAGCACAACGTTGCAATCGCCCTCGCCTACGTGAAATCTCATCCCGGCCGGTTTCGGCTCTCGCTGCAAACCCACAAGTTCATCGGCGCGCCATGATCCTCGTCACGTGCGCGGTAGAGGCGGAGCTCGATTTCCTCGCGCCCCGTGACGACGTCGCGACGCTGGTGACCGGAGTCGGCCCCGTCGAGGCGGCTTGCTCCGTCACGGCGGCGCTCGCGCAGCGACCGTATCGGCTGCTGATCAATGCCGGAATCGCCGGCGCGTTCGGTGATACACCGCGCATCGGCGACGGCGTGGCCGTCAAAGACGATTCGATGGAGATCGGGCTCGAAGACGGCGCCCCCCTCGCGCTTCCGAACGGCGAGCGCGTGATCTGCACGGCACGCTCGGACGAACGCCTCGTTACCGGACTCGATGCCGCGGGCTTTCGCGTCGTGCGCGGCATTACGGTGTCACTCGTGACCGCCACGACAACAACCGCGCGGCGGCTCGCGAGCGAGCTGCGCGCAGAGATCGAGACGATGGAAGGCTTCGCGGCGCTCCGGGCGGCCGAGCGCTGCGGAGTGCCCGCCATGGAGGTGCGCGGCATCTCGAACCGCTGCGGCGCGCGTCAAACGAGCGGTTGGGATTTCAAAGCCGGCCGCGACGGCTTGCGGCGAATACTGGGCGCGTTGATGGAGCTGCTCTAATGGCGTACACGCTGGCGTATTCACCGTGTCCGAACGACACCTACGTCTTCGGAGCGCTGACCAACGGCCTTCTCCCCCGTGCGCCGCAGGTTGCGCCGCACCTTACGGACATCGACGAGCTCAATCGCGCCGCCGAACGCGCTACGTACGAACTCGTCAAGGTCAGCTATGGAGCGATTCCGTTCTTGATGAAGCACTACCGGATTCTTCCGGCGGGCGGCGCCATCGGCCGCGGCTGCGGGCCGCTGCTCGTGGCGCAACCTGGCGGCTCGCCGCCGCTCTTTAGCGACTTCGCGCAGAAGCGCATCGCGATCCCCGGCGAACGCACCACCGCATTCATGTTGCTGCAGCTCGCGCTCGGCACTCGGCCGAAGACCGTCACGATGCGATTCGACCGAATCATACCGGCCGTCGTCGCGGGCGAGGTGGACGCCGGGCTGATCATTCACGAGTCGCGCTTCACGTATCGCGACGCGGGCCTAATATCGATCGTCGATCTCGGCGAGTGGTGGGAGAACATGACGCTTCTCCCCATCCCGCTGGGCGCGATCGTCGTGCGCAACGACATCCCCGAAGACGAAGCGCGGACCCTCAATGCCGCGATCCGGCAAAGCCTCGACTTCGCGCGCAACAACGACGCGGTCGTCATGCCGTACGTTCGCGCGCATGCCGCGGAGATGAACGACGACGTTATGCGATCGCACATCACCACCTACGTGACCGACTTCACCGACGACTTGGGTGAAGCGGGCCGAAACGCCGTCCACGCGCTCTTTTCGCGCGCGCATACCGCCGGCATACTCAATCGCGAGATACAACCGGATTTCGTCGGGCCATGAATCGCGGAAACTTTCTGGCAGGCGCAACGTCGATCGCTCTCGGCGCAACTGCGGCCGGGCGCACAGAGACGCTGGCGCCGGCAGCGATCGAGCTGGGCGACGACGTCTTCTTGCGCCGGACGTGGCACGAGCTCGAGGGCCGCAGCGTCGGCGTCATCGCGAATCAAAGCGCGGTCACGTCGCGCCTGGAGTCCATCGTTGACGCGATCTTGCGTCACGGTAGAATTCGAATAATAGCGATCTATGCCCCCGAGCACGGCTTTCGCGGCGACCGAAATGCGGGCGCCTCCGTCGCATCCTACATCGACTCCGAGACCCATCTGCCCGTGTATAGCCTGTACGGCGCCGCACGCCATCCGAGCGCCGCGATGCTGGAGGGCGTTGACGTGCTGCTGTTCGACATTCAAGACGTCGGCTCGCGCGCCTATACGTATATCTCGACGATGGCGTACGCGATGCAGAGCGCTCGCCAGTTCGACCGCGAGTTCTGGGTGCTGGACCGGCCGAATCCCACGGGCGGAGCGATTGTTGAGGGGCCGGTGCTCGAGCCGCCCTACGAATCGTTCATCGGTCTTTATCCCATCGCGATGCGCCACGGAATGACCGTCGGCGAGCTCGCCGGGCTCTTCAACGATCACTTCGGCATTCGGGCGAAGCTGCGCGTCGTGCGAATGAACGGCTGGCGGCGCGCGATGATCTGGCCCGACACCGGCTTGCAGTGGGTGCAGACGTCTCCGAACATCCCGATTTGGGAATCAACGATCGCGTATCCCGGAACGGGACTACTCGACGGCCTTGGCATCAACAACGGCAGCGGATTCACCAAGCCGTTCCTGCTCGCCGGCGCCTCCGGACTTGACGGCGAGAGGCTCGCGGCGCGCTTGAACGCCCTGGATTTGCCCGGCGTGTGGTTCCGGCCCGCCGCGTGGTCGCCGCTCACTGGATCCTCGGAAGGCCACGAGTTGACCGGCGTGGAGCTGGTCATCTTTGCCCCACGCCGCTTTCTCGCGGTGCGCACGGCCGTGCACGTCGCCGTCGCCGTCCGCGATCTCTTCCCGCACGCGATCCACGTCGGAAGCGTTTCGGGTCTCGACCGCGACTGGGGAACCGACTCGTTCCGTCAGTCCTTCCTTGCCGGGGAGCCGGCCGAAGCAATCTTGGGGCAGTGGCGCTTGGCCGTGGACGGCTTCGAAGCGCTGCGCCGGAGCTATCTTCTCTATCCCTAAAAAGGAGTGACCTAATGAACGCGATTGGTTTAGCGAAATACGCCGGTGCTCTGGCTGCACTCGCGTTATGCTCGGCGTGCGGCGGACTGGCGGTCGCGCCGACGAACGCCGGCTTCAGCGGCACGTACGTCGGTCGGACGCTCTTCGTGAACGGAAGGCCGGTAACGGCCGCGCGCCTGAGCTCCAGCCCGCTGCCCCGTTACGCAGCGATTCTTCCTGACTTCCATAGGAAACCGAGGCCTCACGAGTACATCATCAACGACTACGGTACGTACGCCGGCATCTTCAACTATCCGAAGAGCGATAACCAGATCGGTCAGATCAATGGCGCCGGCGGCCAAGGATGCACGAACGTCCTCTACGGCTATGGGAAGAAGACGTTCTGGAACGTCGGTGGTCCCACTCAGATCACGGAATACAGGGTTCCCGAGAAACCGCTTAGGACGCTGTCCGTCAACTACCATTTTCCATCCAGCTGCGCCATGAATACCAGCGGCGACCTTGCAGTCGGGATCTTGTATGCGACGTCGTCGTACACGGGCGGCGGTGAGGTCGTGATCTTCAAGAACGCGACCGGCACGCCCAAGGTTTACAAGACGCCGTTGGACCAAGAGTTCTTCGACGGTTACGACGCCCAGGGAAATCTTTTCGCCGACGGCTTTACGGGCAACCGCTCGGGGTTCGCGCTCGTCGAGCTCCCGAAGGGCGGCAAGAAGTTCATAACGATCTCCACGAGCAACGCCGTGGGGTTCCCGGGCTCGGTGCAGTGGGACGGCAAGTATCTTACCGTCGTCGATCAGAATGCGGCTGCGATGTATCAATACACGGTTAGCGGCACGAAGGCCACGTTGAAGGGCACCGTATCGCTCACCGGTTCCGGCGACTGCGCGCAGACCTGGATCGCTACGGGCGTTGTCTATTGCGCGGACGCGGGAAACAATGACGGCGGGGTCTACAAGTACCCGGCCGGCGGTTCGGCGATTGCGGTCCTCGGGAGCGGCCTCCCCCTCCCGCTCGGCACGACGGCGGCCGACAAAAACTAAGATAGCGTTTCGGCGGCCGCTTCCAGCTCTCGCGCGAGGCGACGAAGATGCGGCGCGACATTGCGGCCGTTTGCGCGCAGAATGGGCCGCCACATCGCCGGATTCAGCTCTCCGATGCGCAGCAGCTCGCGAGCCACCGGCCCGCAGAGCTGCCGTGCATCGCCTTCCCCCTGGTACAAGTCTCCGTAGCGCGATGCCAGTATCGCCGGCACGTGCGAGGTGAGCGCGACGATCCGATCGTGGTCCGCTGCGTCAACTGCGAGCGCGTTTGCGCCGCAGGAGCGGATGAAGTCGCAGGCTTGCGCATCGAGCGATTCCCGTCCGGTCGGCACGTATGCCCACGCGGCGCCCTGGAAAAGATCCGCCCGCGCCGCGAGAACGCCGGCGCGCTCCGACCCTGCCATCGGGTGGGTGCCGACGAAACTGCCTATCCCCGCCGCCGCCGTCATAACCGGGACCTTCACGGACGAGACGTCGAGGATCAATGCAGATCCTTGCCCGCGCGGGTTGCGCGCGAGGCGCTCCAGTTCGCGCAGCGTTGCTTCAAGGTGCATGGCGATGACGACGACGTCGGCTCGCGCGTACAGTTCCGGCGCATCGGCAACCGCATCGATGGCGCCGGCGGCGAGCGCAGACTCTAACGCCGGCGGGTCACAATCGTAGCCGACGACGCGCGCGCCGTTCCGGCGGGAGCACAAACCGATCGAACCGCCGATCAACCCGACACCGAGAACGCCGACGGCGGCGGTCACTGCGGACGCACCAGGTCGGGGCGCAGCACGGTTGCGCCGTCGAGATAGACGTGCTCGATTTCACGAGCCGTTCGCGCGGTATTGACGTGCATGAGCACGCGAATGCAGCGCGGTAACGCGCCCGGCACGTCGATCTCCAAAGCATGCAGCATCGGAATGTAGACCCATCCCATGTCGCGCGCCGCGAGTGCCGGAAAACAGGCGCGCAGATCCGGGGTCAGCGTGAACAAGACCGAAGCGATTTCCTCGAGCTCGATACCGTTGCGGCGCCTGATTTCGCTCAAAAGGCGTTCTGTGGCCCGCGCGATCGAGGCCGCGTCGTCGGCGTCGCTCGTGATCGCGCCGCGGATACCCCGGAAAAAACGAACCCCCGCCGAGTCGGCAGGGGTTGGCGTGACCAACACGTCCCTCACCGACGTTTCCGACGGAGGCAATAGAACGAATACCAGTACGAGCGCGACGTTGACATTTTTGTCCGACTATCCAATCACATGGGATATGGATTGTCAAGGCGGCGGCGAACGTCCAGGCGTGCTCCTCGAGCGGCTGATCGGTGCGCTTGGCAGCGACGCGGTGAAAACGGCGCCCGAAGACCTCGCAGTTTACTCCTTCGATGCATATACCGACGGCGGCAGCCCTACGGCAGTCGTCTTGCCGGCCTCGACCCAAGAAGTCAGCGCGATCGTCAAAATCGCCCGCGATTGCGGCGAGCCGATCGTCGCGCGCGGAGCCGGCACGGGACTCTGTGGAGGCGCGGTCCCGATCGTGGGCGGCATCACGCTGTCGTTCGCGCGCATGAACCGCATCCTCGAGTTGGACCTGCGAAATCGCCGCGCGCGCGTGCAAGCCGGACTGATCAACGCAGATCTCTCCCGCCGGGTCGCGCCAAGCGGCCTCTTCTACGCGCCGGACCCTTCGTCGCAGCAGATCTCGACCATCGGCGGTAACATCGCGACGAACGCCGGGGGCCCACATTGTCTCTCGTACGGAACGACGGTCAATCACGTCGTGGGCTTGGAAGTGGTTGACGACCGCGGCGAGGTATTTTCGACGCATCTCGACGACACGGGGTACGATCTGACCGCGGCGCTGGTCGGCAGCGAGGGAACGCTGGGCGTCGTTACCTCGGCCTGGCTGCGGCTGATGGCGCTCCCCGAAACGGTGCGGGTATGCGTCGCGGCCTTCGGCGATATCGACTCCGCGTCGGAAGCGGTGTCGGCGATCATTGCGGCCGGAATCTTGCCGACGGCGCTCGAGATGATGGACGCGGTGATCACCGCAACCGTCGAAGCCGCATTTCACGCCGGTTATCCCACCGACGCGGGCGCCGTTTTGCTAGTTGAGTACGCCGGTCTGACAGAGGATGCCGACGCGGCGCAAGCGGCGATCCATGCCATCGCGATGCGGCACGGTGCGACGTCGTGGAAGAGCGCGCGCTCGGAGGCCGAGCGTGCGGCGCTCTGGGCGGGACGCAAGGGTGCGGCCGGAGCCACCGGACGCATCGCCCCCAACTACTACACGCAAGACGTTTGCGTTCCCCGCACTAAGTTGCCGCAGGCGCTGTGCGCCGTACAACGCGCGGCATCCGAAAACGGCGTCACCGTCGGCAACGTCTTCCACGCGGGCGACGGCAACCTGCATCCGCTGCTGATGTACGATCGACGCGATCGCAAACAGGTCGCGGCGGTGGTTGATACCGGCAACGCGATCCTGCACTCCGCGATCGAGCTCGGCGGAACGATCAGCGGCGAGCACGGCATCGGCTGGGAGAAACGCGACGCGATGACGCGCGTCTACTCGACCGCCGACCTCGCAACGATGGGACGCGTGCGCGACGTCTTCGATCCCGCGCGCATGCTCAATCCGGAAAAGATCTTTCCGAGCGGCGCGCGCTGTCCCGAGGTGACGCCGCAGTGAAAGCACTCGAGGGTCGCGTCGCGCCGGCGAGCGCGCAGGAGTTGAGCGAAATCCTCGCGTGCTGCGATTCTGCGGGTGAGAAAGTCACGATCGTCGGCGGAGACACGCTGTCGGGGATGGGGCTACCGCCGCAACGCGCCGACGTGACGCTGCTCACGACGGCCTTGAATGGCGTCGTTCGCAACGAACGCGCCGATTGTACGATGTCCGCGCTCGCCGGCACGCCTTTGCAGAGCATCGCGACGTTGCTCGCGACGCAGTCGCAGTTCGTTCCCATCGATGCGCCGCAGGCGCGAAGCGCCACGCTCGGTGGCACGCTGGCCGCAGGATGGCTCGGGCCGCGGCGCCATCTGTACGGCCGCCCGCGCGATTACGTGATCGGCTCCACGGTCGTGCTGGCCGACGGTACGGTCGCGCGAGCGGGCGGCATGGTCGTGAAGAACGTCGCCGGTTACGATATGAGCCGGCTGTACGTTGGATCGTTCGGAACTCTGGGTGTGCTTGCTCAAGCGAATCTGAAAACTATGCCGTTGCCGCCGCAGGCGCGGATGTTTTTCGCTCCGCTGCCCGAGCATACGCGCGCGCGCGCCTGCGTGCAGATCGCGGCGCTCGCGATCGCGCCGGCGGCTGCGCTCTGGATCGACGGATTCCGCGCGGCGATCGGCGGCGACGACGGAGCCGAGGGCCGCATCGCGGTACTGCTGGAGGGCAGCGCACCTGCGCTGGAGCGCGCCACGCGCGACGTTCGCTCGGCGCTGGGTCGCGCCGGCGTACCCGACACGTTCGTCGTTGACGCGGGAGCTCGACAATCGTTCGAACGGATCGTTGACGCGTATGTCGCGAGTCTCGGCGAACGCTCGATCACATACCGGGTGTTGAAACCCGTCCAAGACCCCGAGACGTCGGCGGTCGCCGTCAAAGAGCTCGCGCGGCACTTCGGCCTGCGCTTCGAGAGCATCGCCGACGTGATGAACGGCGACCTTCTGCTGCGGATCAGCGCTTCGGATTCGCGGCGCCTCGGCGCGAAGCTCGAAAACTTCGACGACGCGCTGCACGACCTGGAGCCTCGCGCGCAGGTCGTCGCCTGCGCGCACCCGCACCGCACCAATCTGCAAGTCTGGGGCGCGCCGCCCGACGCGCTCGAAAAGATGCGCGCACTCAAAGCGCGCTTCGATCCGAATAACACGTTAAACCCCGGCCGCTTCATCGGCGGAATATAGCGATGAAGATCATGCTGCCGGGAGGTTCCGGCTTCATCGGCAGACATTTAGCGGCGGCGCTACGCGCTCGCGGGGACGAGGTCACGGTGATCTCGCTGCGCGATCCGGAAGCCGCGGCGTCGGCCGGCGCCGAGCACGACGCGATCGTCAATCTCGCGGGCGAGCCGCTGGCCCAGCGCTGGAACGCCGAGGTGAAACGCCGCATCGAAGCCAGCCGCGTGGAAGCGCCGCGGCGCTTTCTCGATGCGCTCGCGGCGCGCCCGCGCCGTTGCACGGTCTACGTCAGCGCGTCCGCCGTCGGGTATTATGGCACGAGCGAAACACAAACGTTCGACGAAGAGAGTTCTTCCGGCGGCGACTTTCTTGCGCGCGTTTGCGCTGGATGGGAGCGCGAGGCGCGTCGCGCCGAGCAGCTCGACCTGCGCGTCGCGATCGTTCGCACGGGAATCGCGCTTGGCACGGACGGGGGAGCGCTGTCCAAGCTTCTGCCGCCGTTTCGGGCCGGAATGGGTGGGCGCGTCGGCAGCGGGCGGCAATGGCTCTCATGGGTCCACGTCGCCGATCTCGTCCGCATCTATTTGACCGCGCTCGACGCGGCGTCGGGCGCGCTCAACGCCTGTGCGCCCAATCCCGTCACGAACGAGACCTTCACCCGAGAGCTGGGCGCCGCGTTGCACCGACCGACCCGCCTGACGGTACCGACGTTCGCGCTGAAAGCGCTCCTGGGAGAGGCTGCCGAAATGCTGTTGACCGGCCAGCGCGTCGTGCCGCGCCGCACGCAGCAGCTAGGCTACGAATTTCTTTTTCCCGAGCTCAGAGGCGCGCTAGCGGACTTACTTTGAACTCCAGCGCTTCTAAGTATTTTTCCGCATCCATCGCGGCACGGCAACCCGCTCCGGCGGCCGTGATCGCCTGCCGGTAGCGCACGTCGTAGACGTCGCCCGCGACGAATACTCCTTCGACGTTCGTGGACGTTCCGTCGGGTGAGACGATGTACCCGTGCTCATCGAGATCGAGCTGTCCCGCAAAAACCGCCGTGTTGGGAGTGTGACCGATTGCGACGAATAGCGCGTCGGCCGGAACCTCGATGACCGAACCGTCGCCGACGTTGCGCAGGCGCAACGCGGCGACGTGCGAGTCGCCGACGACCTCGTCCACGACGGTATTCCACATCACGTCGATCTTGTCGTGCGAAAGCACGCGGTCCGACATGATCTTACTCGCGCGCAGGCGATCCCGACGGTGAACGATCGTCACGCGTCGCCCGAATCGCGTGAGAAAGAGCGCCTCCTCCGCCGCCGAGTCGCCTCCCCCCGCGACGAAGATGTGCTTCTCGCGAAAGAAGGCTCCGTCGCACGTCGCGCAACTCGAAACGCCCCGCCCGCGCAGCCGCTCCTCGCCCGGAATATCGAGCCAGCGCGCGCTCGCGCCGGTCGCGACGATTACGGTCTCGGCGACGTGCTGTGCGTCGCCCGCGCTCACCAACAGAGGCGATTTCGAGAAATCCACGGCGGTGACGTCCACATTTTCGATGCGCGCGCCGAAGCGTTCGGCTTGCTCGCGAAACCGGATCATCAGGTCTGGGCCCATGATGCCTTCAACGAATCCGGGATAGTTCTCGACCTCCGTGGTCAGCATGAGCTGGCCGCCGTAGAGCCCGCCTGCTAGCACGAGAGGCTTTAAGTTCGCTCGGGCAGCATAAACGGCGGCCGTTAATCCGGCGGGTCCGGAGCCGATGATGAGCACGCGTTCCACTTCCGAGCCTTTCGACTTCACCCAGTCCGTTCCGGTTGCAGCGCTTTGCGGGGCTTCAGTCGAACGTGCCGGCGATGAGTCAACCGATTCCGTTGGAAGACACGTTTGGCGACATCCTTCGCAAGGCGATGCGCGGGGTCAACGTCACGGAGACCGAGCTCTCGACAGCCACCGGAGTTTCCCGTCACCAGATTTCGCAGTGGCTCAAGGACGAGGGGAGCGCGACGGACGAGCAGGCGCGGGAGGTTGCGACGATCTTACGGCTGGATCCCGGAAAACTCGCCGACAGCGCCGCGCAGCGTTGGGCGCCGCCGCCGATTGAGTTGCCCGACGTGCGCCGCCACGCACAGCATCCCCATCCGAGCAACGGCTACGTCTTCTTCTTGGAAGGCAGCCGGCGCGCCGCGCTAGTGGATCCCGCGGGGATCCCCGAAAACCTCCTGCGCATTTTGCGCGAGGGCGACTATGGCCTCGAGTACATCCTGATCACCCACAAGCATCCCGACCACTGTGACGCGACAAGCGATGTCGCCGCGGCGTTTCCGGCCGCGCGCATCGTCATGCACAAGCTCGACGTGCACGCCATCGGCGCTCTTGCCCCGAAAGCGACGCTCGTCGCCGACGGCGATGCACTGCCGTTCGGCGACGGCTCGGCGATCCGCATGCTGCACACGCCGGGCCATACCGACGGTTCGTCATGCTACCTGTTTCAGAGCACGGTTTTTTCGGGCGACACCCTCTTCGCAGCGAGCGTCGGCGGAGCATATGGCGACGCGAGCACCTACGGCGACATTCTCAACAGCGTGCGCAGCAAGCTCTTCACGCTGCCCGATGATACGGTCGTGATGCCCGGGCACGGGCCGCCGACGACGATCGAGCTCGAAAAGCAGCACAACCCCTTCTTCTAGCGTCAGGTTCGCAGCTTGTACCCGGTCGCCGTCAGGCGCAGCGCGATGCCGAGCGCGAGGGTGGTGAGCAGCGCGATCATCGCGAGCGAAAACGCCGGGGCCAGGTCGCTCTCCCCCGTGTAGCTGCGCCGAAAGGCGTCGATGGTGTAAAAGATCGGATTGAACAGCTCGAGATTACGAAGCGTCGGCGGCAGCATCTTCGCGGACGTGAAGACGCCGCCGACGAAGGTGAGCGGCGTAATGACGAACGTGGTGAGAATC
>JAFAXS010000068.1 GCA_019240755.1 Vulcanimicrobiota bacterium
CTCGAACCCCTGACTTCCTGCTTGCAAAGCAGGCGCTCTACCAGCTGAGCTACATCCCCGCGTCGCCCTAATTTGCTGTGCCGGCGTCGGTTTTCCGCTCTTGGAAACGTCTAGCTAGCGGAAAGGAGAACGGAACATGAGCGAATTTGTCTATCTCTACCGCGGCGGGAGCCGCCCGGAATCCCCGAACGAGGGGCAACAGGTGATGCAAAAGTGGGTGAACTGGTTGGGTGACCTCGAGCGTAAGGGGCACATCAAAGACAAAGGCCAGCCGCTGGATGGCCAAGGCAAGGTTGTTCGCGACGGCGGCAGGGCAGTGACCGACGGGCCCTACGCCGAGTCCAAAGACATCGTCGGCGGCTACACGCTCGTCGAGGCAAAGGACCTCTCGCAGGCCGCAGAACTCGCCAACGGATGTCCGATCCTGGAACGGGGCGGCCTGGTGGAAGTGCGCCCGGTTATGGAGATGTAGTGGAGCCCGGCGACGATCTCTTCCGGCGCGAGTCGGGACGGATCGTTGCCACGCTGACGCGCATCTTCGGTACCGAAAATCTCGCTCTGGCAGAAGACGTCGCGCAAGACGTCTTCTGCCGCGCGCTGGAAGTTTGGAAACTACGCGGCGTTCCTGCCAATCCGTCGGCGTGGTTGATGACCGTCGCAAAGCGCCGCGCCATCGATCTGTTGCGGCGCGAACGCCGCGTTCGCAAGTTCGCGCCCGACCTCGATTCGCTGCTCGTCAGCGAATGGACGCTGACGCCGACGGTGAACGAGGCGTTCAGCGAAGAGGCGATCGCGGACGACGAGCTGCGAATGATGTTCTCGTGTTGCGATCCCAAGCTCTCCGAGGAGAGCCAGATCGCCTTGATCCTTCGGCTGCTCTGCGGTTTTTCCACGCGGGAGGTTGCGCACGCGTTCCTCAGCACGCCGGTCGCGATGGAGAAGCGAATCGAGCGCGCGCGCAAAGTGCTGGCCGAGTCAGCGGCGCTCTTCGACTTGGCGGACCGGGACCTGTGCGAGCGGCTCCCGGTGGTGCATCGCGCGCTGTACCTTCTCTTCAGTGAAGGCTACCACGCATCGTCGGAAGCGTTGGTGCGCCGCGAGCTCTGCCGCGAGGCGATGCGGCTCGCGTCGTCGCTCTCCGACAATGCCGCGGTCGCTTCGAGCGTCTCCTCCGCGCTGTGCGCGTTGATGTGGTTCGATGCCGCGCGGTTGCCCTCTCGAACGGATGCCAAGGGTGACTTGGTCGCGCTCGCCGATCAGGATCGCTTGCGCTGGGACCGAGCGCTGATCGCGAAGGGCCGGCACTTCTTAGAGCGCTCCGCCACGGGCGGGCTCAGCGAGTATCACGTTGAAGCGGCGATCGCGGCGGTCCACTGCAACGCTGCGGCCTTCGCCGAGACCGACTGGCCGAAAATAGTGCGGCTCTACGATGCGTTGCTGCAGCTGCGGCCCTCGCCCGTGGTCGCGCTCAACCGCGCGATCGCTCTGGGTTACGCGTTTGGGCCGGAGCGAGGGCTCCGAGAAATTCATGCGATTCCCCATAGCGACCGCCTCGCGCACTATCCGTTCTATCCCGCGGCGCTCGCCGATTTTGAAAGCCGCACCGGTGAAGGGGAGAGTGCGCGCCGGCACCTACGCGAGGCGATGGAGCTGGCGCGCAACTCCAAAGAGCGGCGCTTTCTCGAAAGCCGCCTCAGCGCGCTTTCAATCGATCAGGCGTACGTTGAGTAACTCTAGGCCGCTGCGAATTTCGCGTGCCAACTGTAGCGGGTCTCCTTCCTTGAACTGGTGGGAGAAGAACAGCTGGGGATCTTCGTCCGTCTCTTGGTTGTAGAGGCAGCCGATATCCCAATCCAGCCGGCGCATGTGTCCCACGAGCCGTTGTATTTCGGAAGGGATCATGCCGAAGTCGGGGACCGCCGCCGCTCGCCCTCCTCCCAACGGCTCGAACGCGATGGGAAGGCTGATGTTGAGATAAGGATTCACGCGCATGCCTCCGAGCACGATCGGTTCGGCTCGCGGAACCTGCAAGCTCACCACCCCTTTGGCGCCGACGCTTGGCTTTGCGCCGATGATCTCGCCTATTCTGCTCGCCGGAAGCGGTGTTTTCGGATTCTTCGGGGGCGCCTGCGGGAAAGGCGTCGAGGTCACGTTCAGTGCCGCTTTGATGCCCCGGGCCACCGTTTCGGCGTCGCCGATTGCCCGAAAGTGGATGAAGAAAACGATCGGCTCGAAGTCGTAGAAGTGCTGATGCTCGGCCTGAAAGATGATGTTATGCCGAATCAGCTGATCGATGAAGGGATCGATCTCGCCGCGCTTGAGGCAGAGATCGGAGTTCATGGCGACCTTGCCGCCGCCGAGCCATTCGAAATTGAGATCGCCATTGATCTCGAATGACGGATAGATCGGAGTCCCGCGAAGCGTCACGCCGGTGATATCGGTGCGATCGATCTCGATCTGCAGCAGACCGTAGTTGATCGCTCCCTTCGCTTGGACGATGCGCTCGATGTCGAGTTGCATCTCGACCGGGAAGGTCTTCATGCCTTCGGCGAGCGACGGCGCCGTCGTCGTTGTGTCGCCGGCGGGTCCTCCAATGCCGCCTCCCGGCATCGTGCAACCGGCGATTGCCGCGCCCGCGAAACCGCCGGCCACGCCGGCGCCGATGGTGAGAAGCCCTCGGCGTGAAATGGTTGCCGATTCGAAATCGCACGGGTGATTGGCCATGGTGCCCATTCTCCTTTGTAGCAGCTGGTGGCCCGCCTCTACCCCCGATTGTTTCCACCCAATCCTATTTGTCGCGAAAAAACACTTTGCGCGGCGTCGCTCGCTTAGATGGCTGCGTCGCGAAGGGGCAGAACCGCCGCCATATGAACCGTTGCGTCTCGCTCGCCGCCTGCGGGTTGGGGCTCGCCACGCTGGGCGCCGGCCAATCTACCCCGTCCATGCGCGACGTTTTGCGCGCCACGTATGCGGTGCGCGACTTGAGCGCCGTCGATCTGTCTCCCCAAGGCGACGTCGTCGCGTGGCAGGAGACCTTTCGCGATCCGGGCCGCCTGCTGGCATCACCGCGCTGGAGCGCGGTGTACGTCGCGCCCGTCGCGGGCGCGCAGCGTACGCACATCTCCGCCGGCAGTCCGAGCCGGTACTACGATGAAGAGAATCCGGTCTGGTCGCCCGATGGCGGCAGCGTGGCGTTTCTCTCGGATGCGCGCTCGAAAGATCAGTTCCAAATCTTCATCGCGGATCGCAGCGGCGCGCGCGTGCGTCAGCTCGGCCGCCTGCGCGGGGACGTGTCGCACCTGACGTGGTCGCCCGACGGAACGAGGCTCGCCGTCCTCTACATCGAGTCGGCGCACCGCGCGGCGGGAGCGCTGGCCCCGGGCGCACGCGACGTCGGCGTGGTAGGCAGCGTCGTTGACGAGCAGCGTTTAGCGCTGCTCGACGCGCGATCTGGGAACGTGCGATTCGTTACGCCGGCAGACCGGTACGTCTACGAGTATGGCTGGGCACCAGACGGCCGCCACGTGGCCGTAAGCTATGCAAACGGCAACGGCGACAATAACTGGTGGATCGCACGGCTGGCGGTCGTGGACGTAACGGCGGGTGCCATGCGCGATCTCCTCGCGCCGCAGTACCAAATCAACGATCCGCAGTGGTCGCCGGACGGCTCGCGCATCGCGCTGATCGGCGGGATTATGAGCGATTTCGGTTCGACCGGTGGCGATCTGTATGTGGTCGACGCTCAAACCGGCGCAGCGCAAGACGTGACCGCCGGCCGGCCGTTCTCCGTGCAGTCCCTGCGCTGGAACGATTCGTCGTCGCTGGATTTCGTCGCGCACGTACCCGGTGCGATGCACCTGATGCGCGTGGAGGTCGCCAACGGCGCGACGAGCGCGCTGACAAGTCGGGATGAATCAATCTGGAGTTGGTCGACCGCCCGAAACGGGGGCGTCGTCGCGTTGGTGCGAGCCTCGTTCGAGAGGGCGCCCGAGCTCTTCGCCGGGCCGCCGTCGCAGTTACGAGAAATCAGCCGCAGCAATTCGAGGGCGGTTCGCCTGTACGGCAACGCCGTATCGTTGCGCTGGAAGAGCGACGACTTTGACGTGCAAGGCTGGCTGGTGTATCCGCTCAACTTCGATTCCACCCGCAAATATCCGATGGTCACGATCGTTCACGGCGGCCCGTCGGCGCAGACGGTTCCGAGCTTCGCGAACCGCAACGTGAGTGCGCTCTCGTCTCAGGGGTACTTCGTTTTCATGCCGAACCCGCGCGGAAGTTTCGGCCAAGGCGAAGCGTTTACGCGCGCCAACGTCAAGGACTTCGGTTACGGCGACTGGCGCGACGACCTCGCCGGCGTTGACGCCGCGGTTAAGACCGCGCCGATCGATCCGAACCGGCTCGGCCTGATGGGGTGGAGTTATGGCGGCTACATGGGAATGTGGGGAGAGACGCAAACGACGCGATTCAGGGCGATCGTCGCCGGCGCCGGTATCGTCAACTGGCAGTCGTACTACGGGCAGAACAAGATCGATCAATGGATGATTCCGTTCTTCGGCGCGTCGGTCTACGACGATCCCGCAGTCTACGCGCGTAGCTCGCCGATTACGTTCATCACGCGCTCGCGCACGCCGGTCCTCATCCTTCAGGGCGAGCGCGACGAAGAAGTGCCGGCGCCGCAGGCGTTCGAGTTCTGGCACGCGATGACGGCGCTCGGCGTGCCGGCGAAGCTGATCGTCTATGCCGACGAGGGCCACGGCCCGCGAAAGATCTCGAATCAGATCGACATCCTGACTCAGACCGTGGACTGGTTCGGCCGCTATCTCAGAGGCTAGGGGGATTCATCGGCTTCATCGCCGGGTCGGGAATCCCATCGGGGCAGATCGCGGCTTGAATCTTCGGCGAAACGTAGTACGCGTGAACGTCGTAGTGCGGAACCGGTAAGCCTTCGTGGCCGTTCGGCTCGAAGGCAACGTCAACGTGATCGATCGTGTATCCCGGCAGCGCACGGATGTTCGCGTAACTGAAGCCGGCCTTGAGCTGATCGAGCGTCACCATGATCTCCGTGAACACCGGCCTGCCGCGCCAAACGCCGTAAATTGGTCCCATCGGGAGGTTCTTGAGCGCCGCCCAATGCTCGCCCATCGTCGCCACGCAGGGCGAGAGCATCATCGCATCGGTGGGCATGCCGGCAGGGCGAACCGCCGGCTGCGGCGGCAAGGACATCGGGGGCGGCGCCGCCTGCGAGGGCGATATCGAAGCGCCGAACAGCAACGCCAAAGCGACAACCGAGACGGACTTAACCATCGTACGTGCTCCTTTGCGCGCTCTCTTGATTGCGCGCGCCGGTTCTTCCTAGGAATAGCCCACCCGCCGTGAAAGAAATCGGCTTCCTCGTTCACTTCGGAGAATCGCTATGAAGAAGCTCTATCTCCCTAGCGCGACCGCGGCGCTCTTCCTGATCGCCACGCTCGTCGCATGTCACGGCGTCGGCAGCGGCTACAATCCGGCCGCCTCGCCCGCGCTTACGGAAGGCTCGTCGACGGCACAGGAGGCGGGACCGCTCGGACTGCCTGCGTGCAAAGCACCCAAAGTCGGCGCGGGCAACTGGCTCATTTTCTTCGCCGCGGGCGACGTAAAGGGCACAACCTTTACGGCGTTCACCGGAAAGTCTGCGGAATCGGGCTGGTTCCTGGAAAACTGGAAGAAGGTTAAACCGACCCCGACTCCGCCGCCGACGCCAACCCCCAATCCGACGCCGACGCCGAAGAAATACGAATTCTACATCTATTACGGCACGTACGCGACCAAGAAGAAGCAAGTCGGCTGTGCGATCTTGGAAGCGACGACCAAAGGCGAAGACTTCCCATTTAGCAACTACAACGGGTTCGCGGACGGCTACCCCAACGTCAAGCCGGGGCATTACAAAATAACCCTCGTTTCAAAGGGCTTGGTGAAGGGACTCATCGTCTCGCATCTGTCCGCCAGCGGTGGAAGCGGCGCCGTGAATCTGGTCACGGGCAAAGGCAAGAAGTACACGACGGGCAAGATCAAACTCGTGGGTCGCATCGTCGTCAAGGTTCCGGACGAAGCCAAGCGGCTGATACAGGCTCTGCTCGACCAAAGTTCGTAACCGCTACACCGTGAAGGTCGGGACGCCCGCGCACGCCGCGGGCGTCCCGCTTTTTGCGGTTCCTTCGGAACCATCGCAAGCTTCGGATAGTCTTGTCGTGCGGGCCGGGCTATCGTGTGACTATGGAAAAGAATTTAACGAGCGGCGCCGTCGAGCGCATCCGCGACGTCTGCCGCTACATCGAGGAACACCACGACGAGCCGCTGACCATCGCCCAGCTTGCGTCCCTTGCCGCGATGAGCCGTTTTCACTTCGCTCGCTCGTTTCGCGCCCTGACCGGGGTTACGCCGCGCGACTACGTCAACGGCGTGCGAACGAAGACGCTCAAGGCGGGTCTGCGCGCGTCGGGCGGGGTGGACGCGGCCATCTACGACGCAGGGTACGGCTCGTCGAGCCGCGTCTATGAGCGCTCGGCCGACCGGCTCGGCATGACGCCCGGGCAGTACCGGCGCGGTGGAGCGGGCGTGGAAATTTCGACGGTCTGCGTCGAAACGGTTCTCGGCTCCATGATGATCGGCGCGACCAATCGCGGCATCTGCTTCCTGCAGTTCGGCGATTCGCCTGAGGCGCTCGAGGCGCAACTGCATCGCGAGTATTCCTCGGCTCGAATCGAACGGTCTTCGAAACCTCGGCCGCCGCTCGACGCGTGGGTCGGCGCCGTCAACCGCTATCTGAAGGGCGAACAGCCGGACCTCGCACTTCCGCTCGACATTCGCGCGACGGCGTTTCAGCTGCGCGTTTGGAAGTATCTGCAAGGCATTCCGTATGGCCATCTGCAGTCATATGCCGAGGTAGCGAAGGGAATCGGCGCGCCCGGTTCGGCGCGCGCCGTCGCCCAGGCGTGCGGAAAGAACGCGGTGGCGATCTCGATTCCATGCCACCGTATCGTTCGTGGCGACGGCAACCTCGGCGGATACCGTTGGGGTTTGCACCGCAAGCGCGTCTTGATCGACCTGGAGCGCGCGCACCGAACGGCGCGGCAGTCGTGATCTCGTCGGCGCTCGTTCCGCCCCATGTGGCCCAGGAGGTCTCCGCGAACGGCTTCGCCGTGGTTCGCGGAGCCGTCGCTTGCGGCGAGGCGCAGTCGCTGCGAGCGCTGTACGATCAAGATTCGCTCTTCCGCAGCCGCATCGTGATGGAGCGCCACACGTTTGGAAAGGGCGAATATAAATATTTTGCCGATCCGCTGCCGCCGCGCATACAAGCGTTGCGCACGGGGTTATACGAACAACTGCTGCCGATCGCCAACGATTGGATGCGCCGCTTGGGCAAACCAGTCGAGTTCCCTGCGACGCATCAAGCCTTCTTACACGCGTGCCTCGCCGGAGACCAGACGCGTCCGACGGCGTTGCTGCTCCGGTACCGTACCGGCGACTACAATCGCCTGCATCAGGATCTCTATGGGCCCGTCGCATTTCCGCTGCAGGCGACGCTCTATTTGAGCCGGCCGTACGACGAGTTCGACGGTGGTGAAGTCGTCCTGGCCGAACAGCGACCGCGTGCGCAGACCCGCGTCCACGTGCTAACGCCCGATCAGGGTGATCTCTTGATATTCCCCTCCGGCCTCGCGCCGATTGCAGGAGCCAAGGGATGGCAACGGACGACGTTTCGTCACGGCGTCGCGACCGTTACGCGCGGCGAACGCTTCAGTCTCGGAATCGTGCTACACGACGCTCGTTGATCGTACTGGGCCGTCCTGGGATCGAACCAGGGACCTCATGCTTATCAAGCATGCGCTCTAACCAGCTGAGCTAACGGCCCGAGCCCCGGAGAGTATAGCACGCGCCATCGAGCCACCTTCAAATGAGGGAGATCCACTTTTTCGTGATCTCATCCTCGTTCTTGAGGTGCGCCATCAGGATCGCCTGGATGACCTCGTGTTCGCGCAGAATTTCCGCGCGCTCCGCGGCGTCGTAGTCGAAGGCCTGGTGTTGCGTCGCCAGTTGCGCTTGCTGCTCGCTGCTGAGATCCGAACTGACGTCGGAGGCAGCGCTGCGCGGCGCCGGCAGGGCGCCGCGCGACGCGCCGAGCCGCTCGCTGCGAAGCGGCGAAAGCGGCTCGATCATCCTTCGGTGATGGACTGAATGAACTTCTTCGTGATCGAGTCGTCCATTTTCCGCTGGGCCATGTCCACGTTGCGAAGCGTGTCGACCTCGCGCATGTTTTCGCTGCGCTCGTCCATCATCTGATCGAAGACCTCGGACTGCATCTGGAGTTGCTCTTGGTTCTGGATCTCCGAGGCGTACATGCCGAGCTGAAAGTTTTCTTCTTGCGAGTTAAGCGCGTTCATCGCGGCGTTCTGTGCGCCGCCGCCGATGCCGTTGCCCAATGCGCCTCCGATCGCGTTGCCTAAGAGTCCGGAGCCCAGTCCTTCCAGAACCGGCAGCAGAAATGCCATGATTCGTACTCCTTTTCTCGCCTAGCTCTGATCGCCGACCAACTGCATGTAGTCGGTCGCCTGAGGTTGATAACCCGTGTTTTGCGGCAGCCCGGGAAGCGCCGGCGGCGTCAGCGGAAGGCTCTGTGCCTGCGCAGAGAGCGTCCCGATCGACGAGATAAGGTTGCCGACGTCCGCGACCGCAGAGTTTTCGGGCGATTCTGCCGCCGCTTCGCTCAGTGGCGCGGCGGCGAGCGATCCACCGGAAAAGGACCGTGCGGCGCTCGCGAGCGTCCCGTCCGCGATTGGTGCCAAGAATGACATGTCGAAGTCTCCTATTCTAACGAGTCCGTTTCGTCGGCGTCATGGCTAAGAAATTGCAAATAGTCCGTCGCCTGGCGCGCGTACGAGTGAGGATGGGGCGCAGAGAGTGACGGCGCTGGCGGCTGCAGTGGTAGTTGCTGGGCCTGTGCGTGAAGTTCGCCGACCGATGCGATCGTAGCGTTGCTCTCTGCAATTGCCGTACTGCGTGCGGTTTCGGGAAGGGCCTGGTCGTCGAGGCGCTGGTAGTGACGCAAAACGGAGTCCGCATACCCGACACTCTCGCCGTCGGCCCATTGGGTTCGCGTGCCGACCGCATGGGGCGAGCCGCTGTTATACGCGGAGAGCGCCTCATGAACGTCTCCGCCGTACTGATCGAGTAGTCCGGCGAGCATACCGGCGGCGTAATCGGCGTTGCGCGCCGGTTCCATCGCTGCAGACGTCGTGGCGAAGGAGTGCCAGCGATCGTCAATCTGAAAGATGCCGTGTCCATGGCCGCCGTCGCCGATCACGTTTCGGCCCGCGTTGGAATCCGGTCCGCCCGTCTCTTGGGCCGCTACGGCTGCCAGGAGCATGGGGTCGACGCCGTGACGCCGCGCGGCGCTCGCGATTTCAGGGGCGAAGGCGACGCCGGTGCCTGCCAGCTTAGCGGCGATGGGGTCCAGGCTCATGGCAGCCTTCCATCCCACCACCGGGGCGTTTGACAAGCCGACGCGGGCGGTTCTAAAATGGGCGGAGTCTGCGGTAACCCCGCCTCGTTGGCGGGGTTTCATGCTGAAACGGCTAGGTTATGGATCGTTCACACAAGATCGACATCAGTGGGCTGATGGCCGGGAGTCGCCAACTGATGCTGGTGAGCGACGACGTGCCGATTGAGCCTTTTGAAGGGCTCGCCTTTCCGAACCCGGCGAGGGTGGAGCTGGAGCTTCGTCAGGCCGACCGGATGCTGGTGGTCACCGGGACGATAGACGCGCGCGTCCACGGACAATGCGATGCCTGCCTGGAGGGCGTGGACCGGTCGTTGCACGTGGACGTGAGCGAGCGGCTCGATCCGTCGCACGGGCGCGACGTCGATCCGTTCGGAGAGAGCAACGTGCTGACCGGAGAACGTTTGGACGTAGCCGACCTGGCCCAGCAGAGCGTCTTGAGCGCGCTGCCGATGGGCCTGCGATGCAGCGAAGGCTGCCGGGGATTGTGCCCGCTCTGCGGGGCGAACCGCAATACGGGAGAATGTACGTGCGAGCGCACGGCAAGCTAATGAAACGGAGAGTCGAGTGGCAAACTTAAAATGGAAGACTCCGCGCAGCAAGACGCGTAGCAGGCGGGCTGCGAACTGGAAGCTTGCCGACGTCACCACCGTGGCCTGTCCGCAGTGCCACCAACCGAAACGGCCGCATTTTGCCTGTCCGCATTGTGGGACGTATCGCGGTCGCCAAGTCGTCAAGGTACGCGAAGAGACCGCCGGCTAACGATTCGTGGCGTTGCATGGCGTGAAGATCGTCGGTGTGGGTCATTACGCGCCGGCGCGCGTCGTGACGAACCACGACTTAGAGACCTGGCTGGATACTTCCGACGAATGGATTACGACGCGAACGGGCATGAAGCGCCGGCACTGGGCGTCTGAAGAAGAGGGCACGAGCGATCTTGCCGCCGCCGCCGCCGGAGCGGCGCTCGTTCACGCGGGTCTGCGATCCCACGACATCGATTGTCTGATCGTAGCAACGGTCACGCCCGACTACTATTTTCCGGCGACGGCCTGTCTGGTCGCAAATCGCTTAGGATTACCCGACAAGCCCGCGTTCGACATCGGCATCGCGTGTAGCGGCTTTATCTACGGATTGACGGTCGCATCCGGACTCATTCGCTCGGGCGTCTATCGGAGAATCCTACTGATCGGTGCGGAGACGCTTTCGAAGATTCTCGATAAAGACGACCGCTCGACGGCGATTCTCTTCGGTGACGGCGCGGGCGCGGTGATCTTGGAGCGCTCTTCCGAAGATTCTTTCCTCGCGTCGGATCTCGGAGCGGATGGCAGCCGCCCGGAGCTGCTCTACGCGCAAGGCAGCGGCTCGCCGCGCCCGCTCGATCACGCGGCGCTCGACGGCAAAGTCCATCTCATTCACATGCAGGGGCGGGAAACTTTCAAGCTCGCCGTTACGAAGATGGTCGAGTCGACCGACTCGGTGCTGAGCAAGGCGAGTCTGGCGAAGAGCGACGTGAGCTTTCTGATTCCGCACCAGGCGAATAAGCGCATCATTGACGCCACGGCGCGCTACTTGAACCTTCCGGAAGAAAAAGTCGTGATCAATATCGCCGAATACGGCAACACGTCGGCGGCGTCGATTCCGATGGCGCTCTCCGAGAGCGTGCGCACGGGCATCGTCAAAGCCGGCGACATCGTCATCTTCGTCGCCTTTGGGGGCGGCCTTTCGTGGGGCGCGGTCGCGTGGAAGTGGGCGGCGTGATGCGCGTCGGCGTCGTGTTTCCCGGCCAGGGCTCGCAGAGCGTCGGAATGGGCGCGGACGTCGCGGCGCAATTTCCGCAAAGCCGCGAGACGTTCGAGCGCGCCGCCGCGCTCTTGGGTTATGACCTGTTGAAACTCCAGTGCGACGGCCCCGAAGAGCAGCTGCGTGAAACGCAGTATAGCCAGCCCGCGATCTTCACGACCAATCTTGCGATTTATGAAGCCGCGCTGCCCTGGCTGCGGCCCGTCGTCACCGCCGGACATTCCTTTGCGGAGTTCTGCAGCCTCGTGATTACTGGAGCGCTGGATTTTAACGATGCGCTCTACATCGTTAACGAACGGGGCAAGGCAATGCAAGGTGCCGCGCAGCGCGCCCGCGGTGGAATGTCGGCCGTGCTCGGCCTCGACGCGGCCCGCGTCGAAGAGGTTCTCCGAGAGCAGGACCTCACGCGGGTTTCGCTCGCGAACTTCAACTCCCCGACGCAAATCGTCATTAGCGGCGATCTCGGTCAACTGCAAGCGGCCGGTCCGGCGATGCTTGAGGCCGGCGCGAAGCGCGTCGTGCCGCTGAACGTTTCCGGCGCGTGGCACAGCGCGTTGATGGAGCCGGCCATTGAACGGCTCGCTGCGGCGGTTCGCTCGCGCGCGTTCACTCTGCCGCGGTTTGACGTCATCTCGAATGTCGACGGCCGGGCATATCGCGACGTCGAAACGATCAAGGCGAACTTGATCCGTTCGATCGTGGACGAAGTCCGGTGGCATGCAACGGCGCTGCAATTGCTCGAGTACGACCTCGAGTTGATCGTCGAGTTCGGCGCGAGCGCGGTTCTCGGCCCGCTGATGCGCCGAATTGCGGGCGCGGCGCCGGTGCTCGCCGTAACCGATGGCGCGGGAATCGCGCGGCTCCGCGAAACGATCGAGCGCGCATCGGTGAAGGTGTGAGTCTAAAGGATAAGGTAGCGCTCATCACCGGAGGGAGCCGCGGCATCGGGCGCGCGATCGCCGTCGAGTTTGCCCGGCAGGGAGCGCACGTCGGACTAGTCGGACGCGACGCGGCAGCGCTCGACGAGAGCGCCGCGGCTTGCACGGGCGCGGATGGCGGCGTCCGGGTCGAGCGGTTCCAAGGCGACGTCACGGATCGCGCCACGGTGGAGCGAATCGTCAACGATTGCGTCGAGCGCTTCGGCAGAATCGATTGTGCGGTTTCGAACGCGGGCCACTCGCAAGACGCGCTCCTGCTGCGCCTGCGGCCCGAGATCTTGGACCGCATACTGGACGTGAACCTGAAATCGGCATTCTATCTGTGCGGCGCCGTCGCGAAGCCCATGATGAAACAGCGCGGCGGCTCGATCGTGTTAATGTCGAGCATCGTAGGAATAAGCGGAAACCCCGGCCAGTCGGCGTACGCGGCATCGAAAGCGGCGCTGCTGGGCCTCTGCAAATCCTTGGCAAAGGAGTTAGGTTCGAGGAATATAAGAGTCAACGCCGTCGCGCCGGGCTTAATCGAAACCGCAATGACCGAAACGATGCCCGTCGCCGCCAAGGAGTTTTTGATCAACCAAGCTGCTCTCGGCCGAGCCGGGAGGCCCGAAGACGTTAGTGGCGCCGTGGCCTTCCTCTGTTCCGACGCTGCCGGCTATATGACCGGGCAGACGCTCGTCGTCGACGGCGGCATCCTGATGTGACCATGGATATCTTGAAAGGAGACGTACATGCCCACCACGTTCGATAAAGTGAAGAAGATCATCGTCGAGCAGCTCGGCGTCGACGAGTCCGAAGTGACGCCCGAAGCTTCGATTACCGACGATCTCGGTGCCGATTCACTCGACCAAGTCGAGCTGGTGATGGCATTCGAGACGGAGTTCAACATCGACATCCCAGACGAAGAGGCCGAAAAGATCAAAACGGTCGGCGACGCCGTCAAGCGCATCGACGAAACGACGGCGGGCTCTTCAACCTCGTAGCGCGCATTGTTCGATCAACTGGAGCGAAGCCTAGGCGCCGTCTTCGATCGCTTGACCGGTCGGGGACGGATTAGCGAGAGCGACGTCAACGAGGCGTTGCGAGAGGTTCGCATTGCGTTGCTCGAGGCCGACGTTTCGCTAGCTGCCGCCAAGGAGTTCGTCGCAAAAGTCAGGGACGCTGCGAACGGAGCCAACGTCCTCGAATCGCTGACGCCCGCGCAAACGATCCTGAAGATCGTTCACGAGCAGTTGGTCGACTTATTGGGCCCATCGACCGCCTCGGGCCGCGCGCGCTTGAAGTTCTCCGACGCGCCGCCCTCGGTCATCCTGATGGTCGGCCTGCAAGGTTCGGGCAAGACAACGACGGCCGGCAAACTCGCCCTGCGCTTAAAAGAGCAGGGACGGCGCAGCCTGCTCGTCGCCGCCGACGTCTACCGCCCGGCGGCAATCGAACAACTCGAGACGCTCGGCAAACAGATCGACCTGCCGGTCTATCAGCGCGGCACGGGCGACCCGGTGAGAATCGTCGGCGACGCCGTGGCCGAGGCACGACGGTTAGCGCTTTCGACGGTCATCGTTGATACCGCGGGACGCCTCCAAATCGACGAGCCGCTGATGGCGGAGCTCGAACGGATCAAGGCCGTCGCCACGCCCTGCGAGACGCTGCTGGTTGCCGACGCTATGACCGGGCAAGAGGCAACGAACGTCGCAAAGGGCTTTCACGACCGGCTCGGCATCAGCGGCGTCATCCTCACGAAGCTCGATGGCGACACGCGCGGTGGCGCGGCGTTATCCATCCATCGCGTCACGGGAGCGCCAATCAAGTTTTCCGGCGTCGGCGAGAAACTCTCCGCCCTCGAGCCGTTCTATCCCGAGCGTCTGGCCTCGCGAATACTCGGCATGGGCGACGCGCTCACGCTAATTGAAAAAACGCAGCAGATTTATTCGGAAGCCCAAGCGAAGCAGTTAGAGGATAAGCTCTTTCGCACGAGTTTCACCCTCGACGATTTTCTGGATCAAATGCGCCAAGTGCGCAAGATCGGATCGATCGGCGACCTTTTGAAGATGGTGCCCGGTCTGTCCAAAGCGCTACCGAAGAACTTCGAGATTCCCGAGCGCGAGTTCGTGAAGGTCGAAGCAATTATCTCGTCGATGACGCGGGGCGAACGGCGCAATCCCCAGATTCTCAACGGCTCGCGGCGCAAACGCATCGCCCGGGGATCGGGAACGGAAGTGGCCGACGTCAACCGCCTGGTAAAGCAGTTCGAACAGGCCAAAGACATGACCAAACAGCTGGGTGGAAAGCGACGCGGGCGACTGGCGCCGTTTCGACTGGCCCAATAAGGAAAGAGTAGAATCATGGTACGAATTCGTTTGCGACGAATGGGCGCAAAGAAACAACCGACGTATCGCTTTGTCGTCGCCGACGCGCGCGCGCCGCGCGACGGCCGCTTCATCGAGATTCTGGGTCACTATAATCCGCGTACGGAGCCCCGGACCGTCGTGGTGGACGAGACGAAGGCGCGCGAGTGGCTCGCGAAAGGAGCACAGCCGTCGGACACCGTCCGCCGCCTGTTTGCAGAGAAAGGACTCGTCGAGCGAGGGCCGATTCCGATGTCGAAGCGCGCGAGCAAGGCCGCGAAGAGTGGTGCGGCGTGAGTGCATTCGATGACGAGTTTGGACTCTTCACCGAAGCTGCCGTTGATGATGCCGAACGGCCGGCATTAGCGCGGGAGCCACGCGCGCCGCGAACGCCCAGCTCGACTCGGCCTGCACAGCGCCGTCCGCAGCGGCGGCCGTCGGCAACGGCGGCCGATCCCTGGGCCGGGCACCGGCGCGCCGCGGACCTCCTCGATTTCATCGCGCGAAAGTTAGTTCAAAAGCCCGAAAGCGTACACGTTGAGCTCTTCGTTGATGAGCAAGGCGAGCCGGTCATCGAGCTGGTCGTCGATCCGGACGATCTCGGCAAAGTGATCGGGCGCAGCGGCCGCGTCGCGCACGCGCTACGAACGGTAGTCCGCGCGACCGCGGAGGGACGCGTCGCGGTGGACATCCTCGATAGCAAAGAGGCGTCCTCGACGTAGTTTATCCTGCGCGAAGTTGTCGTTGGACGCATCGCGGGCGTCTTCGGTCTCCGAGGAGAGTTAAAGTGCGACCCGACGAGTGCGGGTCGCGCTCTCTTTTCAGCCGGAATCGAATTGCGCTGTGTGCGCGGCGAGACGGCGTCGAGCGTCCGTATCACGGACGTTCGGCAGCACCGCAGGCGTCTGTTGATTCGTCTCGCGGGCGTGGACGACGGCGACGCTGCGAGCGCATACGCCGGCGCGCTCCTCTTTGCGCCGCGCGCCGAAATAGCGCTCGAAGCGGGTGAGTATTTGGATGCCGATCTCGTCGGTTGCGCGGTAATCGGCACGGACGGCACGGCGTACGGCGCCGTCGAGCGCGTCGAGCACTTTCCTGCGAGCGACATGCTGATCGTGGACGGGAGGATGGTGCCGATGGTCGGAGCGATCGTCAAGGAAATCGCGCTCGACCGGCGGACGATCGTGATCGATCCGCCGGCGGGCCTTCTGTAACTTTGTCACCCTGAGCGGAGTCGAAAGGCCCCTAGCTGTTGTCGGGATGCGCCGCCGAATAGGCGCTGACGGCGGAGTCTATCGCCGCCTTCACGGACGAGCTCTTTCCGGTTTCATGCTCCAATGGAGCACCGAAGCAAGTGTACACCGTCAGGTTGAAGGTGATATCGAGATGACCGTGGCGCGCCGGTGCCTCCGTTAGCGTTCCGCTGGCGATGGTGTTATCGCGGTTGTTGCCGCAAATTTGGTCCGCGGCATGTGCGATGTCCGCGGACGAAACGCTCGTCATCTGCGTCGTGAAGTATCGGTTGAGGGCGAAGTAAAGTTCGTGGGTCGCACTGGCGAGATCGCTCGCGACGGCGCTTCCCGACGCGGCAACCGGTGCGACGATGACGCCGCGATCGGGCTTCGCTCCCGGCGCGGGCGTTGCGCCGCGTCCGTTGCCGCGATGATGAAAGACTGAGTCGACGATGCTCGCGATTCCGCTCAGCGGCACCTTCGCGCCGTTCGTTGCGCTCGGCGCGGGCGTGCTCGACGTCTGCGCCTGCATTTGCTGCGCCCCGCGTCCCAGGAAGGCGAGGATCTGCGAGCGCGCCAGCAGCGATTGCGAGGCCACGTCTGCGACGCTCGAAACCTGCGCCGTCTGCGAGAAGAGAATGACGCCGCTATCGGTGCTGACAACCTGCTCCACGACGGCCGCGCTGTCGCCGACCGGAGTCACGTAGCCGCTGATGTAAAAGTCGGCTTTGGCGCCCCGAGCGAAGTCGAGAAAATCGGCGCGCTTGACGCCTTTCGGTATCGGAGGCACGCTAATGCCGCCCGCGGCCGTCATCTCTTGCCCCAGAATCTCTGCGATTGCGACCCCGAGGCGCGGATCGGCACCGGTCTGAACGTCGAAGGGATAGACGACCACGAGCGGAGTCTGACCGACCGGCGCCGCCGGGCCGGGGGGCGGCAAGGGCGGCGGCGTGGCAGAAGGCGTCGGGGGAGGCGCGAGCGCGAGTAGGGCAACCGAGCAAAAGAGCGCCACGGCGCTCACAAAGCGACCCGGAAATCGTTCAGCCATCTGCCGGCAACTCTTCGGGAACATTCGCCGGATACCCGGTCGGCCACTCGATGCTGTACTCGGCGCCGAAGAGAAAAATCGAGCCGATGCAGTAGAACCACAGCAGCAATACGAGCGGCGCGGTGAGCGCACCGTAAACGCGCGTGAAGTCGACGTGCGTCAGGTATTGCGCGAAGGCGAGCTGCACCACGGGCCACGCGATCGCGACGACCGTAGCTCCGCGCAAGGAGAAGGCCCACGACACGGTGCGATTCGGCAGCCACTGGTAGAGCACCACGGCGACGATGAAGACCAGTGCAATAGAGATCAGGTATCCAAGGATATGCGTAAGGCGTCGCGGGTCTTCGAATCCGGCAACGTGAAAGAATATCGAAAGCACGATCGGCAATCCGAGGGCAACCAATAGTACGATGCCCGTGACCGGTAACATGACGACCGACAGGAGAATGTTGTGAACGAGCGGCCGTCCTTTCGGCACGTTCAAGGCGCGATCGAGCGCGTACGCTAATCCCATAAAGAGATTCTTCCCCGACCAAATAAGAAACGCAGCCGCAACGAGGCTCGAGATGCCTCGCCCGTACATATACGTTTGAAGGTTGTTGGCGATGTAGTCGTGCAGCGTCGGAGCGAGCGTATCGAAAAAGGCCAGCGTGCGGCTTTCGGCATCGGGCAGCACGAGCGTTACCGCGCTCAGCGCGAGCACGGTCAGCGGAAAGAGCGCGAACAGGGCGTTGAAGGCGATGGACTGTGCGTGAAACGCACAGCCATCGCGAGCGAAGCGAAAGCCGGCGCCGCGGAACGCCGAGATGAATCGCACCATCGCAAGCGGTATATCGTTGCGAGGTGCCGCTATTCCCACCGGGCACTCCCGTCGCAGTCGTCGTTGACGGGCGGCCTCTGTTTGCTTACCAGCGCGCCACGCTGTTGGCGGGGCGCGTCTACGTGCCGGTCGCGCCGCTGCTGACGCGGCTGGCCGATTCGGTCTCGGTGCAAAACGGCACCCTCGTGTTCCGACGCGGGCCGCATCGAGTACGGATCGTGGCGCGCCCGGCCGTTCCCGGCGATTTCGACGGTGTCTACGTTCCCGCCGCGAGGATACTGCGCGCGTTGGGCGTGCTCGTGCGATACGAGCCGAAGCCGCGCCGCCTCGTCATTGCAACGATGCCGCGCACGGTCGTCGAAACGCCGACGCCATTCAGCCCGGCGTTGCCGACGATCGCGCCGGCGGCCGTTTTTACGCCGCTCCCGGCGCCGACGCCGCGACCGGTTTGGACTGGTTCACCGCTTCCGCGCCGTACGGCGCTACCGATGCCGCCGGACAGGCGCAGGCTTTCTGTCCACTGACCACCGGCAGCATCCATACGGCATATTTTTGCGGGTCGCGAACGTTGACGATCATCGCGTTGAAATAGGCGATCGCCGACTCTTCGGTTACTGCGGTGACCTCGCCGATCGGTCCGGCGTAGCCGTCACGCCACGCCTCGAGAATCGCCGCAAAAGTTTCGCGCTCCGTGCGTAGTGTGTCTACGATAACGTAGTCGACCTTGATCTCGACGAGGCCGAGTCGCCTGAGGACGCCGTAAACGTTGCGCCCGGCAAAAAGATCCACGCCGGTCGCCGGACCCATCGTGGCGGGGACTTCGTGCCAAAAATCGCGTGGATCGGGCTCGCCGCTCTGGAAGTGGAGCATGCCGTAATCCTCGGGGATCAGGTGAATGTAACCGCCGGTGCGCGTGACGCGCAGCAGCTCGTTGATGACCCGGTCCATCTGGGGAATGGAATGAAGCACGTGGCGGCACAACACCAGGTCGAACTGCTCGTCGCCGAGGGCCAGATCGAACACGCTTTGATGCTCGAAACGCAAGCGGCCGGCCAAGCGCGCGTATCGTGCGCGAGCCAAGGCGAGATGTTCGTCGACGATATCCACGCCCAGCACGCGTGCTTGAGGATAGAGCTCCGCAATCCGCGAGGAAATTTCGCCGGTGCCGCAGCCGGCGTCGAGTATGTTTGCCTCCGGTGGGAGAGCGTAGCGGGCGAAGAGTGGAAGCTCTTGCGGCCAAATCGCGCGCGCCTGCGCGTCGAGATTGCGAACCATGGATTCGTCGGCCATTTGCCGGGCCTGAGGGTTGAGATCTACTCCCACTAGCGTTGCGCGACCGCAGCGAGGTCCAGCTCGCCGAGGCCTCGCCCGCTGACATCGCGCGTGAGCGCCGCGAGCGCATCAACGACGGGGAGGCGCTCGTGATGCGCGGCTCCTTGCATCAGGACGGCATCTTTATGCGCCATATCAATGGTCCAAAACGGCTCGTAGTTCTCCGCAACCATGCGCTTTCCACGGCCCTTGATCTGTCCGCTCGGATCGTAAAAATCGAACAGCGCGTACGCGTGCTCGCGCGAGAGGCCTTGCTCTTCGGCGATGCGCAGGCAATCGTTCAAACCGCCGACGACGGCTAAGATCATGGCGTTGCCCATCAACTTAAAGATGGCTGCGGCGTCGGGTCGCTCTCCCAGGTCGCGCAGGTCACTGCACATCATCTCGAGCGTCGGCCGCACGCGTTGCACGGTCGCGCGATCCCCGGAGACGAGCATGACGCCCGTTGCCTCGTCGGCCATCGGCGGTCCCATGAACACGGGCGCGTGCACGAATGCGTAGCCGGCCTCCGCCAACCGCCGCGCGCGCTCGGCGACGCCGTTCGGCGCGGCGGTCGTGTGATCCACGATGGGAGCGGCCGTCGCGACGCCGCCAAGCGCGGCGTTGATGACGGAGTCTACGGCGGCATCATCGCTCAGACATAAGTGCACGGACTGCGCGCCCGCGGCCGCTTGCGCCGGATCGGCGAAGGCCCGCGCGCCGTTCTCTTCTAGGGCCTTCGCGCGTTCGGGCGTGCGATTCCAGACGTTGACGGCGAAGCCGTGCCGCAGCAGATTGCGCACCATTGCGGAGCCTAGCATGCCGGCGCCATAAAATGCGATTGTTTCCATGCCGGCTCAGCGCGCGGCGCCGGCGCTTGGCGGGGCGCTCCGGCGGCTCACGAGATTCAAGGCGGCAACGATAATCGCCGCGGCAAACGCGTACGATACTTGGAGCGGATCGCTGAGGAACTGCAACCCCAACCAGTTGTCGACCGAATAGAGGCCATTGCCGGCGTATGCAATCGCGACAGCCGCGGCGATGTAGGCGCTATTGAGTTCCCAGCCACCTCCGCTCACGAAAAACCCTCTCTTATAATGCACCGATCCGATCGCGGTCAGCATGACGAGGACGATCAAGACCGGCCCGAGCGCCCCGCCGGCGCCGAGCAGCGTCAAGAAGCCGCCGAGGGTCTCGCAGACCGCGGCGATGGCGGCGAACGCCTTGCCGGGACGAAATCCCAGGCCCTCAAAGAAGTCTCCCGTCCCCGTTATTCCGCCTCCGCCGAACCAACCAAAAAGCTTTTGCGTGCCGTGCGCCATGAAGCTCAACCCGAGAATCAACCGGACGATCAAGAACGCGATATTCATGAGCTTCGAAACCTCCTATGCACGCGCGATGGTGGCAGCCGCCGTCTTAGGGTACCCGTCGGACCATTTGTCAATCCAGGATATCGTCGCTGCGGGGCTGTAACGGGCGGCCTATGCAAATTGCCGGACGAACCTTCCTAGTTAGCGGCGGCAGCTCCGGCTTGGGAGCCGCATGCGTCGCCGAATTCGCGCGTGCCGGCGCGAACGTCGTTATCTGCGACGTGAGCGAGCGCGGCGCGGACCTGCAGCGCGAGCTCGGCGACGCGGTATGTTTCGTGAAAACCGACGTCACCGACGGCGCGCAGGTCGAACGCGCGGTCGCGACGGCGGCCGAACGCTTCGGCGGACTGCACGCCGCGATCAACTGCGCGGGAGTCGCAACCGCCGAGCGCGTGATCGGCCGCGAGGGACCGCTGCCGCTCGAGCGTTTCAGCAAGGTGATCGCCGTCAACCTGATCGGTACGTTCAACGTCATTCGATTGGCCGCGGCGAAGATGCTCGAACGCCCCGCCGAACCCGGCGAAGATCGCGGCGTCATCGTCTGCACGGCATCGGTCGCCGCATACGACGGTCAAATCGGTCAGGCGGCGTATTCGGCGTCGAAAGGTGGGGTCGTCGGCATGACGCTGCCGATCGCGCGCGAGTTTGCGCAGCACCAAATTCGCGTCGTGAGCATCGCCCCGGGGATCTTCGACACGCCGATGCTTGCCGGACTTCCCGAACAGGCTCGCGAGTCGCTCGGCAAACAGGTGCCGTTCCCATCGCGCCTCGGCAAGCCCGCGGAATATGCGGCGCTCGCACGGCACATCGTCGAGAATCAAATGCTCAACGGTGAGGTGATTCGGCTCGACGGCGCGATTCGCATGGCACCGCGTTAATGACGATCTAATATCAAAAAAAACGAGGACGGATGCGGCGTCGGTCCTAAGGAATAGCGAGTGAAAAATGTCGCGGTAGCTCTGCTGGCCTTGACATGCATTGCCATGGCCGTTTCGCCACACCGGTCGCTCGCGAAGTCGTCGGCAGTTGCCGCTGCCGCGACGCCGGTCCCATTGCCGTCGCCCGATCGATTACTGTACGAGATCCGGCGGCAGTTTCGTTCGCACCGGCCACCGCCGCCCTACATCACGTACACGTTGATTCGTAAGCAAACGCTTGACGACGGATATCCCGACCTCGTGAACAGCTACACCTATCATATTTGGTGCCGCACGATTGACCGCGCCGCCTTGGGCCGCCGCGTCTACCACGGGTCGGCGCGCGGCACGCTCGAATTCTTGCGTCCGTCGTTCAACGAGCCATGGGACCCGGGTCCGCCGACGGCCGACCTCTTCGAGCCCGCGCCGCTCCACCCGCACGTTAGCCCGCGCGAGTTCGTGCCGACGCCGGAGCCGACCGGAAGTCTGCCCCCCGTCATCGCATCGGTGACGGTGCTCGGCGAGTTCGACTATCGCGTGACGCGCGTCGCCGAAGAGGGCGACGAGACCCACGTCAGCATCCTTCCACGGCGCGACCCTGACCGCAACCGTCTTCGCGAGATCTACGTCGATCGCAAGACGCTCGAGCTCAAGGAAGTCGTGGCCACCGACAAACTGTACGAGGAGGACAGCGGGCACCACGTCTATCCCATGCTCTTCACGGTCACACTGGGATGGATGCACGACATGCCGATTGTGACGCACATTCACGGCACGCCGACGTACGACCGCGACGCGGAGTATCTTGGACGCGACGCGACGGTGGACTACGACTTCAATGACATCACATTCCCGTCATCGCTGTCGGAGTGGTATTTCGATCCCCGCACCTACGCTCAACACGTAGCCGACGCACCGCGGTAGGTGCCGCTACTCTACGGGGACTCGGGGTATGCCACCCTCGCTAATTCTCAGGTTAATCGCTCGGGCGGCATACCCGCTCGTCCCCCAAAGACATATCGGCACGGTGAAATAAATTTACAAACGGGACGGGGCGAGCTTGCCCTGAGGGTAGTCGAATGGAACGTCTCCGAAGCGCAGACCATAACGAGGCTGCTGTTCTAGGCGCTAAAGGGTCAGGCTACCGGGATGTTCTGGTTTAGCCGCAGGACGTTCCGAGGGTCGTACTTTCTCTTAATCTCGACCAGACGAGCGTAGTTTGGCCCGTACGCTAGTTTGACCAGTTTTTCACTGGTATCGCCAAGCTGGTTCACGTACACGCCGTGCGCAAAAGGCCACAAGCGATCGCGGGTATCCCGGACCCATCGCACGACCTGGGCCTTCTCCGCGGGAGTAGACCAAACTCCCGCCACGTCCACTTCGTAGCCGGGCTGACGCAGCGCAAAGGCCGTGGCGTCCACACGTACGCGGCTGATGGCTCCCCGCAACGGGACGATGACTAACTTGCAGCTCGCAGGCGCACCGTTTACCGCCGTTGCGATCGCCGCAGTCTCGGCACCGCCGAGTTCCCGCAGAAAGAGGTTTGTCTGGAAATGCGCAACCGGCGCTTGGAGAAAGCCGCCTGCCGCCTGCGCTTCCAAATACGAAACGACTCTCAAGGTATCGTTCTCCGGTCCGAGCGCACGCAGCGGCCTAACCAAGTCACGTCCGGTTTGCAAGTTCCCGCAGTAGCACAGATCCATTCTCAGACGCCGACCGGAATCGGAGGGCAATACCTGCGCAAGGGCGTCCATTTCGTCCGGTGCCGCTGCCAGAAACCTGGCAAATGCCTCCAGAAGCTCTGGAATGCGACCTGTCGGATAGATCAACGAGCCCGAGAGCACGTCGGTTACCGGATGGAGCTGGTATTCCAACGCGGTCACCACGCCGAAGTTGCCCCCACCGCCGCGAATGGCCCAAAAGAGTTCGCCATTTGAATCCGCGCTGGCCTCGACTTGTCTTCCGTCCACGGTTATCACTTGCGCCGATAGCAGGTTGTCACACGCAGCGCCATACTTGTCCATTAAGCGACCTTCGCCGCCTCCGAGCGTGAGGCCGGCGATTCCTACCGTCGGGCAGCCACCTGACGTCGTTGCGAGACCGAAGCGTTGCGTGGCTTCGTCCAGGTCGCGCACGAGCGCGCCCGCTTCTGCACGCGCGGTTCGTTTGCCGGCGTCTACTTCTACGCGTTTCATTGCGGAAAGATCTATGACGATCCCGCCATCGCACACGCCATAGCCGAGCCGGCTGTGCCCTCCGCCGCGCACCGCGACTTGCAAGTTGTTGCTCTGCGCAAAAGCCAACGAGCGCGCGACATCGGATGCCACAACGCAGCGCACGATCAGCGCCGGGTAGCGTTCAAATGCACGGTTGAAGACCTGCCGTGAGGATTCATAGTCGGGCATCTGCGGCGTGATGACGCGCCCGCTTACGTTGGACGCGAGTCTCCGGACCGAGTTTGCATCGAGCGCCGGCGCCGCGAAGACCTTGGCGCCAGGCAGGAGTGCGGCTGCCGCCAGCGGCGCTTGCAGTAGGAACTGTCTTCTGTTAGTTATCCCCAGCAAAGATGCTAGTGGTTCTGCTTAACCAACTGAGGATATTTTTCGCGCAGGTGTTGCAGCTTGGGAAGATCGTTGACCGCGATGTACGGGTTGTTGGGATTGTGGACCGCGAAGTCTTGGT
>JAFAXS010000136.1 GCA_019240755.1 Vulcanimicrobiota bacterium
AGCGCTCTACGGAGTAACGCTCGCGGCGGCGCGTTCGCTTCGCACGAATGCCGGCAGGATCCGCATCGGTGATCCGGCCGACTTCGTCGCGCTACGCATCGGCGATCCCAACGAGTTCGGCTGGCAGTTCGGCGGCAACCTCGCCGCTCTGGTCGTCAAGGACGGCCGCATCGTATGACTAGCGAGCTCGTTCGTTGCGCTCGCGCGCTCGTCGGCGGCGACTTGCGCGAGGACTACGCGTTCGTCGTACGCGACGGAATGATCGTGGCCGCCGGGAAGTTTGCCGACGTGCGCGATGCGGCGCGCGATCTCGACGCGCGCGCGTTTCCTGCCGACCGGCTCATCGTTCCCGGCTTTATCAACGGCCATAGCCACGCGTATCAAATACTTCTTCGGGGCTGGGCCGACGACTGGTCGTTCGAACGCTGGCGCGGCGAGGCGCTCTACCGCGTCGTCCCAAAGCTGACGCCGGACGACGTGTACTGGACCTTTACCGCCGCCTTCGCAGAGATGCTGGCCGCGGGGATCACGACCGTCGCGGAGTTCTTCTACCTCAACGGAGCGGGCAACGACCACGCGGAGGCGGCGATTCGCGCCGCCCGGGAAACCGGCATCGGCCTCATTCTTGCGCGAACCTGGATGGACGCCGACTACGCACCGCCGCAATTCCGCGAGCGCACCGAAACCGCCGCGGAGCGAACGCGCGAACTGCAGGATCGCTACCCCGACGCGCATGTCTGCGTCGCGCCGCACTCGCTGCATGCCGCGTCGCATCAAATGATTCGCGCCGCCGCCGAATTCGCCGCAGATCGCGACTGCATGCTGCACGTGCATGTGGCGGAAGCGCCCTACGAGGGAGAACAGACCCGGGCGACCTACAATCGCACGCCGATCCAGCTGCTTCGCGACCTCGGCGCCCTGAGCGATCGCTCCGTGCTGATCCACGCGATCTACGTCGACGCAGCCGATCGCGAGCTGCTGGCACGCCAAGGCGCGCGCGTCATCCACAACCCCATGACCAACCAGTACCTTGGCGACGGCATCTGCGACGTCGTGGCATTGCGCAAAACCGGCGTTCTCGTCGGGCTCGGGACCGACGCCGATGTCAAGCCGTCGATTCTGGACGAGATGCGCGCTGCGGCGCTCTTGCAAAAAATCAAATACCTCGACGCCGCGGCGCTCTCGGCAAGAGAAGCGTTCGCGTTCGGCACGGCGCAAGGCGCGGAGGCGCTGGCGGTCGCCGGCGGTGACCTCACGGTCGGAATGCCGGCCGACTACGTGGTGCTCGATGCATCGAAGATCGACGACTGGTCGCCGGCGGTCAACGCCGTCGTCTATCGCGGCGCCGACGGATGGGTGCAAGCGACGTTCGTACGCGGACGGCGGGTCTACGTCGGCGAGCCCTCGGTGCAGGCCCGCCGAGCCAGGGAGGAGACTGAAGCTGTCGCGAAGCGCCTCTGCCGTTAGTCGCAGTAGGATCGGAGGTACTTTCGAGATGCGCACGATCGCAGTTCTCACCTTTCTCGGCCTTACGCTCTCCGGGCTTGCCGGATGTGGCGGCAACAAGGGGAGCAACGCGGCGCAGTCGGCCGCCGGCGCCATGGGGAACGCGGCAAAAGGCGCCATGGGCGCCGTGGGCGTGAAACCCAACTGCGGTGCCGTGCAAGCCGTCTGGGTGAATACGAAAACGAAGGTTTACCATGAGCCGGGCGATCCGCGTTACGGAAAGACGGCGCACGGGGAGTACATGTGCCCCTCCAAGGCCAAGGCCGAAGGGTATCGGCCCGCCGGGGGCTCCGAAGCGCGCCGCCACCGTCATCGGAGGAGAGCCGAAAGCTCGATGTAGGCAAGCGCCGGGATGTATGTAAGTACTTGCATACATCCGGGGGCTATGGTAGGCTTTGCGTGCAAGTACCCACTTGCGTCAAGCAAAGAACCATGGTCGCACAAAGCATTAAACTGATCTCTCTCGTCGCCGCCCTGTCCGTGATGGGCGCGATGCCGGCGCCGAGCCTGGTGTCCGTCATGTCGCCCGACGCGGCGGCCGTCGTCGACCGTATGGCCGACCGTAACCCGACGTTGCAATCTTATCGAACGCGCGTCCACGTGGACATTCGCATGCTAAACTTTCCGTTCTTGGCGCCCAAGCTCGACGGCACGTCGTACTATAAGCGTCCCGATACCTACGTCGTCGTCTTCGATCGCATGCCGGGATACGCGCGTGGATTCCAGCGTCTCTTCGACGACGTCGGTAGCCCGCGCGCGTGGGAGAAGACGGAGAACATCAGCCTCGCTGGAACGGCGGTTATCGGCGGCCGGCCGATGATCGTCTTGCGTCTGACGAAGAAGATCCACAGCGACATCCTCGATCACACGCTCGCCTACGTGGACGCCGCGAGCTATGCGCTGATGCGCATGGAGTGGTATTACACGAGCGGCGGCAAGATCAGCATGGCGCAGCAGTATCGTTCGGAAGGCGCGTATTCCGTGCTCTCGCAACAGCACGGCGTCATCGACATTCCGCACGTGCGCGCCGTGGCCGACGCCACGTACGGGGCGTACGAGACCAACGTGCCGCTGCGCCTCGGAACGACGCCTTGATCGTCACGCACCCAACCGTCCGATCGGCATCGCCCGAAGAGACGCGCGAACGCATCCTCGCCGCCGCGCGTGAAGTGATCGGGCGCAAGGGCAAGCGCGGGGCGACCACGCGCGAGATCGCCGAGGTCGCCGGCGTCAACGAGGCGACGCTCTTCCGGCACTTCGGAACGAAGGAAGCGCTGCTCGTTGCCTGTGCGCAGCATTTTTGCGGTTACGTTCAGCTGGCGGATGTCGCGGCACAGCTCACGGGCGATCTGGGCGAAGATCTCTTCGTACTGGCGCGAACGATGTTTACGCGCTTCGAGTCGCTGCAGGACATGATCCGCTGGTCGCTGGTCGAGCAAGAGTACGAAAAGGACATCTTCGCGGAGACGACCTGGCGTCCGCAGCTCGCGATCCTCGCCGTCTTGACGGAGTTTATGCAGCGCCGCATCGGGAGTGGCGAGCTCACCGGCGACGCGCAGAAGCTAGCCATGGTCTTTCTCGGCCTCATCTTCATGCATGCGCTCGGGCGCAAGAAGTTTCCGGCTTCCGGGTTGTACGGCGACGAGCCCGAGAGCGCGCTACGCTTTTACATCGACGTCTTTCTCAATGGAGTTCGAAAACGGTAATGGATACCCGCGAAGTAGATCAGCAAACGGTCGCTCCCGAGCGTAAAGGTAATGGGTCGGGACGAGTCGGGCCCGGCGACGCCCGGACGACCGAAATCGAGGAGCGCCGCTCCGGTCCGCGCAAGCGGATCATCTTTGCGATCGCCGCCGTCGTCGTTATTGCGATCGCCGTAATCTGGGGACTGCCGTGGCTGAACTTCATGCTCGCGCACGAGGGTACGGACGATGCGCACGTTGCCGCCGACGTCGTCGCGGTTACGAGCAAGATTCCCGAACGCATCAACAAGATTTTGGTGGACACCAATCAGCCCGTGCATCGCGGCCAGCTCCTGCTCGTGCTCGACAATCGCGACGAGCTCGCGAAGCTGCGTGCGGCGCAGGCGCAGTACGATTTGGCCGCCGCCAATCAGCGCGCGACCACCGAGCAAGGACAGGGCGGCGTCTCGCAGGCGAGCGGCGCGATCGAAAACGTCCAGGCGCAGGTGCCGATGGCGCAGGCGGGCGTCGTTCAAGCGACGGCGCAGCTGCGCGCGGCGCAGGCGCAAGTGCCGGCCGCGCAGCAGGCGTACCAAAAAGCGCAAGCCGACCTGTCGCGCGCGCAGTCGCTCGTGAGCACCGGCGACGTCGCATCGCAAACGCTCGATGCGGCGCGCGCGCAGGCCGCGGGTGCGGCGGCGCAACTTCGCGGCGCGCAGGATCAAGTCTATCAGGCGCAGGCCAACGTTGCGGCGTCCCAGAGCCGCGTCGCGGCGTCGCAGGCCGGCGTCTCGGAAGCGTCGGGCGCGCTGACGACCGCGCAGGGCAAACTCGCACAGGCCGCGGATCCGAGCCAAGTCGAGGCGGCGGGCGCGCAGCTCAACCTGGCACGGCAGAATCTTGCCTACACGCGGATTTACGCCACGACCGACGGCTACGTGGGCGAGAAGAGCGCCGAGGTCGGCCAGACGATCGGGGCCGGCATGACGCTGCTGACGATCGTTCCGCACAACGTCTATATCACGGCGAATTATAAGGAAACGCAGATGGGCCGCATGCGGGTGGGCCAGCAAGTCGAGATTCGCGTTGACGCCTATAAAGGCGTGACGTTCCACGGACACGTCGGTTCCATTAACCCGGCATCGGAGAACACGTACGCCCTCGTGCCGGCGCAGAACGCCAGCGGCAACTTCGTGAAGGTCACCCAACGCATTCCGGTTCGGATCGAAGTTGACGACCAGCGTGCCGACATGCCGCTGCGTCCCGGCATGAGCGTCGAAACCTACGTCCGCGTAAAGTAACCCTTCGCGCGCATGGCCCTCTTTCGGAGCGCATTCGAAAGCCCCGTCGTTGAGCACGGCTGGCGCCGCACCGTCATCAGCATCGCCGTAATTACGGCGACGCTGCTCGAAATCATCGACGTCACGATCGTCAACGTTTCGTTGCCGAACATTCAGGGCAACTTCGGCGTCGGCGTGGATCTGGGCGCATGGGTCGTCACGGCGTACTTGATCGCCAACGTGGTCGTCATCCCGCTCAATCCATGGTTCGCGGCGCGCTTCGGCCGCCGCCAATACTTCTTCGGCTCGATCGTGCTCTTCACGTGCGCGTCGTTGATGTGCGGTCTCTCGAACAGCCTTGGGCAACTCGTCTTCTGGCGCCTGATCCAGGGCCTCGGCGGCGGCGGGCTCATCGCCACGTCGCAAGCGATTCTGCGCGATACCTACGGCATCAAGGAACAGGGCAAGGCGCAGGGCGTCTTCGCGATGGGCGTGATCGTCGGTCCGGCGCTGGGCCCGGTGATAGGCGGATGGATCACCGACAACTGGAACTGGCACTGGATCTTTTTCATCAACATCCCGATCGGCATCATCGCCGCCACGCTGATTTGGAACTTCTTGCGCAATCCCAGCGAGGGCCGGTATCTGAAGCTCGACTGGATCGGGTTGATCCTGATGTGCATCGGTCTCGGGTCGCTGCAGTTCGTTCTCGAGAACGGGCAGCAGTACGACTGGTTCGACGACGCGCGCATCCGCTGGTTCACGTTCTTTTCCGCCGCCGGACTCGCATCGTTCGTCTGGTGGACGCTGCGCTCGACGATTCCGATCGTGGATCTGCGCGTGTTGCGCCTGCGCCAGGTCGCGGCCGGCAGCATACTCGGTGCCGTGATCGGCGTGAGCCTCTACGGGTCGATCATCATCCTGCCGCAGTATCTGATCAACTCGCTCGGCTTCACGGCGACGCTCTCGGGCGCGACGGTGATGGTCCGCGCCGGCGCGGTGCTCGCCTTCACGCCGATTACCGCATTCTTGGTGGGCCGCGGCTTGGTGGACCCGCGCCTGCAAGCGTTCGTCGGATTCTGCTTGCTGGCGCTATCCAACTGGATGCTCGGCGGAATCACGACGCCGGTCTCGGACTTTCACTCGCTGGTCTTTCCGCTCATCATCAGCGGCCTCGGCCTGGCGCAGATCTTCGTTCCGCTGTCCGTTGCGGTGATGGGCAGCGTCTCCGATGCCGACGTTCCGGCCACGGCGGCGTTCTATAATCTCTCGCGCCAGATCGGCGGCAGTCTCGCCGCCGCGATCCTGATCACGATGCTGGTGCGCGGCTTCACCGTGCACCAGACCGAGCTCGCCGGCAGCCAGAACTTCTCGCGCTACCCCACGTCGCGGTTCGTGCTCGCCCAGGGCGGACCGACCAACCGCGCGACGATGGAGAAGCTGCGACTGCTCGTCTCCGCGCAGTCGGCGGTCGAGTCGTACGCCGACACCTCGCGCTGGGTGGCGATCATTACGATCGGCCTCTCGCCGCTCGTGCTGCTGTTGAAGCGGCCGCGCATCGGCATGGTGATGGCGGAGTAATCAACGTGCGCGCTCGGATCGTATCGGCCGTCGTCGCCGCCGTCGCAGTAGCGGCAGCTATCGTCCCGTTGCAGCGCCTTGGCGCGCAACCCGACGACGCGCTGCCGACGCGTGCGACGATTCCGACCGCGATCCCCACGCTGATCCTTCCGCCCGTCCCGAGCGTTGCGCCGGGCTACGTCGCTCCGAAGGCGGCGCCGGGCGCGCCGGCAATCGTCGGCGTTACGGCGCAGCCTTTCGTCGCCATCTCGCTGCAAGACACGATCGCGATGGCGCTCGTGAAGAGCCCCGCGCTGGCCCTTTCCGCGTCCAATATCAAGGTCGCGCGCTACAACATCGTGCAAACGCGCGGCGCCTACGATCTGGCATTCCACGTCGAGCCGTCGTCGAGCTATTCCGTGAACCCGCCGCAGAGTTTTTTGAACGCCGGCCCGGGATTGGAAGGCAAGTACGGCTCCGGATCCGCGGCGTTCTTCACGCCCGGCCCGGGCAATATCGTGCAGCACCAGTCAACTTTTCAATATGGCGTGAACGGCCAGACGGAGAACGGCACGACATACCAGGGCGACATCCAGCAGCAGCGCACGTTTAATAACACCACGTTCAACGCGTACAATCCCACCTATCTCGCGCAGCTGAACGTCGCGGTGACGCAACCGCTGCTCAAGAATGCCGGGATGAATCCGGCGAAGCGCCAGTTGAAGCTCGCCGTCATCAGCGCCGACGCCGGCGAGGCGCAGTCCTTGATCGACGCCTCCAACGCGATCTCGCAGGCGGAAAATGCCTACTGGCAACTGGTCGCGGCCTGGCGAAACGTCGCGATCCAGGAAGCGGCGCTGAAAGAAGCGATCGACCAGCAGCGCAGCAACGTCCGGTTGGCAGCGCGCGGTGCGGCCGCAACCGTTGATGCCGTCCAGTCGCAGACGCAAGTGTCGAACTTCGAAAATCAGGTGTATCAGGCGCTGCAGACCGTTGCGCAGCTGCAGAATCAACTCAAGATCCTGATCGCCTCGAACGTCAACGATCCGATCTGGAAGGCGAATCTCGTGCCCTCCACTTCGGTGGAACAGCCGCCGGCGGCGAACGATCTTGCTGCGGTCGTGGCCCGCGCGCGCGAACAACGCCCGGAAGTGCGACAGGCCGAAGACCGCAAGCGCCAGGCCGACGTGGACGTCGCATTGGCCAAGAATCAATCGCTGCCGCAGGCCGACCTTCAAGCGCAGTATCAGAGCAACGGATTCGCCGGCTTATTGACCCCCGTTCCGGGCTTTTTGTTCGGCTATTGTACCGGGCCGAGCGTCGGCCTACCAGCGTGTCCTACGCCGCCGCCCAACACGCAGGGCACGATGCCGTTCGCCTATCACAACATGTGGGCCGCGTACTT
>JAFAXS010000108.1 GCA_019240755.1 Vulcanimicrobiota bacterium
CCGGCAGGAGAATTGGACATGAAATGGACCTTTGAGCCAGGCCATTCGGCGGCAGAGTTTCGCGCGCGACACATGATGGTGACCTGGGTGCGCGGATCGTTCAAGAACATCCACGGGAAACTCGATTTTGACCCCGCGCACCCGCGGCAGCTTGCCGTGGAGACAACGATAGACGCGACGACGTGTTGGACCGGAGAAGCGGCACGCGACAATCATCTTCGCAGCCCGGACTTCCTTAGCTGTGAGCGATTCCCCGAAATTCGATTCAAAAGCACCGCCGTAGCGCAAATCGGACCCTTTGATTATCGCGTAACCGGTGACCTAACGCTTAGAGACGTTACTCGATCGGTGCCTTTGAGCGTCCGCTACCTAGGCAACTGGGAGACCCCGTGGTGGGAAGATGGCGTCGACAAAGGGCCGAGGACGCGTGCAGGATTCACGGCCCGCACGCGGGTCGATCGTTATGACTTTGGCGTTGATTGGAATGACCAAATGCCCGACGGGGGCGTGGTGGTAAGTCCGCAAATTTTCATCGTTATCGACGTGGAAGCGATCAAACAAACGTAGCCGGCCGACCCGCCTGCTCACAATTGGCCTAGGAAAGCGAGACCACGCGAGGCGCCGCGCGTCACATCCCAGAGCAGCCGCGCTTCCGATGGATCTAAGTCGAGTCCGTACGGGTGCCCTGAAAAGAGCACAAAACGGCTAAGACTGTGCTGGTCGAAGATTGGGAACCCCATCGTCGGCGCGGCATCTCCTCGCGGTACGCCCCGGACGATCGGCGGGCGAAGATCGGCCAGGCGCACGGCCCTGCGCGACCGCTCAAACGCTCTCACCAGGCGTTGTGAATCGCTGTGATCGAGCATATTGCGCTGGTTCCAGCCCCTGGCTGCCTTTCGGTGGAACGCCCCGTCTTGGCCGCGCACGAAAATGGCCACTGATCCGATCTCCATAGTAGTGACGACGCTGTCAACGAGCACATCGTCGATCTGCTCTTTTGAATCGGCGTACGCCAACCGTTCGGCCAAGTGGAGCATCTGTTGCCGAACGCGGTACTGCTTTCGGAAGAAATACCGATCGACGAAGTCTCTCGTCGCCCCGTACAATCTCGGTAGGAAGAAGCCGAGCACCAGTCCCGCCGCGGCGTTGACGGCAACAACCGTCGCCAGTCCCGCACCGGAAAATCGTTCCTCCAACCGCCGCGCGGTCAATGAATCGAGCAAGACGATAAGGCCAATCACAATTGCGACCACCGTAGCAAAAATCAACGCCTTGTTGACGAGGTACCAAACGGAAATGACGCGCTGCTGGGAAATCGTATATAACACCGCGATCGGTACGGCGACGTTTAACGCGGACAACAAAAGCGCAAGATTCGGCGGCACCGAGGTCACAAGGTCGGATATTGACCATATGATGATGCCGCCGTAACCCGCCAGAAAGCTCGCGATCACCCAGGCCATCCTAGGCCGGTGTTCCGGACCCTCGGTGATGTACCGGGCTGCGAAGATAGCAACCGCTGCGCAGTAGAGCACGGTCGAAACGATCGTGACGGAATTTTCGAATAAGCTTGTGTCGACGCCGCGATACACCAAAGCCACGTTGGCGACGATAAACAGCGGTGCAGCAGCCACCGCGAACCACGGCAGCCATCGATCGGCAATTTTACCCGCACCTCCAACCCGGTTGGTCGGGAAGCGCAACGCAAAGACGATCAAGGCAGGCGCCATGGCGAACCACAACATGCCGTGGTATACGGAAAAAGCGACAACCCAAGGCGGCGAAAGGAGCGCGATAAAATGCGAGCCCAGCTGCGAGCCGGCCGCATAGAACAAGAACGCCCACGCCATTCGCGACGGATACGCGAGCGCGAGAGCAGCGCTCAGTAGCAAGACGGCGATGTTCGAAAGCACCAGGAACTCGTAGAGCGCGAAATAGGTGTCGGTCGAGTGCGCAGGAGCGCTTCGCGTACGCGCCACCAGCGTGACTGACCGCGCTGGCCCTTTGCTAAGCCGAAACTCCGCGCTTGTTCCAGCGAGCACCCACGCCCAATTCAAATAAACTCGCTCCTGTGGAGAGAGCGTGGCGACATCGAAACGATCGCCCGGCTTCAGGCCGGCTTTCGAGGCAGCCGACGAGGGCGACACGGTGGTTATCGCTCCGTCGCGACCGGCAGTGAATCCGAATTTGGTAAGCGGAACGAACGGCGTGGCGAGGTTTATCAACGCCACAACGAACGGAATGCCGGCAAGCGCCACGACAGCCATGATTCGCCAGAACCTGCGCGCGCGGTCGCTCACCGCGCGTTACCCCTCGATCGCTGCCCAGCGATTGCACGAGCCCCTGCGAACACACGCCTGGCGCGCATCGTGGACCAAAGCATTCGCTAAGACGGCCTCCGGCTACTGGAGGCGCCTGCCGACGCCTCGTCGCGCGCGCAGCTGGCCAGGCGAGAAAGTAAAGGCGCGGATCACGCCCGATGATTGAAAGCTCGAGGTAGGCATATTCCTGCCCGCTCTGGCAGTGAGGCGCCCGACGCGCTACATAGAACACGGCGCACTGTGGAACTTCTGGAAGGGTAAGTGAGGGAAAAGCCGCCAAAAGACTGCGCGCTCGCTCGCGCTTACTCCGTTGTAGCCGCGCTACGAGAGCAAAAGAGCTGCAAGCCAAAAGCGGCTGCGCCCACACATTCGGGTCGCGGTTCTACAGCTTGATACAGCACAAGAAACTGCCGATGAAGTGACGGCGGCTACTCAGTCCTTTCAAATTGGGCGAATAGTAAGAGCTATCGCGAATCAAATGCTCTCCTGTAACAGTCATCTGACTGCTAATGGTCCCTTTTTGAAATTGATTCTGCAGCTAATCCCTTCCGCCTAGAAAACCGGCGCCTGTTCCTGGCTGCGTATGTGTCTGTTTGGCTGTGACAATTCGGGCAAAGCATTCTAAGATTCTCGAGTCGATGGTCGTTATGAACTCCGTTGCGATGATCGATCTGAATGATCAACGGGCGACCACGCCACTCCGTCAGACCGCAATCTTGACAGACGTTTGTCAACACCCCCGCTGCAAGT
>JAFAXS010000140.1 GCA_019240755.1 Vulcanimicrobiota bacterium
GGTCGAGCGCGTCACGCCGCAACGCGCTGCGACGATATATCTCGGAGGAGGTACGCCCAACGCTTACGCGCCCGACCGCATTGCGGATCTGCTGCAACGGCTCAGCCGACGGTTTCCCGGTGCCCGGGAGGTCACGATCGAAGTGAACCCGGAGTTAGTCCGCGGCGGCGACTTGCGGCACTACCGCGACGCCGGCATCACGCGGCTCTCGGTGGGCGTGCAGTCCTTTGTAGCGGACGAGATCCGCACGTTGGGCCGCAAGCATTCCGTCGGCGACGTTGCAGGCGTCGTCGCAGCGGCGCGCGCGGCGGGATTCGAAGCCATCTCGCTCGATCTGATGTTTGCCGTTCCCGGTCAAACGGCCGCCAGTTGGAAGCGCTCCCTCGAGGCCGCGACGGCGCTGGAGGTGGATCATGTCTCGGCCTACGGACTCACGGTGGAAGAGGGCACGCCGTATGCGGCCTGGCGCGCACGGGAGCCTGCGGCCTTTGCCGGGGATGACATGGAAGCCGAGCTCTACCGCATCGCCATCGAAACGCTCGAGCGCGCCGGCTACCGTCAGTACGAGATCAGCAACTTCGCGCGTCCGGGCCACGAGTGCGAGCATAACCTCAACTATTGGGCCAACGGCGAGTATCTTGGATTGGGCGTCGGTGCTGCATCCTATTGGGACGGAGTACGGTCGGTCCACACGAAATCACTCCACGAATACGTCGCTGCCGCGCTGGTAGGCAGTGCAATTCCTGCGCAAACCGAGCGGTTGGAAGGTCAGCGGCGCGCGGGCGAGGCGCTGATGCTCGCGCTGCGCACGTCGCAAGGGGTTCCTCTGAGATACTTCAAAGACCGCTATGGTATCGATGTGATCGAAACCTACGCTCCCGTGATCGCTCAATTTACCTCGACGGGGTTGCTGGAGCAGGTTGACGGAGCCATGCGCTTAACGGCGCGAGGCCGTTTTCTTGCCAACGACGTCTGTGGAGCATTCGTAACATTCGAGTAGCGCCGGGCAAGCTTTCAGAGACCGTCTTACGCGCCGTTTTCATGCTCGTCTTCGGCGTGACCGGCTTCCTTTTGGGCCGAGAAGCCTATTTCAGTCTGTTTTCGCCGCACTTTGCCAACGAAGACATTCAAATTCTCTTCCTGCTCTTTTCACCGGTTGCCGGCGCAATCATCGGCGCGTTACTGGCGCCGTTCGCGCAAGCCCTGTTCGAGGGCCAGCTTCGCCAAGCCGAGGGCGCGATCGAAGGACTGCTGCCCGCGGAGATCGCGGGTGGCGCGGCCGGGCTCATCGTCGGATTGTTGATCGCGTTCCTCATCAAGGGGATCGTCTTCGAGTTCATTTCGGACATGGGCCGTGCCGGAACGTACATCGCGATCGTGCTGTATCTCATCGTGGCCATCTTCGCCGCGTATCTCGGCGCGCGCGTGGGCGCGCGGTTGCGCATCGTTCCCGTGCCGCGTGGCGGCGGGCCCAACGGTCAAGCCGGCGGAGCGAAGATCGTGGATACGTCTGCGATCGTTGACGGTCGAATCGTCGAGATCGTGGAGAGCGGTTTCTTAGAGGGCACGCTGATCGTTCCGCGTTTCGTATTGCGCGAGCTGCAGGCGATCTCGGATTCGGTGGATCCGCTCAAGCGAACGCGGGGGCGGCGAGGATTTGACATTCTCAGCCGGCTGCAGGAACTGTCCGCCGTGGAAATCAGCGAGCGCGACTTCGACGATATGGCGCCGGGCAACGTTGACGCCCGGCTCGTGCGGCTGGCGCAGGAGACGAGTGCGAAGCTCATCACGAACGATTACAATCTCAATCGAATCGCGCACGTGGAAGGCGTCGGCGTGCTGAACGTCAACGAGTTGGCGAACGCCGTTAAACCGGTCGTGCTCCCGGGCGAGGAGTTGCACGTTGCCGTGATCCGCGAAGGCAAGGAGTTCCACCAGGGCGTCGGTTATCTCGAAGACGGAACGATGATCGTGGTGGAGCACGGACGACGCCTGATCGGTGAAGAGACCGACGTCGTCGTCACGAGCGTGCTGCAGACGGTTGCCGGCAGAATGATTTTCGCGCGCCCCAAACGGGAGGGCGTCGCCTCGTGAGATGGGCCGCCGTCATCGTTGCGGCGGGGCGCGGAACGCGATTGGGCCGCCCGAAACAGTTGCTGGAGCTGGCCGGAGTTCCGATGGTGGGTTGGTCGATCCAGACGTTCGCGCGAATGGAGGAAGTCGCGCAGATCGTCGTCGCGACGGAAACGGAGCTGCTCGAACCGGTGCGCACCCTGGTCTCGAGCCTTGCACGCAGACAAGACGCAAGCGTCGTTCTGGGCGGAGCGCTTCGCCAGGAGAGCGCATATGCCGCGCTTCGAGCGGTTACTGCCGATTGCGAAGGTGCGTTCGTGCACGATGGTGCGCGTCCGCTCGTAACTCCTCACGACGTGCGCGCCGGCATGCGCGCGGTTGGGCCGGGTCGCGGCGCGCTCCTTGCATCGCCGGTCGTAGATACGATCAAGGAGGTCGCGCGCGACTCGCACGGCGTGGTCGCCACGCTGGACCGAAGTCGTCTGTGGGCGGCGCAGACGCCGCAGTTCGCACTGGCCCTGGACCTGTTACATGCGCATCGGCAAGCGCGGCGCGACAACGTTACCGCCACGGACGACGCCGCATTGCTCGAGCGCGTCGGCATCGAAACGATCGTGGTTCCCTCGACGAGCCCAAACTTCAAGGTGACGCTTCCCGACGACATCGCCCGCGCCGAAGCGATCCTACGGGAACGCTTTTCCGAACACCCGGTGTCACCCTGAGCCCTCCGACTGCGCTCAGGACAGGCTCCGTCGAAGGGTGAGGATCGGGCATGGCTTCGATGCGCACCGCCTGGTCGAAGGGCGTGCGCTGATGCTCGGCGGCGTCAGGATTCCGTTTGATCGCGGATCGTTAGGTCACTCCGACGGCGACGTGCTCGCACATGCGATCGCCGATGCTTTACTCGGCGCGTCGGCGCTTGGCGACCTTGGTTCTCGTTTTCCCGATAGCGACCCGCGCTGGAAGGATGCCGACTCGATGGAACTGCTCGGTCAATGCGCCGATGCGGTTCGCAGCGCCGGCTTCACGGTCGTCAACGTTGACGCCACGATCGTCGTCGAGCGCCCAAAACTCGCGCCGTTTATTCAAACCATCCGCGAGAACGTTGCGTCGCGACTCGGTATCGAGCCCACCTGCGTCGGCGTCAAAGCCAAGACGAGCGAAGGCATGGGCTACACGGGCGACGGCACCGGCATCGCGGCGCACGCGCTCGCCCTGCTCTCGAGCGTTGCGTAACGCGATGTAAAGGCCGCCCGAAGCCTTTATTTGATCCGCGGGGTTAAACTCTTGAAGATGGGCAATCCCCTCGCCGGCATCCTGGCCGACCTCAAGGCCCCGCTCGAACGCGACCCCGCGGCCCGCGGCTGGCTGGACGTCGTGCTGTCCTATCCCGGGTTCCACGCGCTGGTCGCGCACCGCGCGATCCATGCGCTGCACTCTGCGGGCGTTCCGATCCTGCCGCGATGGCTGGCAAACGCATCGCGGTTCTTCACGCAGATCGAGATCCACCCCGGCGCCAAGGTCGGCAAGGGAATCTTCATCGATCACGGATCCGGCGTGGTCATCGGAGAGACGTCCGAGGTCGGCGACGGTTGCACGATCTACCAGGGCGTCACGCTCGGCGGAACCAGCCTCTCGCACGGAAAGCGACATCCGACGCTCGGCCGCAACGTCACGGTCGGCGTGAACTCGAGCGTGCTCGGCGCGATAACGATTGGCGACAATGCACGGGTCGGCGGCGGTTCCGTCGTCGTCAAAGACGTACCCGCAAACGCGACGGTCGTCGGCGTTCCCGCGCGCGTCGTCGCGCGCGACGGCAAGCCGGTACGGGCCGTGCCCGATCGGCCGCAAGTCGAGATGCCCGACCCGACGAGCGACGCGATCGTCGCGCTCCGGCGCAGGCTCGATCAGCTGGAACGGCGCTTGGCCGAGTTGGAACGCGGCGGGGAGACCGAAGAAGAAGCCTGGAGCTGGGTCATCTAGGACAGACCCGTTGAGACTGTACAACACGCGCACGCGCAGCGTCGAAGATTTTGTTCCGATGCGCGACGGCGACGTGCGAATCTACGTCTGCGGCCTAACGCCGTCGGCGCAGGCGCACCTGGGCCACGCGCGGTCGTTCCTGTTCTTCGACGTCCTTCGGCGTTATCTCAAGCACCGCGGCTACCGCGTGACGTACGTGCAAAACGTCACGGACGTTGACGATCGCAGCATCAACGAGGCCAAAGAAACGGGCGAGACCTATCGCGACGTGGTCATCCGTTACTATGGCGAGTTCAAGGACGCGATGCGAACGCTCGGCGTGATGCCGTACGACTACGAGCCGTACGCTACCGAATACATCGCCGAAATTCAAGCGATGATCGCAAAGCTCATTACGGCCGGCCACGCCTACGTGGCACCGGAGGGCATTTACTACCGCGTGGCGTCGTTTGCACGCTACGGCGAGCTCTCCAACCGCAACGTCGAGGAGCTCGAGTCGGGCGCCCGCATCGAAGTGGACGAACAAAAGGAAGATCCGCTCGACTTCGCCCTGTGGAAGTTCGCAAAACCCGGCGAGCCGAGCTGGCTCTTCGAGCCGTACGGCGACGGCCGGCCCGGCTGGCACATCGAGTGCTCCGCAATGGCGGCGGCCCTGCTCGATGCCGACGGAACGGGCATAGATATTCACGGCGGCGGCGCGGACCTGATCTTTCCGCATCACGAGAACGAGATCGCCCAGAGCGAGCCGCTGATGCAGCGTCCCCCGATGGCCAACTTTTGGGTTCACGGCGGACTGCTGCTGTTCGATAACCGAAAGATGGCTAAGTCGCTCGGCAACTTCGAGCCGCTCGCCGATTTGGTAGCGCGCCACGACCCACAAGCAATTCGCTGGCTCTTCTTGCAGACCGGCTATCGCAAGGTGATGAACTTTACCGAAGAATCGATCGGAGCCGCCGCGCAGGGCCTCGCGCGCATTAAGTCGGCCTACCGAACGCTGTCGCAAGCTTCTTCCGGCGTTACCCCGAGTTCAGTCGAAGGTCTCGACGCGCGCATGGAAGCGGCGCTCGACGACGACATGAACACCGCCGCGGCGCTTGCGGCGCTCTACGATTTTACTGCTCGCGCGGCCTCGATGGTGGAACGGCCCAGCATAGCGTCAGCGGCGGTTGCGCATCTGCGCTATTGGCTCGAAGTGCTGGGTGTCACGCCGACCGGCGCGTGGCTGGAAGAACCGGCGACGACCCTGCCGGGTCAATTGGTCTCGAATTTGCAGGCGGCACTGGACGCAGCAGAGGCGGACTCGATGCGCGTAGCGATCGCCGGCCTCCCGCCGCACGAAGCAGTGGAGCGCATCTTGGCCGCCCGTAACGAAGCGCGACGCGGAAGAGATTGGTCAACGTCGGATCGCCTCCGCGCGGCGTTGCAGCGCTGCGGCATCGAGATCAACGACGGCAAAGACGGGACCACCTGGTCGTACGTTTCAGCCGCGTCGCGATAAGGTGCGCAAGCGCCGGCCCAGCGCCGCATTCGATTTCGACGACCTGATCTACGGCATCCATGCCGTTGACGAAGCCTTGCGTGCGGACGAAGCGCTGCATGCAATTCACGTCAGTGCTGCGCGTCGCGACGATCCTGCGCTGCGCGGTATCGTTGCGACTGCCAAAGAACGGAACGTTCCCATCAAATTTGAATCGCGAGGGTTCTTCGAGCGGCTGCCGTTGCGGGCGCATCAAGGCATCGTCGCCGTCACGCCGCCATTTCAATACGTTGCGCTGCACGAACTACTACGACGCGCAAACCCCGGAAACCGCACGTTCGTCGTGCTGGACCACTTGACGGATCCCCACAACGTCGGGGCGATCGCGCGCACAGCGGAGGCAGCGGGTGCGACGGGCCTGATCCTGCCCGACCGCCGCTCCGCCGGAATAAATGCGACGGTGAGAAAAGCGGCGGCCGGTGCCACGGCATACCTGCCGGTCGCGCGCGTTGGCAACCTTTCCGCCGCAATCCGGACGCTCAAGGAGGCGGGGGCGTGGGCGGTGGGCGCGGATGCATCCGAGAGCGCGGTCGATCTCGCCGCGGCCGACCTCAATCGCGACTTGGTGCTCGTCATCGGCGCCGAGGATCGAGGCGTCAGCCCGCTCATTAAGCGGGAGTGCGACTACTTGGTTCGGATCCCGATGCGAGGCAAGGTGGCGTCGCTCAACGCCTCGGTGGCAGCCGCTATCCTTCTTTACGAAGCCTTACGGCAACGCGAATGCTCACTCCGTCCTTGACGAGGGAGGGGGAACCTCTTATATACTAGCCTCGATGTGCCGCGCCCGACGGGCTGCGGCCTGCGCATGCGGCACGTCACGACCACGAGGCAAAAGAACAAAATGGCAATGACCCATCCCGTGCCGGATGGAGTGGAGTACCAGCACCGCGTCGACGAGGACCTGGTCGCCATCGCGAAGACCGGCGACAACCTCGCGATGGAGTACCTCCTCAACAAGTATAAGAATTTCGTCCGCATCAAGGCCAAGAGTTACTTTCTCATCGGCGCCGACCGCGAGGATATCATCCAAGAGGGCATGATCGGGCTCTATAAGGCGGTCCGTGACTTCAAGGCCGACAAGCTGTCCAGCTTCCGGGCCTTCGCCGAGCTCTGCATCACGCGTCAGATCATCACGGCCATCAAAACGGCGACGCGCCAGAAGCACATTCCGTTGAATCAGTACATCTCGCTGAACAAGCCGATCTACGACGAGGACAGCGAACGGACGCTGCTCGACGTCATGGCGTCGCAGAAGACGTCGGATCCGGAAGAGCTCGTCGTGACGCAGGAAGTCTCCGATGACATCCGCCAGCGAATCCGCCAGAATCTCTCCGAGCTCGAATCCCAGGTCCTCGAATCCTACCTCGAGGGGAAGAGCTATCAGGAGATGGCGCGCGATCTGGGGCGCCACGTCAAGTCAATCGACAACGCGCTGCAGCGCGTCAAACGGAAGATCGAAAAGAACCTCGCCGAATTCGAATTCCAGTGAAGGCCGTCGCCGCCGCAGTTGTGCTAATTGCGGCGGCGTCGCTTCAAAGGGGCTGGAACGCAGGGCCACCGTTGTCCGTTGGGCGCAGCGAAGTCGCGGTCGCGACGGTCGGCGGCGCGCTATATGTGATCGGCGGATACGCGAACGGTAACGTGGACCAAACGTTGGTCCAAAAATTTACGCCGGATGTGCGCGACGACCGGCTCGGCGGAAAATGGCAAGACGTCGCTCCGTTGCCGCGCGGCTTGAATCACGTCGGCGCCCTCGGTTACCACGGCAAGATCTACACGTTCGGCGGATTCGCGGCGCAAAATAACTCGGCGGTGCCGGATGCGAACGTCTACGATCCAAAGGCGGACCGGTGGACGCCGGTCGCACCGTTGCCGCGCCCGCTCGGGTCCGTCTCGGTAGCGCTCTTCAATGACGAAATTCATCTCGTCGGAGGGCGAGACGTGCACAGTGTGGCGACGCATCTCATGTACGATGCGCGAGCGAACCGGTATATCGTTCGCGCGCCTCTGCCGGTCGGCCGCGATCACATGGGTCTGGTCGAATTCAACGGCAAGCTCTACGCGGTCGGCGGACGCATCGATACGCCGGCGCGCAACACGGCATACGTTGACGTCTACGACAACAAAACGGATCGGTGGACCGCGGCGGCGCCCCTTCCCGCGCCGCGGAGCGGCATGGCCGTGGCCGTCTTTACGCAGAGGATTTGGGCGATGGGCGGCGAGCAGGCCGGTATGTCGAGCGCCTTCTCAACGGTATTTGCTTACGATGATCGACGAAACTGTTGGATGCCCTTCGGCGTGCTCCCGGAAGGACGCCACGGAACGGGCGCGGCGGTGATCGGCGATCTATTGTACGTTCCGGCCGGCGCGCCGGTCCCCGGCGGGAGCCGCCAAAGCGACAGCCTGTTCGTCTTTCGCCCAATGACGATCGGCCGATGACGTCGCAGCACATCGGCATCGTGGCATGTTCGGCCCCGGGCGCGGCGCTCTGTTATCAGACGCTTTGCTCTGAAGGTGCGGCGCTGCTCGGCCCGTACGAGCACCCCGAGATTTCCATGCACTCGCCTTCGTTCGCAACGTACAACGAGCGTATGGAACGTGACGACTGGCGGGGCGTCGGCGAGCTGATGCTCGATTCAGCCAAGAAACTCGCCGCGATCGGCGCAGACTTTCTAATTTGCCCGGACAACACCATCCATCAGGCGCTGCCCTTCATCAACGACCGGCTGCCGGTGCCATGGCTGCACATCGCAGACGCCGTGGCGGAAGAAGCGGCGACGCGAGGGTTTAGCCGGCTGGGCCTAACCGGAACGCGCTGGCTCGTGCGCAGCGACGTCTATCCCGACAAGCTATCCGCTCGGGGCCTCGAGTACGTTCGTCCTTCGGATGAAGCGCGCGAAAAGATGAACCGCATTATTATGGAGGAGCTGGTTTACGGGATTATCAAGCCGGAAAGCGTCGAGTATTTCCAAGGCGTGGTTGACGCGATGAAGACGCAGGGATGCGACGCCGTGATCCTCGGCTGCACCGAGATTCCGCTGATCATTAGCGACTCAAACTCCTCACTGCCGACCCTCGACTCCACGCGGCTGCTCGCTCGCGCCGCCCTCCACCGCGCCACAGGCCCTGTCACTTCAGCTTCTCGACGATAACTCGATAGAGTTTGTCCCGATCGGCAATCGGATCGACGATCATCACGGTCGGCTCGCCCCGTTGAGGCTCGATCGCAACGGTGACTCGGCCGCGCGCGCAAACGTCCATGCAGCTGGTATTGATCGCGCGAATCTTGCCCCAGTGTCCCTCGGCCTTGAGCCGCTCTTTGAGCCAATCGCGCAGATGAAAGTCGCCGATGCGCTGCGCGACGTCCGGATCCTCTTCGGGAATCCGTTCTTTGAAGCAGCGTTCGCAGACGAGTACGAGCCCACCGTCCGCCCATTTTGGACGCACCGGTTGCATCAGTAGATACCTGGAATGAGGCGCGACGTTCGAGCGCGATACGCTTCATATTCGGCGCCGAAATGTGACAGCAGAAGCCGCTCTTCCGAGCGGATGCGCGCGAGGATCACAAAAACCATGATCGCCGTAAGAACGAGTCCCAAGCCCGACCGAAACGCTAGAGACCATCCGGCGCAGTTGATCAGTAACCCCGCATAGCTCGGGTGACGAATGATGCCGTAAATGCCGGTCGTCATGAGCCGGTGATCGCGCTGAATCGCGACCAGGCCGCTGAAACGATTGCCGAGCACGTAGACCGGCCAAATCCGAAGCGCACCCCCGACACCGAAGAGCACGACGCCTAGCCACCGAATCGCCTCGCCGTCGATCGTCCAGAATCCGATGCGATCGGTGTACGCGGGCACGAAACCGAGCGCGAGCCCCACGGCGACAAAGACGTAGAGCACCCAGCGGTTTGACCGGTCCTCCCGCTCGCCCCGCGTTACTCCGCCGCCGGCAAACACGGCGGCGACCGCAATCGCAAAGAACACGACGGTGAGCGCGATCAAGGGCGTACGTGAAAAGAACGGCGCGAAGCCACCGGCTCCCCAAATCGCCAACGCGAGATACGCCGCCGTACCTCCGACCATCATGAGCCAACGCATCGCCATCATCTTGACATCACATAACAAATAATGGAGCCGACGGTGGGATTCGAACCCACGTCTTCCCGATTACAAGTCGGGTGCGTAACCATTCCGCCACGTCGGCCATAGGAGCTTAAGTTGGCTCCGTAAGAGCGTCGAAACCTCTTAGCGGCGCATTGCGTGGGAGCTAAATCTCCAATACCAAGTCGATCTCATCATGCAATCGAATTCCATTGAAACCCTCGAGGGGGATCGAGGCCTTGCGTACGCGCGCGTCATCCACCGCACCCACACGCAACCCATGCATCCGAAATCCACGACGTTGATAAAATCTCAGCGCCGCCAAGTTATCGTTGGTGGTGGTTACGAGGAGCCGCCCATGCCCGCGCTCCTTCGCCGCAGAAACTACGGCCGCGATCAGCGCGCTCCCGATGCCGGCCCCCGGTCGCAGCGCGTGAAGCAGCAGCAGCTCCGCCGGCTCGCTACGGAGCGCAAAAACCGCCGCGCCTTCGCGGTCACCGTAGATCAGCGTTGGGCAGTCCGCGAGCCGATACTCCGTTCCATGAACGATCAGCGGCTCGCCGGCCCATTGGTCACGAATGAGAGCCTCGAGCCATTGCGCGTCGGTCTCGTCCTTCCACCGTATCGCTGTTGTCATCCGGCTCTCTCCCACAACGTGCGCGTATAGAGTACCTCGAAGCCGCAACGCCGGAAGTTGTTCTCAGAGACGCTCGCGGGCTTCGCGGTAGCGCGCAAGAGGCGCGCTCCGCCGTCGCGGGCGCGGGCCATCCGGTCGCGGATCATGACGATGTGCCAGCCGCGGTTACGATAACCCGGCATTGTCGAGCCGGCAAAGAGCCCGGAACAGTCGCCGCAGAAGTCCATCGCCGCCGTCGCCACGATCGCCTCGCCGTTGCGTGCCTCCAGCAGACAAACCCCCTCGGAAGATGCGAGGATCGTCGCAATCTTATCGTCGCCGGGTTCGAGCCTGGTGCGATCGAGAAACGACTCCGTCGAAGCTCTCGCCCACGCCGGTATGTCGGAAGAGATAACAACGCGGTCGTCGCGCCGAGCACGTGAATAGTCGTCGCAAACCAACACATTCTCGTATTCCGCCGGTTCGTAACCGGCTCTCGCCAGCAATACCCCGAGCGACGGGTCCGCCAGCGGCGTTACAAACACTCGCGGAACCGCAGCGCGCGACTCGTAGAACGCCGTGATCCGCGCAACGTCGCTATCGGTTACGGGCGCCGCGCTTCCGACGCCGTACGCCTGCGACAGCGGCGATCCAACGCCCGTAAAGGCCGCGAGGCCGCCGGCAATGTCAAAACCTTCGGCATGCTCATCGGGATAGAGTCGGCGCGTCGCCGCGATTCCACGGCGAATTCCCTCGATCTCACAACGGGTGATCGTATCGTTGATATCGCTGAGGAGAAGCACCGGCGGAGCTTCGAAGGAGGAAGCGAAGGCCCTTTATTCCTCTGGTCGAACCAATCAGCGCTATGAAATCATTCATCATCGCGGCGCTCATCGTTGCGTTGGGTGCAACCGGCGGCACGACTACCGTCACCGTTCAGCCCTCGAATATTAGTTTCAAGGCGGCATTGGCCGCATGTTCGGCCGGAACGCTCGGTGCGATAGCAATCGCACTGGGCCACGTGCGCATTGCCGAAGGGTCGGGAATAAACTCCGACATCGATGATGCGAATCCGAACGCGCAATCCATCATGCTCTCGGGCGGCGGCGGCTCCGCGACGGCGATCGTCAACGCATCAAAGCACACGGTCAGCGCAAAAAATGTTGCGCTCGTATCGTCGCGTCGCGTCGCGTGCGTTGGGAAGGACTAGAGGACTAAACTAAATCCCGACGACGATCCAGTCGGCGATAACGTACTGCGCGCCGGTGCTGGTGATCGTCAGCGTCCCCTTTCCATGCGCGTTCGTATGGAACGTCGCTAGTTGCGTCCGGCCGGTCCGGATCGTTCCGGTCACTTCGGCCGATCGACGCGCCGTGCTCGAGGTCACATCGAGGCTCTCCCCAGCGGAAAACACTCCGTGAAGCACGTTCAAACCGGACAGATAACCGCGGTGGAAGACGAGCGTGATCGGAATCGAGAACGCCTCGGTCGCATCGGAGCCGTTGAGCGTGAACATGGGACGATTCATGGGACAGCTGCGGCTGCCCGCATCTTGGCGGATCCACAGGGCGCCGATCGGCGCCTGAACGATCGTCCCGCCGGCATGGGCCGACCAGGTCGAGAAACCGCGCTCGTCCACGGAACGGTAGCCGCCGGAGAACGCGCCGCTCTCCCAGCCAAAGGTCACGTCGAGCGAAGGAATACCCGTGAGGCTGTAGCCGGCCGAGCTCTGACAAAACTCTGCGACGTTCCCGAAGCCGCGCCGCAGGATGAGCTCGGATGCAGCGATCACGCGCTTTCGCAACAGCGAGCTCGAAGATTCCGCTAGGGCGCGCGGGTTGAAGGTCAGGCGCTCCTCGGCCTTGCCGATGTCGCGCACGATGGAGCCGAGCGCATCGGTGACGCCGATCGCCGTCTTGGCGTTCTCAGAGGCGGAGCTGCGATGAGCGTCGAGCGCGTCGGCCGCGTCGCTGACGGTCTGAACGCCGTCGCCACCCACATAGGAGGTGCCGCCCGAACCGAAGCCCCCGCCGGTGCAAGCCGCCAGGAGCAGTCCGATCGTGCAGGCCACCGTGCCAATCGCTCGACGAGCCATCCTATCGCTTTACTCCAAAACCGGCGGCAAGGTTGCTATGGAACCCATGATAGGTCGCCCCCTTGAGCGGCGCATGAAAGGAGCATGAAGGGGCGTTGGCGCTCCACGGGCCATCATCTTGCCGAGGACCTTGCTCCGACGCTATCGTACCCTGGTTGGCCCGCCGAGATTCCAGGTCGTGGGTAGGTGGCCGAGTGGTTAATGGCACCAGACTGTAAATCTGGCGCGCGAGAGCGCTACGCTGGTTCGAATCCAGCCCTGCCCAGTGCGCGGGCGTTGCATAGTGGTAATGCCCTTGCCTTCCAAGCAAGAGTCGCGGGTCCGATTCCCGCCGCCCGCTCCAAAAAATGTTGGATAGCCCTCCGACCTTCGTCATAAACAAAAGTCGTAAAGAAAGCCTGAAATCAAAAGGGGCCTCCGAAAAGGAAGCCCCATTTTTTTGACCTCGACCGGCGGCTAGCGCTCGATGACCACCGCGTTCTTGAAGGTGCGTTTCGGCCCGGAGAACGACGTATGAAAGACGCCGGTCACGGTCGCGGTTGCGCCGTTGCTGCGCGTCGCCGCCGTCTTGTCGACGACGACGATGCACTTCGAGTCGCAGAGCTGAAAGCCGGCGACCTTGCCCATCAGCGTGTTCGACGTCTGGAAATTCGACACGGTTCCCTCAACCGTTACGGTCTTTCCGTCGTATGACGATGGATTTGCTACCAGCGTCGAGGGCGTGAGCGTTGCGGCCAGCGCGATCGCCGGAAGAGCCGCAAGAACTATTGCGAAAACAAAGCGGCGCATTACATTCCTCCTGGAAGCATATCGCAGTCGATCATCTTGTTCATCATCGGTCCAGCGACGATGTTCACGAATTTTTCCCGCGCCGCGCTGTTACTCTTCAGGTGCGACGACGTTGAGCTCGATTTGTTACTCTTCATCTGTGCCATCATCTGACCGAACTGTGCGCAGCTTTCGCCGTTAATCTTGTTGACCATCGTGTCGCCCGCATCGACCGCCAGCTTCATCGCCATCTGCTGCCGAAGCGTTTGCGATTGCACGGGTACTGCCGTAAAGAGGCATGCGGCTGCGACGAGACCGCCGAAGCCAATACGTCGCAGCGTTGCCGAGGAAAAATACATTATAAGGGTCCCTCCTAAAGTAAAGCCAACTTCGTGAGTAGAGCGATAGAACCCTGGCCGGTAAATTGGGAACGCACTTCACAATGCCCACCAGTTGGCACACTAAAATGTGAACATCGGTCTATGAGTCTTACGAACTCCGTCTCCTTTCTGCGTGACACCAAGAGTATCGGCGAACTCTCGGAGCTCATCGTTGCCACTGCCCTGGCGCGTAAGGGCTATCTCGTCGCAAAACCCATTGGCGAGAATGCGCGCTACGACCTGATTATTGATCTGGATGAGAAGCTCTCCCGCGTGCAAGTTAAGACAGGCCGCCTACGGAACGGCGCGATTCTATTCAATACGTACAGTTCTCATTACCACCGCAAAGGCGGTGTTTGTAAGTCGTATGTCGATCAGATAGACTTCTTTGGAGTCTATTGTCCGGAGCTATGCTCGGTCTACTTGATCCCGCTTTCGGATACGGCACCAAGCTGTGGATCATTACGAGTTCATGCCACGAAAAACGGGCAGAATTCCCACGTGCGGTGGGCGGAGCCATACCTCATCTCGGTTGAGCCGGTGCCTGACCTCGTAGTAGGTGCTCAGGTCATCGGCGCAGTAGCGGGGTCGAGCCTGTTATTGCCGTCGTAGCTTAGTGGTAAAGCACCTCTTTGGTAAAGAGGAGAGCACGGGTTCAATCCCCGTCGACGGCTCCATTGATAGCCTTATTTTGTAACGCTTTTTCGCGCCGCGGAAGCGGTGCGGTTGCCATTCGGTTGCCGTGCTTATGCTTGGGCCGGCCTCCATGAGGTAAGACGACCCGGCGGAGGAGGGGACGGCCAGCCCTCACGGCGGAAGGTCTACGGCATGACGCTTCCGGCTCCCGCCGAGCAAGGGCATTACTCAAAAGCCCCCATCCTGGAAGCGCTCCTGGAAATATTCGTTACGCCTCTTCCGCCCGAGAAGCTGGCGACGCTAGATGCCCTTGGCGCTGAGATACGTAGCGACTATCCACAGAAGTCACCTCGGATGCAGTTTACGGCGGAGATTACGACTGGTCCGCAGGCTGGAACCACGACCAGTCATAGAAATGACGGATTCATTTACTCGTCGGTTGACGGAAAGCAACGGCTGCAGATCCACTTAAGCGGATTCGCCTTTCACCGTTTGACTCCATATGAGAATTGGCAGCTATTTCGCGATGAAGCTCGGCGACTGTGGGACCTGTGTTCGGCCGCGTTTGAGGGCGCAGCGGTCGTGCGGGTCGGCGTCCGATACATCAATCAGCTCTCCCTGCCGTTTGGGAGAGATATCGGAGAA
>JAFAXS010000031.1 GCA_019240755.1 Vulcanimicrobiota bacterium
GGATCCCTGCAGCCGGGTTGCCGCCAACACGCTGACCACCGAGAGCGCGGTCGCGAATGCGCGGCTGGGATCGCCGATCAGTCCGCCGTTGACGTACAGAACGAGATTGGCGGGAGCGCGATCGTAGGCATAGACCGTCCCGACGGAGCGCGAGGCGAACGTGGGCGTCACGACGCCCGGAACTTGCGCGATGTCCGCAAGCGTGCGGCGCACGAAGGCCGACAAGACGAGCATCGGGCCAAAGTCGCGGCTATTGACCTGCGGCGCCGGGTACTGCGCGATCAGCCACGGCGAGGCAATGTCGCGGTGTGTGATGATCTCTCGCGTCGCACCGCGCAGTTGCGGCAACTCCACCGAAAGTGGCTGCGTCGACCCGGCCGGGAGCGCATTTGGGATTGCGTTCAACATGTCCGAGGCCGCCGCGTCGAGGCGCCCTGCGGCGCTCACGATACAGCCGCCCCGGCGATAGTAGGCGCGATAGAATGCGCTCGCGTCGCGGCTGAAGAATTGCGCGAGCGACGCGGGAGTTCCGAGTTCCGGCAGGCCGATGTTGGCTTCACGCGACGACGCAGCGTTGAGCATGTCGAGGCCGACCTGCAGCGCGACCTGCTGGACGCGATGAATCTCGTCAACCAGCTGGGCGCGCGCGTCGCGGACGGTTGCGGCCGAGAAGTTCGGGGATGCAAGCGCCGTGCGGAACAAACTCAGCACCACGGGAGCGTCGGCGCTCAGCGACTCAACGTAAAAGCGAACGTCGCTTGGGTCGACGGTGAAGTGGATGGAACCGCCGTGCGCCGCGACCGCATCTTCCAGCGGCACCAGCGGCGAGCTCCCACTTGCAACCGGAGTTCGGATGATAGTCTGCGCGACCAGGGCGGCCAGGCCGTTCTGCTTCAGGGTCTGACGGTCGAGGCCGGCGCGCACGACGACCGTGACTCCCGCGAGCGACACGGCGTCGTCGAGCTGGCGTACGATCGTCGCTCCGTCCGCGCTTTGCACGCTCGGCACGCCGATTGCCGCGGCCGCGTACGCGGACCTCGGCGCGCCGGCGACCAGAATCGCCGCGGCTGCCATCGCCGAGAGCTTACGCGTTACGTTCATTTACGAGGCGCTCTTTTGCGGCGGCGGTGCGACGAGCTCGACGGTTACCGGTGCGCCCAAATATCGCCGGACCACGTCCGCGACGTAGGCGGGATCCAAGGCGCGCGCCAACTGCTCGTACTTACCGTCGGGGATGCCGGGCGCGTACTCGAGGTCGCCCTCGACGCTGTACCAGCCGAAGTTATCGGCGCGCTGCGCTGGCGTCTGCGTATCGGAAGCCACGTGGTACAGAAAGGCTTCGCGAGCGGCGGCAAACGTTTGCGCGTCCAACGGTTGCCGCAAGCGATCGAGCCCGTCAAGAATCTGTTGCTCCACCTGTTTTTCTCCAGTGCCCCCGATCGTAACGATCATCACGCCGGGGTCGTGCAGCGTGATGAACTGACCGATCACCAACGCGTCCGGAACGTCGCGATCGACGGCTTTCCACAGAATGCCGGTCTGTTCGCGAAACAAGTAATCGGCCACGAAATCAAGTGCGGTCGCGGCCTTTTCATCGGCGATCGAAGGGCCGATCCACGCGAGTCCGACGCCGTCGATCGCTCCGCGCACGGTAATAGGCTGCGGACCGCTCGCCGGCGTCGAATCGTACGGCCCGTCCATTGCGCCGGCACCGTTGCCGTCCGTAACGGCCGTCACAGTCGAAGGATCGATGTTTCCACTGAGCGTGAGCACCGCGTTGCTCGCGCGAAATGCCCGTTTGGCATAGGCGCCGACATATGCGGTTGAAATGCTCGTCAGCTGCGAGACTGCGCTGGGCAACGGTGGAAACCGAGCCGGACCCGCCTTGAAGAGTTGCGCGAACAAGAGGTCGTGCAGGGTGGTGTCCGCCTCGTATCGCTGCTGGACGCCCAGGACCGCGGCGTTGGCGCGCGCCGTTTTGACGCCGGCATCGTCAATGGTCGGCACAAAGTATGCCGCCGTCATCGCGGCGACGACGCGGCGCGCCGCGGCCGCGGGGACGACCGCGCCGATTCCGATGATGTCGGGGTAAACCTCGATGTTGAGCTCGCCGCCGACCGTGTGCACGAGAGCGTAGAGCGACTTGCCGCTCGCGAGCGGTGCGACGGCCGCCGCGGTCGCCGCTAGATTCGCGATTCCGACCGTCGCGTTGTCGTACCCCGCAGCCGGCGCGCGAAACCATAACCCAATCGCCGCCGTCGCCACCGTGGTATCCGGCGACAGTACGTACGAACCGCCTCGCGGCAGTGCACCGGTCTGCTGCGCGCCCGCGTCGGCGCTCGACGGAGCAAGAAAAGGCAAGGCGCAGAGCAGCATCGTGGCGATGGCCGCTCGCGCCATCATGCCGGTTCCGGGGAGATCTTCGGGGGAAGCCGCGCCGGCTTCTCGGCGCGTTTGGGCTCGTCCACGACGGGACGCTCGGCGGCGGGCTCGGGAGAGGCGCTCTGCGAGCGCGGCCGATCGAATTCGCGTCCTTCGAGAATCGCCCGCACTTCGTCGGCCTCGACGGTCTCGTACTCGAGCAGCGACGCCACCATTCGCTCGACCTTGGCCCAGTTCTCGTTGAGAATTCGCTTCCCGGTCGTATAGCTCGCTTCGATGATCTTGCGAACCTCGCCGTCAATCTTGCTCGCCACTTCTTCCGAGTAGTTGCGCTCTTCGCTGATGTCGCGGCCCAGAAACACCTGGTGCGCGCCGCGCCCGAACTGAATCGGGCCAAGGTCGCTCATGCCATACTGGGTGACCATGCGCCGAGCCAGCTCCGTCGCCTGTTCGAAATCGTTGCTGGCGCCCGTCGTCACGTCGCCGAACTTGATCTCTTCCGCGATGCGGCCGCCCATGGCCCGCGTGATCATCGCCAATAACTCTTCCTTGGTGCGATTGTGACGGTCGTCTTCCGGAAGCGACCATGTGATCCCGAGCGCCATCCCGCGTGGAATGATCGTCACCTTGTGAACCGGATCGGACTTCTCGAGCAACCCGCCGATGACCGCATGGCCGGATTCGTGATATGCCGTCGTCTCTTTCTCTTTCTGGGACATCACGACGGACTTACGCTCCGGCCCAACCATCACGCGATCGATTGCCTCATCGCAATCGTTCATCTCGATCAGGTTCTTGTTGCGGCGCGCCGCAAGGAGCGCCGCTTCGTTCAGCAGATTCTCGAGATCGGCACCGGAGAATCCCGGCGTGCGTTTTGCGAGCGTCTCCAGCGAAACTTCCTTGCCCAGCGGCTTGTTGCGGGCGTGAACTTCGAGGATCTTCTCTCGGCCCTTATAGTCGGCACGCGCGACCACGATCTGGCGGTCGAAGCGTCCGGGACGCAGGAGCGCGGGATCGAGCACGTCGGCGCGATTCGTCGCCGCGATCAAAATGACGCCCGTGTTCTGATCGAAGCCATCCATCTCGACGAGCAACTGATTGAGCGTCTGCTCGCGCTCGTCGTGACCGCCGCCCAGCCCGGCGCCGCGCTGCCGCCCGACGGCGTCGATCTCATCAATAAAGATGATGCAGGGCGCCGACTTCTTCGCCTGGTCGAACAGGTCGCGCACGCGCGACGCACCGACGCCGACAAACATCTCGACGAAGTCGGATCCGGAAATCGACAAGAATGGCACGCCCGCTTCACCGGCGATCGCGCGCGCCAGCAGCGTCTTGCCGGTGCCCGGCGGCCCGAGCAACAGCACGCCTTTGGGAATGCGCGCTCCGAGCGACTGGTACTTCTTCGGGTACTTGAGAAAATCGACGATCTCCGCCAGCTCTTCTTTTGCCTCGTCCACCCCCGCCACGTCCGCGAACGTCACCTTTGGGCGATTCTCGGAGAGCATCTTCGCGCGCGACCGGCCGAAGGAGAGCGCTTGGCTTCCTCCGCTTTGCGCCTGACGCAAGATGAAGAACAGCATGAGGATCGTCAAGCCCAACGGCACGATGTAGAACAGGTTGGAGAGCAAGCCTGTATTCGTCTGCTGTTCGAAGCTGATGGCGCCGCTATGCACGCGGCGATACACTTCGTTCACGAAACTTTGATCGACGTTTGGAACCGCGACGCTATACTTAGTTCCGTTCGTCAAATCGCCGACGGCGTTCAGCCCGGTGGCGTGAAACGACTGTACCTGGCCCGCCTCGAGCTTTTGATAGAACGCGCCGTAATCGAGCCGAGTCTCCCCTTCGGTCGGCTGCACGAATCGTTCCACAATGAAAAACGCCGCAATGACGACCAAGATGATGAGGAGGATCGAGCGAAGGTGTTTGCTCACGTTGACGTTAGACCGTTTGTTCCTCTCGAAGCTCGGCGAGATAGGGCAGACCGCGATACCATTCCTTGTAGTCTAAACCGTAACCTATAATGAAGGAGTCCGGAGCGGCCAGCCCGCGATAATCGACCTGCACCGCAGCCCGACGGCGCGCCGGCTTAGCGAGCAGGACGCACGTCCGTAGCGTGGCCGGCCGGCGCTCTTTCAGTAACGATTGGAGCGCCGCGAGCGTGAGGCCGCGGTCGACAATCGTATCCACCAGAACGGTGGACGCTCCTTCGAGCGACCGCCCGCTATCGCTAAGAAGTTCGATCGGCGCGTCGGATTCCAGCGAACCGCGGTAACGGCTGACGACGAGGTGCCTACCATAATATCTCTGGGACCGCCGGGCACCGCCGACAAGGCTCGGGCGAGGTCGGAGATGAGGCATACCCCTCCCTTCAACACGCCGAGCAGGATCAGAAGTTGCCCGCGGTGATCCGCGGCGATGGCGCGGGCGAGCCGCTCAATCGCCGCGGCGATCTGCGCTTGCGTATAAATGACTCGCCCCACCGCGGGTACGACGCCGATCGCCGTCACAGTCGCTTGATACCGCGAATTGAGCCGCCTTCGATGCTCAGCGCGATCCCAGGCTTCATGTGAAAGGTTCCGCTTCTTCCCTCTTCGAGCGCGCGCACTGCGGCCTCGATGTGCGTGAAGTCAATGTCGCGCAACGTGTCATCGGCCGCCAACCGTTCGCGCACGGAGTGCCGCAGCTGCGCGCGTGGGGTCGCATCCTGTTCCGCGGTCAGCAACTCTGCCGCGCGTGCCACGGCCTGATCCAGGCCGGGAAAGACCGGTCGCAACTGTTCGAGCGCAGTGCGCACGGCGTTGCGCCGAACAGTGACGTCGGCGTTCGTCGGGTCCACCGCATAGGGCAAGCAGCGCGCGTGGCAATAGTCGCGCAAGCGTTCCGACGAAACGGCCATGAGAGGCCGCGCGAGATCAACGTTCGTCGCGAGTGCCCTGCGGCTATGCATGCCCGCCAGTCCGGTCGGACCGCTGCCCCGCAGCAGCGCGAGCAATACGGTCTCGCTTTGATCCTCGGCGTGATGCGCGGTCGCGACGACGTTGCATCGGCGCCGAACCGCCGCATCGGCCAGTGCTGCATACCGCGCATCGCGCAACACCTGCTCGTCGCGCGCTGCGATTGCCGGCGTCATGACGTCGAGCGGCACATTCAAGCGCGCCGCGAGTTCGAGTACGACGCATTCGTCTTGTAGGGCGGATGCGCGAACACCGTGATCGACAAATCCGATCGCCAACGTTAGCGAGAGGCGTTCGGCAAGGGCGTGCAACGCCGCGGTCAGCGCGACTGAATCCGGACCACCGCTGCAGGCGACCAGGACGCGGTCGCCCGCCACGATCGCGCCGCCGTGCGCGATCGCTTCTTCGACGGACCGCTCGTGCCGAGCGCCTCTCACGAACGGCGCACGTGGCGCGCAATCTCGCGTTCGACGTCGCGCCGGGCCACGTCGGCGCGCTTGTCCCACAGCTTCTTGCCGCGAGCGATGCCGAGCTGGACTTTTGCGATACCCCGCGTGAAATACAGGCGCAGCGGAACGATCGTCAGTCCTTTCTCGGCCACTCTGCTCTGCAGCCGCACGATCTCCGCTTTATGCAACAGCAGCTTGCGCGGTCGCGTTGGTTCGAGGTTGGAAAAACTGCCCTGCTTGTAGGGCGGAACGTGCATTCCCATCAGCCATGCCTCGCCGTTACGCACCCGCGCGTAGGCTTCGCTCAAGCTCGCGCCGCCCGTGCGTATCGACTTCACCTCCGTGCCCGTCAGCACCAGACCAGCCTCAAAGCTTTCGAGAATGTGATACTCGTGGCGCGCACGACGGTTGTCGACTGAGGGCGTGACGGAGGTCATAACCGCAGCCGGTCGTCAACGGCATCCAGTCGGCCCTGCGAGACGACGCTGCCCTCTGCTTGCGCCAGCGTAGTGCCGTCGCCGTCGACGACGCTGGCCTCTACGCCGAGAACGTTACGCCGCTGCCAGGTTACTCGTCCGCGCACCTCAATCGGCGTCTCCAGCGGCACGGGCTTGCGGAAGCGCACGTTCATCGTCGCCGTCACGCCGCGGTGGCCCGCAAAGCCGGCAGCGTACGCCATCGCCTCGTCGAGCAACGCGATCACGATTCCGCCGTGGGCGATTCCGCGCCAGCCTTGATAGAGCGACGCAAGCTCGGCGCGCGCGACGACGCCGTCCGGCTCGCTTCGGCTGAAGCGAAGGTGCATGCCGATCGGATTGTCGTCACCGCACGCGAAACAGTTTCCATCGTCGAACGGAAGCTCGCTCATCGTCCGCGGCTCAAACGATCGACGAGGTAGCGCGGCAGTCGCGCCGCCCGCATCTTACGCTGCACTTCCTCGATTGGATACTCGTACCGCAGCCACTCGACGCGCTTGACGCTAGGGTCGTAGAAAGCGAACGACGCGAGCGGGTTGAGGTCGCGCGGCTGCCCGACGCTGCCGACGTCAACGATGTAGCGCTTCCCGTCCTCGAGTTCGAGCGAGCCCCCATGCTGCATGTGCTTGTGGCCGATCGCTCTCGAGCCATCGCGAACCCAATACTGCGCGATATGCGTGTGTCCCACGAAGATGAGTGGGGCGTCGGTCCGATCGAACGCCGCGGCTGCCTCCTCTTTATCGAGGATGTACTCGAAATATTTCACCGGCGCACCGTGGACGAGCAGAAAGTCCGGAAAGCGCAACTCGTACGGCAAGAGGTTGAGCCATCCTCGCGACGCCTCGTCGAGTACGCCCTGCGTCCAAAGAATCGCGGCGCGCGCCGCTTCGTTGAAATGCTCGACACCGAAGTTCTCGAGCGCAGCCAGATCGTGATTTCCCAAGACGGCATGACGCGCGCGGTCGCGCAGCAGGCGAACGACTTCATTTGGATTGGGGCCATACCCGACCACGTCGCCGAGGGAAACGATGACGTCGTCCGCGCCGGTCTTCGACAGGGCCTGTTGCAGCGAATCCACGTTGGCGTGGATGTCGGAGAGAATCGCGTAACGCATCGGTCGAACCGCCCTAGACGGTCACCTCGGTGACGGCACGAAGCGCGGCTGCAAATGTCGCGCGCATGCTGGGCGTGCCGGCGCTCACCCGAATGCACGAATCCAGCGGTGGGGCGCCGGGCTTGCGCACCCATACGCCGTGCTCCAGCAGGTCGCTCATCACGCGCGTAGCCGCCGACGCCGTGCCGAAGTCAATGCAGACGAAGTTGGTTTGCGATTCGATGTAGCTTCGGCCGAGCTCGCGCGCGAGGCGATAGTATTCGTCGCGGGCCCGCGCGGTCTCGTCAACGACGTGCCGCCGAAACGGTTCGTCGCGCAAGGATTCGAGCGCGCCGACCTGCGCGTTGCGATTCACGCCGTACTGTAGGCGAATCTTCGCAAAGATGCTGATGTTGCGGCGGCTGCTCAGGGCGTAGCCGATGCGTGCTCCGGCGAGCCCGTAGGCCTTCGAGAACGTGCGCAAGCGCACGAGCCGGTCGCCGAAGGACGGGGGCAGGAGATCCGCCGCGTCCACGAAGTCGGCGTAGGCCTCATCGAGTAACAGTAACGCATCGGACGGCAACGCCTCGTAAAAAGCAACGAGCTCGCGGCGCTCGATGAAGCGACCGCTCGGGTTATCCGGGTTGGCGAGATAGACGATCGTCGGCGAAGCGCGCCGCGCCGCCTCGATCAGCGCGTCGCAATCCGGCGTGCCGTCGCTCCGATACGGGGTCGTCAGCGGCCGGCCCCCGTATCCGATCACGTGATAGCTAAACGTCGGATAGGTCCCGAGCGTCCACAGCGCCGTATTCCCCGGTCCGACGAACGCGCGCACGGCGAGCCCCATCAGATCGTCGATCCCGGCGCCGACCAGAATCTCGTCGGGTGCGCAGCGGTGTTTCTCGGCGAGGGCGTCGCGCAGATCGAGCGACTCGGGATCGCCATACCACGCGAGACGCGGCAAGTCGCGGCTCATCGCCTCTACCGCGCGGGGCGACGGACCAAACGCGCTCTCGTTCGCGCCGAGACGCACGAGCTGCGCCTGCCCGGTCTCTCGCATGAGTTGCTCGGGACCGATAAACGGCGTCGTAGCCGGAACGGCCTCGACCACGCGCGTCTGTCGAACCAACTTCTTTCCTCTAACCTCCCAGAAAGCGGCACACCCGCACCGTTTTACCTGCGCGCCAGTGCACGTCGTTTTCCTCCATGACGGTGAACCCATCGGTCCGCGCCATCAAACTCACCGCAAAGGAGCGCAGCGGCAGGGGATGCGCCAGCGGGCGAGCTCCATCATCCTCTAAGCGCACCGGGATGTACCACGTCCAGCCCGGACGACTCCGGACCGGTGCGGCGAGGCGTCCCCACTGCGCCGGTACCTCGAACGGCGCACCAACCAGCGACGAAACGATCGGAGCGGCCACCGCTTGGAACATCATAAGCGCCGAGGTTGGATTCCCCGGCAAGCCGACAATGGGTTTGCCGCGATGGGCGCCGAGCAGCGTCGGCTTTCCGGGCTTCACGCGCAGGCCGTGCACGATGATTCCGGGGTCGCCGAGGCCTTCCACGACGGCGGGTAAGCGATCGCGTTCGCCGACCGACGAGCCCCCGGAGACGGCGACGGCGTCGCAGTCGTTCAACGCGCCGCGCAGCGCCTGCGCGACCGACTCCGGCTCGTCGGCCAGAATCTCATACTGTTTTGGTTCGGCGCCGAGCACCCGCAGCGCCGCGCTGATTCCGTAGCGATTCGAATCGCGGATTTGTCCCGGTTCCGCCGCTCGCGACGGGTCGACGAGCTCGTCGCCGCTCGAGAGTACGCCGACGACCGGACGGCGATACACGGGGATCCGCGTCACTCCCAGCGCCGCCAGGAGCGCCACGTCGCCGGGACGCAGCCGCCGGCCCGGTTGCAGCAGCGTCTCTCCGCTTCGCATGTCGCCCGCGACGGGGACGACGTTGGCGCCTGGCGCGACGGCGTGCGCGACGGTCGCGACGTCGCCTTCGACGCGTATGTCTTCGATTGGAACGACGGCGTCGGCGCCGTGCGGAACAATTCCGCCGGTCGGGATTCGCATCGCAGATTGCGCATCGAGTTCCTGTGCGGTGCTGCTGCCCATTCGAACGTCGCCACGGATGGCGAATCGTCCGGGAGTGGCCTTCGCTGCGACCGCAATCCCATCCATCGCGGAGCGTGCTGCGCTTGGGTAATCTGCATCCGCGCGTATCTGCCGCGCCAGGACGCGTCCGCTCGCGTCGAGCAGCGCGACGGTTTCGCTGTCGAGCGGTCCGATTCGCTGCTGCGCCAAGAAGCGCGCAACCGCCTGACTTGGCGAAAGCAGTCGTTCCGCCACAAAGCGCCGTACCGGTAGGACTGGATTTGCGGGTTGCTTAATGGCGCGCTTCTCCATGCTGGACATCGCTCTGATTCGGCGCGATCCCGAACGCATACGACGCGCTCTCGTTCGCCGTGGGCTGGATGCCTCCGTCGTCGATGAGATTCTCCGTTACGATGGAGAGTACCGCTGCGCGTTGCGCGAAACGGAAGCGCGCCAGGCGGAGAAGAATCGGCTTTCCGCGTCGATCGCGCGCGCCGAAGACAAGCCGGCAGCCGCGCGC
>JAFAXS010000055.1 GCA_019240755.1 Vulcanimicrobiota bacterium
TCATCCGCTGCCCTCCGCCGGCGGCTCAGCATGCGCCGAATCGTCGCAAGCTCGTCGTCACTCAACTTTGAGTCGTCCAATAGCGATACCGCGAGTGCACCCGGCGACCGTCCAAAGAATCGGTCCACCAGATGCCGCACTGCGAACCTGGCTGCGTCGTCACGCGGCACGACCGGGAAATAGACGTATGCCCTGCCGTCCTCGTCGTGGGCGAGGTAGCCCTTCTGCTCCAGCGTGCGCAGCGTGGTGAGCACGGTGCTGTAGGCAAGTGGCGGCGGCCCGAGCCGCTCGACCACCTCCGCGACCGTTACGCGCCCTTGCCGCCACAACACTTCCATCAGGCGCAACTCGTGATCGGTCAACACGAGCGCCTTCTTCCGCGACACTTTACCTCCGCGCCATTACAAATGTAATAGCACCATACCACCACGTCGGCTTCGCGTCAACTAGATTCCTAATAGTTATAAGCCTTCCCCCTTGGCCGCGTCGGCCAGTCGCCGATCGAACGATAGCAACGTGAGTTCCGGCAGCTCCGACTGGAGGGTCTTGGCGGCGGCCAAATGCCATAGGTCGGCGCCCCGAAGGGGCCACGCAAGCGACAACGACTCAACGAGATCAAAATCCGGCACCGTGTTCAACCGACGCCAAGGACCCGTCGTTAGGACGTCTTGCGCAGCCGGAAAGAGTGAGCTTCTGCGTTCGCGCTTGAGCCGGGCGAGCACTGCATGCGTCTCTGCCCATGCCAATGTCGAAAGCAGATGCACATCCGTTCTTCGGATTCGGCGCAATGCTACCGCGCTGTGCTCGTCTTCGAAGAGCACTGAAAGGACGGCCGACGTATCCCAATAGATGACGGCGCTTCTTCGCGGATTCACCCTTCACGATCACGATCGAGCAGCCTGCGCGCAAGGCCGCGCTTGAGCGGAAGCGGTGGCGAGACTGGTGATACTCGCTTCGGTCCGGGCTCGAGCACGCCGATCTCTTCTAGGCGTCGAAGACGATCGGCCAGTGACCGTTGCACGTTTGTCACCGGCACAATCTTTGCGATCCCTTTACCGCGATCGGTCACGATGTATTCCCGGCCCTGCTGCGCCTCGCGAAGCAAATAGCTCAGGCGGGCTTTTGCATCGCGCACCCCGACCACCCTTGTAGTCTTCATGACTACAATTCTAAGGCCGGCCATCCCCGGCGTCAAGCCGTTTTCCGAGCCAAGTAACCTGGACGCGACCGAATCCGATACAGCAAATGCCGCCGCAATGGATGCCCCTCCGCAAGCCTTGGATGCTCGAAGTCGTCGCCTGGATCGTGCGTCATGCCCAGTCGCTCCATCACGCGTTGCGAGCGAACGTTTGACGCTGCCGTAAACGCGACGACTTCATTCCAACCCAGGCGCTCGAACGCAAAGTCGAGCGCCGCGCGCGCTCCCTCCGTGGCGTAGCCCTTGCCCCAGTGCTCGTGCGCCAAGCGCCAGCCGATCTCGCGCGCCGGCGTAAAGGGCGCATGAAAGGGGACGTCTTGCAAGCAAATGACACCCGCGAAGGGCGCCCCGCCCCGGATCTCGACGGCCCACCATCCGTAGCCGTTAGCGCGCAGTGCCGCGCGCATTCGTATCGCCGCCGCCTCAGAGAACTCTCGGGTAAAGCTTCTCCCGAGATACTCCGCGACGCGTGGGTCGGCGTTCAGCGCAACCCACGGCTCGACGTCATCGTCCCGCCAGTCGCGCAAAATAAGCCGAGCGGTCTCGATCGTGGGCGCAGGCCTCTCCACGTTCGTAAGCTCGAGCGACATTACCGGAAGCATTCGACCTTCGCCGGCTATGGACGGCTCTTCGCCGACCTGGTGCATGCCCATCCGGCGATAAAAACCTATGGCGTTTGGATCGCCCTCTAACGTCAGCGTTGCAGCGCGCTGTTCGCGCGCGATCTGAGTCGCTTCACGGAATAACGCGCTCCCTATGCCCGCGCGCATTCGGTCGGGCTCGACGAATAAATCGCGCAAGAAAGCGCTCCGCCCATCCACCCGTAGGATGGCGTAGCCAACGGCAATGCCCGCAATCTCGGCGACGATGCCCCGCTCCTCGATCAGATATTCCGGCCGCACGATCATGTCGGGCATGACGCGCTGCATAAAGGCGTCGTCGTACCCCCACGCCCGTTTCGACCTCACCGCGAGTTCGGTCAACGCCCGCGCTTCGCTCGGCAGCGCCCGCCTAAGACGCGTAACCGCCTCCCCGTGCTTCCCCACCGGGGACCTGTTTGGCCACCGGCGCAGACCCCCATTCCCTGGGCCCGGGATGGGTATAAGGCTAGGGCTTCGTTGCGGACGTCGAAGCAGTCGTCCGCACCTGTTGCTTTGCTGCATAGGAGTCACCCATGAACAAATCTCTCGTATACGCCGCCCTGGCCGTAGGGATCGGGGTAGCGTCCTGCACCGGAAACGCAACGTCACCGCTGCTTCCCGGTTCGTCGGGGCCAGGGTCCGCCGGAGCCCCGGCGGCAAAAGCCCCGCCGGGCTGGGCCTCCACGGCCACCGTGGCGGTTCCCATCAAGAGCTTTACGGAACGCGCGACGGCCGGCGTCGTCCCGCGCTCGATGTCGCTGCGCATCGTCGTCGGGCTGTACATGCGCGATCGCCAAGGCGCCGCGCAGCTCGTGCGCGAGCAATACGCGCCGGGGCACGTGATGCTCCGCCGTTGGTTAACGCCGCAAGAGTTCACCGAGAAGTTCAATCCCACATCAACGCAAGCCAAAGCCGTGGCCGACTATCTGGAACGACAAGGTTTCACGCAAGTGAAGACCGAGCCGAACCGCCTGATCGTTAGCGGCACGGCCTCGGTCGCGCGCGTTGAGGCCGCGTTCCACACGCAGATCCACGGCGTCGTCGCAAACGGCAAAGTGGTCTACGGCAACGTGCAGCCGGCGTTCGTGCCGGCGCGATTCCACAACGTCGTCGCGGCCGTCTTGGGGCTGCACAATCTCTATCAGATGCACGTTCATTCGATGCGCTCCGCATATTCGCGCATCACGTATGCCGCGGGCACGCCCCCGCCGTGTTTGCAGGTTGTCAACGGCATCTGCATCGGCGGCGAATACGGGCCTCCGCAGTATCAAGTCGCGTATGACGCAGTGACGTGCAGCGGCAAGCCCTGCACCACGGGCGGCAAGACGAACATCGCCGTCATGGCCGAGGGCAACGTCAAGCAGGTCGTCAAGGATCTGCGCACCGCGGAAACGTTCTGGGCGATCCCCAAGGTGAAGTACGCGACCGTACAGGTCGGCACGCCCAGCTCCGACACCTCGGGACTCGATGAGTGGGATCTCGACACGCAGATCTCCAGCGGCATCGCGGGTCGCGTGCAAGAGCTCTACGTGTACGACACCACGTCGCTGAGCGATTCCGACATCTCGCTCGAGTACAGCAAGTGGGTCAACGACAACCTCACCCAGGCCGGCAACTCGTCGTTCGGCGAGCCGGAACCGCTCGCGTATGCCGACGGCTCCATGGCCCTCGACGATCAGGAGTTGAACCAGGCCGCCGCTCAGGGCATGACGATGTTCGCGTCGACCGGCGACAACGGCTCTGGCTGTCCGGTGCTGCTGGCGACGGGCGCTTCCAATAGCGGCGCCCCCGTCGTCTGTTATCCGGCAGCATCACCCTACGTCGTCGCCGTCGGCGGCACGACGCTCGACACCAACGCCAACGGCAACGAGCCCGGCACCTACTACGGCGAGCACGTGTGGATGGGCACCGGCGGAGGCTACAGCGCCTTCGAAAACGCGCCGTATTGGCAAGCCAACGGCATCTGCGGGCAATGCACGCCGAGCGCCGTCCGAGGCATCGCCGACATCGCGATGTGCGCCGACAACAACGGCTGCCCGATGGACGTCTTCGTGAACGGAACTCAGACGGGCGTCGGCGGCACGAGCCTATCGTCGCCGATGTCCATGGGAATCTGGTCGCGGCTGGAAACGCATTTCAGTAACCGGCTGGGCTTCGCGTCGCCGGTGTACTACGGCGTGTACGGTTACTACGAACCCTGCGCCCTAGGCTCGAAGGCCTGCACCCCGACCTGCGAACCCGGCTGCAACACGTCGGCCGCTCCACCCGACACCACCGCGCCGATCGGCGGATTCCACGACATCCTCATCGGTTCGAACGGAATCCCGAGCTCGGCAACGCCGGGCTGGGACGTTCCGACCGGCCTCGGCACCGTGGACTACGCGGTAATGCAAGCCGACATCAAGAACTCCATCTTCTAACGTTGCCCGGCATGTGGAAGGGCGGCGCACTCGCGCCGCCCTTTTTCCTTTGTTATCGTTAGCCCCTCGGCGGTCGCCGTCCACCCGGCGCAGCGCGTAGGCTGCCGCGAGAAGCGGGCGCTGGGGCCGGCCGAGCGCGCGCGCTACTCATTCCGACGTGCCGGTAGTTGTTGCTCGCGCGAACGAAGTGGTACTCCTAGGCGGTGGCTTTTACTCTATTCGGATCGATCTTCACTCCCGGCCCCATGGTGCTCGCGAGCGTGACGCTGCGCAGATACGTGCCCTTCGACGCCGATGGTTTTGCCCGCACGATCGCGTCCAACAGCGTCGTGACGTTCTCGACCAAGTGCGCGTCGTCGAAGTTTGCCTTGCCGACGATCGTGTGGATGATGCCGGTCTTGTCCAAGCGGAACTCAACCTTACCGGCCTTGATGTCGCGAATGGCGCCGCCGATGTTCGGCGTCACCGTGCCGGCCTTAGGGTTCGGCATCTTTTGCGCGAGGATGCGTCCGAGCTCCTTACCGACTTGGGCCATCATATCCGGCGTCGCGACCGCAACGTCGAACTCCGTGAAGCCGCCCTTCACGCGATCGATCAAGTCCTGATCGCCGACGATGTCGGCGCCGGCCTCTTGCGCGGCCTTCGCATTGTCGCCTTTGGCAAACGCGATCACGCGCACCGTCCGTCCCGTTCCGTGCGGTAAGAGCACGGTGCCGCGCACGTTCTGATCGCTCTTTTTCGGATCCACGCCCAGCCGCACGTGCGCCTCCACCGTTTCGTTGAACTTCGCGTTGGCGTTGCGTTTCACGATCTCGATCGCCTCAGGGGTCGAAAAGAGGCGGCGATCGTCGTAACCGGCCGCGAGCGCCTTGAAGCGCTTTCCGTGATGTTGCGGCATGCTATGCCTCCACCTCGACGCCCATCGAGCGCGCCGTGCCCGCCACGATGTTCTTCGCCGCTTCGATGTCGTTGGCGTTGATGTCGGGCATTTTTACCTTGGCGATCTCTTCCAACTGACTCTGCGTGAGTTTGCCCACCTTGTTGCGGTTGGGCTCTTTGCTGCCCGACTCGAGCTTCAGCGCCTGTTTGATCAAGAAGGACGCCGGCGGCGTCTTCGTGATGAACGTGAACGACCGGTCGTCGAAGACCGTGATCTCCACCGGAATGATCATGCCGGACTGCGACGCAGTACGCTCGTTGTACTGCTTGCAAAAATCCATGATGTTGAGCGAGTATGGTCCGAGCGCGGGACCGATTGGCGGGGCCGGTGTCGCCTTGCCCGCCGGAATCTGCAGGCCGATTTTGCCCACAACCTTCTTAGCCACTATCTATCTCCTTGCGAATCGTTGTTCTCCCCCTACTTGTTTGCAACGAACACCGGGGTATTGCGTACGTGTCATCCTGAGCGAAGCGCCGTAGGCGCGTAGGAGAAAACCTATACCTTCTCCACTTGGAAAAACTCCAACTCGACGGGCGTTTCGCGCCCGAAGATTGAGATCAATGCGCGCAGACGTTCCTTTTCGGGCGTGATGTCGTCGACGATGCCGGTGAAGTCGAAGAACGGGCCCGACGTCACCTTTACGCGATCGCCCCGCTTGAAGTCGATCTTGAGTTTCGGCGCCTCGATGCCCATCTGTTTCAGGATGGTCTTTACTTCCTTATCCTGCAGCGGAACGGGCTTTTCGCCGGGACCCGGGCTTCCGACGAAACCCGTTACGCCTTGCGTGTTGCGCACGACGTACCACGACTGATCGTCCATGATCATCTCGACGAGCACGTAGCCCGGAAACACTTTCTTCGGCGTAATCTTCCGCTTGCCGTCTTTGAACTCGACCTCGTCTTCCATGGGCACGAGCACGCGGAAGATCTTGTCTTGCATGCCCATCGAATGGATGCGCCGCTCGAGGTTCGCCTTTACCTTATTCTCGTAGCCGGAATATGTGTGCACCACGAACCACGCGCGATTATCCTTCGGCTTTGCGGTGGGGACGGCGTCTGCGGCCGGCGCCTCTTCGTCCGACGTGCCATCTTCCGCTAATGCGCCCTCGACCGGCGTCGCCTCCGTGTCCGCGATAATACGCTCCGCCGCCTCGCTCTGCGCCTCAACGAGCTGCTCCGCGGGAGTCTCTTCGGTTACCGCCTCGTCGGCGCCGGCAACGTCGGCCATTTGGCTGTCGTCGATCGTCGGCTCGTCGGCCGTACGGTCGCTGGTACCGAACTCGGAGTGTTCAATATCGTACATACTAAAAATTAGGTCCCGGGAAGCGCCGGATGGATCACGTTGAAGAGCCAGCCGAAGAGCTGGTCGAGCACGAACGTAAAGAGGCCGATCACGACCACGAGCGCGATCGTCAGCACCGTCGCCGAGATCCATTCATCGCGCGTCGGCCAGGTGACGCGACGCAGCTCCGCAATCACCCCGCGGACGAAATCGCCTCCCGCAATGGCCTGCGCCTGCTTCTTCTGCTGTTCGTTCACCAAAGGATCACCGTAGAATGGCAGGGCGGACAGGACTCGAACCTGCAACAACTGGTTTTGGAGACCAGGACTCTACCAATTGAGCTACCGCCCTATCTCGTCTCGCGATGGGAATTGTGCTTTCGGCAGAAGCGGCAGTACTTCTTGAGTTCCAATCGGTCCGTCGTCTTTGACTTATTCTTCTGCGTGTTGTAGTTACGCCGCTTGCAGATCGTGCAGGCGAGTACTACCATCACGCGTGTCTCTTTCTTTGCCATCAGTAGTCTACCACAACATGAATAAAACGGACCGCCGGTCCGTTCCAGAGACCCATGCTAGCATACCGGCCCGCCCTTCGCAACCTTCAAGAAGGGCTTGCTTACCATGGGCGGCTAAGGCCCACTCCCATATTAAGGAAGGGCACGATGAGAACCTCGACGATCGCTCGCTTTGCCATCGCCCTCGCCGCGGGCGGCTTCCCGGCCAGTTGCGGGTCCTCTTCCCCACCTCTGCCCATCGAGCCGGCGTCGAGCGCGGCATCAGCGGGATCAATCGTAAAGCCCAACCGCACCGCGCCCCTGTATCAAGTGCTCCATGTCTTTCGCAACGTGCGGCTCGGCGAAAACCCGCTCGCCCCGGTGATCGCCGATTCAGCGGGCAATCTTTATGGCGAAACCTTTCAAGGCGCCAGGCGATCGCGCCTCGGCGGGTGTGGAACCGTATTCAAGCTGACGTTGTCAGGAAAGACGTACGTAGAAAGCACGCTGCACCGTTTCCAAAACAAGCCGGACGGCTGCGAGCCGGAAGGCGGCCTCACGATGGACTCGACCGGCGCGATTTACGGCGCCACCGAATTCGGCGGAAAAGAGGGCCTCGACGGCGAGGGAACCATTTTTAAACTCACGCCCGCCGGCACCGGCTACTCCTATAGCGTCATCTATAAATTCACGGGCGGCGCCGATGGCGCGTGGCCGCTCGGCGGACTCCTCATCGACGCGAGCGGAGTGATTTACGGCGCCACGCAATCGGGAGCGGCGTCGGCGTGTCCGGGAGCGTTCCAAGGCTGTGGAACAGTCTATACTCTTTCGCCGGCAAAGTCGGGTTACTACACGGAAAAAACTTTGCACGCCTTCCAAGGCGGTAGCGATGGTGTAATTCCCTCGGCTGGGCTAGCCATGGATTCTAAGGGCGCCATCTACGGCACGACGAGTCTCGGCGGCTACGGCAGCATCGGCAACGGCACCGTGTACAAACTGACGCCGACCCGATCGGGCTACAGCGAGCAAGTGATTCATGCTTTTTCCGGTTCCGGAGACGGCAACGATCCACAGGCATCAGTAGTCGTTGAGCGTAACGGAACGCTTGTAGGAACGACGCTGTACGGGGGCAGCATCCAGCTCGGCGGCACGGTCTTCGCGTTGAAGCCGAGGGGGTCTAAGTACTCGGAAAACATTCTCTACAACTTTACCGGCAACGGTCAGGGATCCGAGCCTGCCGCACCAGTACTTGACGTCAGTGGAGTGCTCTACGGCACCACCAGCGACGGCGGCGTCAATCCACCTTGCGGCAATCAATGCGGAACGATCTTTGAACTCAAGCCGACGCGCTCGGGATATGCGCATTCCGTGCTCTATCATATGACCGGCCCAGGCGGCTGGTTCCCACACGCCGGAGTCATCCTTTACAACGGCGCTCTGTATGGCACGACGTATGAGAGCGGCCGTAGCTTCGGCGGCGGCGTCGTGTATAAGCTCACGCCTTAGAACTTGAGCGCCCGCTACCTCTCCCTTCTTATCAGCATCGCAACGTTAATTGCCGGCTGCGGGCGTTTTCAGCAGAGCGTCATTCCTCCGGAGCAAGCAATGAACTCAAGTCTTGCAAGCCCGGCGACCACGAACGGCTATCAGGTTCTCTACAGATTCGTCGGATACGACTCCAACCGTTTAGATGGTTCTTATCCGTTGGGCCGTCTCACGGCCGTGCAGAACCGCCTGTACGGCACAACGCTTCAGGGCGGTAACTTTAACTACTCGGCGTGCGGAGCTACGAAGTTCTTCAGCGGTTGTGGCACGGTTTTTGAGGTAACCAGATCAGGGCTGGAACGCGTGCTCTACCGATTTGCGGGCGGTACCGACGGATATTCTCCCGAAGCCGGTCTCCTTGCGTTGAACGGCGCATTGTACGGAACGACGTACTTTGGCGGCGGCACCCCATGCAAGCGCGGGTCTGGGTGCGGCATCGTCTTCGTAGTCACTTTGTCAGGCCAGGAACACGTGCTTCACTCTTTCACAGGCGAGCCGGACGGCGCCAATCCGGCTGCCGCGCTCATCGCAGTTAACGGCGTTCTCTACGGCACGACGGAAGGCGGCGGCTACGCTCGCAAGCGGTGTCGCGGTTCGGGCGGCTGCGGCACGGTTTACGAGATCACGCCGTCGGGACACGAGCGCGTCATTTATTCCTTCGAGGGCGGCAAGGGCGGCGCGACACCATCGGGGCCGCTTCTCTACCACAACGGCGCGCTGTACGGCACCACCTACAGCGGCGGCTCTTTTGGGTGCGGCACGGTCTTTGAGGTCACGATGCCCGGAAAAGAACGCAGCGTCTACAGCTTTCAAAGTGGCAGCGACGGTTGCGCCCCGCACGATGGCGTCGTTGCGGTCAAGCAGATTCTTTATGGCGTAACAGGCTTTTCCGGCGACAAAGCTTGTCGCTGCGGCACGGTATTCAGTGTAACTCCCAGCGGAACGGAACGGGTGATCCACAGTTTCACAGGAGGAGCGGACGGCAGATCTCCAGTCGGCCTCGTCGCCTTCAAAGGGCTACTGTACGGGACGACGTTTCAAGGTGGTAACGCTTGCGCCTACTGGGGGTGTGGCACGGTCTTTAAAACGACGGCCTCGGGCAAAGAGCAGGTACTCTACGCGTTTAAGGCTGGGACCGATGGCGTCGGCCCCGATGCCGGGCTTTTCGCATTACGCGGCGCGCTGTATGGAACCACCGCCGGCGGCGGTCACTATTACTGCCAATCCAGCAACACCGGCTGCGGTACCGTCTTCAAAATACTGCCGCAGTAACGCTTATAGAAGAATTTGCGCCCGGCCAGAATCGAACTGGCAACCTTGGGCTTAGGAGTCCCCTGCTCTATCCAGTTTGAGCTACGGGCGCATGAGCGACTCGTCTTTATTTTATCGGCGCGTACCGATTGCCTCTGACCAACCGAAGCCCAAACGTCATGCGTCAGTCGTCGTCGGGAAGCCTATCGTCGCGCGGCTGGTGGATGAAGTACGCCTTGTCGTGTGGCGCCGGGATTCGTGTAAATGGTCGCGGCGCCTGATTGAAATCAAAACAGTCCTTCGCGGGTGAAGTTGCGCGAGTGTCGCTCGCGGCCAATCGCGGCAAGGCGAAGATATCCTCGACGAATTTTAGAATGCTGCCGTGCTCGTAGTGCACGTGCGACACATAGCCTTTCTTCGCATATGGCGAAATGACTAGAAGCGGCACACGTATGCCGAGTCCATCGTAATCAACATAGGCCGGCGGCTCGGGATCGTACCAGCCGCCCCAGTCGTCCCAAAAGACAAAGATCGCCGTGGATTTCCAATATGACGACTCACCGATTGCGTTGACCAACGATGCCACCCACGACGGGCCGGTATTCGATCCCGATCCCGGGTGGTCGGAATTGGCCGCGGTCGGAGTGACCCAACTCACGGTACGCAGTTTCCCTTTTGACACGTCGGTCAGGAATTGCGACGGTGGGCTGATGACATCGCTACTCCAGTCGGGACCGTCGTAGATGTGGCGGATCACTTGGTACGCGCTCCAGACACCCGGCGGCGAACCGAGAACCGGCGTTGCGTAGTACGCCCATGAAATGTGCTTGTTGTCGAGCTCGTCGCCAAGAGTGGTCGCATTCCAGCAAGCAACTTCATAGCCACGCAGCAGCCGCTGCTGCGTGATCATTTGAACCGTATCGCTGGAACCTCCGGGACAGCCCCACGCTCCGTGAGGGGAATTTACTGCCGACTCGGACTGACCCGCGATGATGTACTGATGCGATGTGAAGCTTCCGTCGAGATTCGACGCGTACATCTGATCGCCTAAGACGTACTGATCTGCCATGTCGAAATACGGCGCCGTTTCATAGTGCGGAACGTACGCGTATTGTGGATGCTTGATCGGGCAGGGCGGATAACTGGCTTGGCCGCACCCGTGATTCTCCAGGTTGAAGCCGTTCATCTGACAGTCGGTACCGGGGATACTGCCCGTGCCGTTGCAGGCTGCGAAGAAACCGTAGGATGAATGTTGGACATCCCAGACCGTTTCGAGCACGATCGGCTTCAGTTTGATCTTCTTACCGTACGAGTCGTAGCCGTACTGCGCGGTTGTTGCCCCTTTGAATCCGTAGAAGAGATTGTTGAAGGAGCGATTCTCTTGGATGATGATGACGACGTGCTGGATCTTATCCTTGCCGGAATGTCGCTGCGGTATGAGCGCAGTTCGCATGCGCGCAAGAAACTGGTAACTGCGCGGCTGCGGCGCTGATCCCAGCACGCCGCCGTTGCCGTTGCATGCAGAGAAAGAAAGAGCCAGCGCCGCAACGATAAGCGTCGCGCCGGTGGTCCTCCATATGCGTGCTAGCGATCCGGAGGCCATGTCGCCGACGATGGCTTTGCGCGCACGATGGTGGTCGCGTGTAAAACGCCGGCACTGTTGTACCTTCCCCTGGCGCTGAAGGCCTCGCCGACGATTAAGTCGACGCTTCGCTCGTGTTGCACGGCTTCGGAATCGTCGACCCGAACTATCTTTCCGGTGCGGGTGCGAAGGGTAAGGACCGAGCCGCTGATGCCGATGAGCGCCCCGGTGATTTGGTGAGGAGCACCGGGAGTTACAGCGACCGCCAGTGCAGGAAACAAGGGCATTGCGGGCGCCTTGGTCCCGCCGAGCCCAAAGATGTTCAGTTGCTTGTAACTCGCGACGTACACTTTGCCATTTGCCACGACCGGAACCAGATCTGAGTTTCCACCCGATGCTTCCCATGTGCCGGCCGACGCTTGATACAGCGTTGTGAGTGTTGAACTACCGCGCGGAGGTTGTGCAGCAAACGCAAAAAGTGTGACGGCTCCGGGAACACTCTGCGGCCGCGCCAGCGCCCAAATAATCGCACCGGAACTATTTCCGGCCGATGAGACCGTCGTGAAGAATCCGGGGTCTTGGCCGCCGGGCAACTGCGGGGAATATCCTGCTCGAGCTAATTTCACCGACGGCGAACTTTCAAGTTTATAAACGCTGACGCTGTTGCCGCCGCTCGCTACGATGCGCGGCACAGAGTCGCTGGCCGCGTCGAAATACGACTGGCCGCACCAGCACCCTCCGATGTTCTTCGAATCCAGCACGTTGTTGGGTCCGCCCTTAATATATCCGCCCAAGTTGTCCCGATTGAGCAGGTACAGCGTTCCCTGTTTCCCGGCCGCGGCAGCGAGCGGTAGACTCGAGGCCGCCTTTGGCAGCAACAGCACGCCGCCCGAGCCGAAGTCAGCATCGTTCTTATCGAGAGTTCCGACGTCCGCCGGCGTAAAGAAACTCAGGACCTGCGTTAGGTCCGAACTGACTTTCACGACACTTTCTGAAATATTCGTCACGCTGTTATACGTCGTTCCCGACCAATCCGAGTTGCCGGTAACAAAGTATATGCCCCCCGAACGATCGGCAGCGACGCCGTAGCCCGACATCCAGATCGAGGACAAGAAGAAACTATTTGGTGACGTAGCAAGGGTGTCGTTCAACTGGTTTGCCGGGAGCGGCGTCAGCGACCCGGCCTGCCATCCGAGGAGCCAGCCGCGCGACATTGATGCGCTAAAATCGCAAAAACTGCCGAATCCGGCATAGATATTACCGTTTGCCTCAAGTAGGCCCGGTCGTTGCCGTTGATACATTGCGTTGAACATGAACGTCGTCTGGTCGGTCAACGTATGCGAAGCCGAAACGATTACGGGTGCGACGACGTCCGTGAGATTCGCCAGGCTAAGTTCATGAATGAAATACGTAGGCACGCTGCCCTGCAAGGTATAGGCGATGACGTACATTGTATTGGTGGCTTTGTCGATCACCGGCGTTCCGTTGATTCCAACGTTTGGTCCATTGTTGTTGCAGCCCAGCGGGGTAGGAACCGGAGTGCCCAGGCTCTGTTGGAACAGAATTGTCCCGCTTGAGGCATCGATGGCATAAATAGTGTCGTTTTCGGTTGCGACATACACGACGTCATGCTTACCGGGCGACAGACCACGAGTGGTAGTTTCATTGGGGATGAGAAGGGGTTGGGTATCTACTTGGTCGTCAAGCGTCACGGTGGCCAGCAGGCCGAACGATCCGCCGCTCACATTGCCATATGACAACGTGGACTCTTTATCGTTCCAGCCCGTTCGAAGGCTGTCGTAGTGATAGGTGGTAATCGCGAATTTGCTATTTGCAGCTAGGCTGACCGTCGCGGCTTGCGGTTGCCTATCGTCTTCGATGATCTCCGTGCGCCTGTTGCCCTTGGGGTAGTCGTAAAGCATGACGCCGGCGCTGGAACCGGTCCGAGTCTGGTTTGGCACGACGACTTTCGCATCCTGAATCCAGAACTGAATGCGGCTTCCGGCGTCGTTCAGCTCGGTCGTGCCTGCCAACCTCGCCGCGGCTTCACGGACGCTATATCGGAGCATACTCGCCAAACCGGAACTACTCTGCCGGCTTTCTATGGCCAGATACTTTCCGTCCCATTGCATCGCGCCAAGGTGCGCCGGGCGGCTACCATTCCACGCGATGCTTCTCAGGCGCCGATCTCCTCTTGGTAACTCGATCAAGTTAATGGCAGCGCCGGCAACAGCCTCGACGAAAAGGTTTCCTTGGTTGTCGTACGTGCACGACCCATAGACGGCGTTGGAGCCGCTTCTGCCGTAGACTGTAGGGTTGCCCTTAGCATTGATGTAGACAGCGACGCCATGTTGGGATTGGGTGCCTGCCGAAACGGCGAGGTTTCCGCTCGCGGGGTCGACGGCGCAGAACTGGATCGCCCCTCCGAGCGGGTTACGCAATACCGCGATCGGCCGCTTACCGCCGTGGGCGTATTCTCGAATCTCGTTGCTTTCGGGGATGAAAACGTCGCCTCTTCTGTCCGAGCACAAACCGCTGGCTCGGACGTCGAGAAGCCAGCCTTTCAATTCACCCTCAGGGTAAGAGTAAACAAAAACGCTGCCGTCTTCGTGATTCGATATGTAAAGAAGGTCTTGCGTGTCGGAGTCGGCAGCCATCCATGGCACCTCGCCGCGGCCCTCAGCAGGAGCAGCGATGGCGCTAGCGGGCTGGGCCGTAACGGGACTTGTTCGGATTGAAGAGCTCGTGCCATTCAGGCTACACGCGCTCAGCGCTAGCCCCCCAATAAGAAATGAGAATAATCGGCCGGACTGCAAAGCCACTTTCACCACCACTCCGAGAAGATGTCGTATTTACTATCTCGCGAACGTGGCGAAATGTGTTGAGGCGAAGGTCCCCTAAGGCAAGCCGTTCGTCACAGGCCGTTGCGTAACGAGGCGTATTCTGGTCCGCGGATAAGGCTAGGGAGACAGCGTAAAGACGATTCCCGCATCCTTCGCGCCGCCGGCGGTGGCGGTTCCGTAGAGCGTACCCTTTACGTTGATGAGGCCGGCGTACGGATATTTGCCATCCCCTGGATTGCCGAAACTGTGGAGCACGGTTTCCTCACCGGAGGTTGTGATCTTGAAAACCGTTCCGCATCCGTGGACGTTGCCGTAACGCACGCCGCATGCAACGGAACCACCGTTGGAGGTCGTACCGTAGAGCGCGCCGTTGACATCGCGCAGCCCCCCGTATGGCAACACGCCGTCCCCGGAGCCGCCGAAGCTGTGCAGCACCGTTTCCTTGCCGGCGGTCGTGATCGAGAATACGGTTCCCCGATCGTGCTTGCCCCCGTATCTCGTGGTGCCGTATAGCGTGCCGTTGACGTCCAACAGCCGCGCCTGCATTGGGTTTCTGCCGTCTGTCTTGCCGCCTTTGAAGCTATAGAGTACGGCTTCCGCGCCGGACGGCGTGAGCGTGAAGACCGTTCCGCAACCACCGATCGAGCCGCAGTTCGCGCCGCCCTCAGTGGTCGTGCCGTAGAGCGTGCCGTTCACGTTGATGGGGGCCGCTTGCGGCTGCGCACCGTCCGGCGAGCCTGCGAAGCTGTAAACCACGGTCTCTTGGCCGGAGGCCGTGATCGCGAAGACCGTTCCGTAGTTGTTTGTGCCGCCGCTCCATGTCGTACCGTAGACCGTGCCGCCGACATTGAGGAGACCGTACTCCGGGCCGGAGCCGTCCGGCTCACCTGCGAAGCTATGGAGCACCGCTTCCGCTCCGGAGCGCGTGACCTTGAAGACGGCTCCGCAATAGCAGGGCGCGGCTCCGCCCTTGACGGTGGTGCCGTAGAGCCTACCCGCGACGTCGACGAGGCCCGACCGCGGGTTCTTGCCGTCGTCTTTGGGGCTGGATTCGAAGCTATGGACAACGCTTTCGTTGCCGGAAGGCGTGATCGCGAAGACCGTGCCGCCAAAGCAACGCGCTCGACACGGGCCGCCGCCATAGACTGTGGTGCCGTAGAGCGTGCCCTTCACCTTAATGAGAGGACCCGCGTGCGGGTCTCTGCCGTCGTTCCCGCCTTCGAAACTGTAGAGTAGGTTGTACGCAGGACGCGCGTGCATTCGCTGCACCGCTGTCGCCGGCGATGGGCTCGGCGGCGTGCTTCCGTTTCCGCACCCCGCTATCGACGAGGCTAGAAGCACCGCAGCAAAAGTTTTCACCATCCGTCCCCCTTTTGCACTATTACTTCGACCGGTTTGCGTAATCGCCATTTCAGTCTGCGTTGGAGAGGGGAGCGCTGAGTCTCCTCAAACATTTCAGACAATGGAGCGGCGAGTTCGGTTTTTCGTCCTTGCATTCTTGGGTCTGATCGTTCTAGCCGCGTGCTCTTCTCCCAGCGGTGCGCCTGCGGTTTTGATGCGCGCCCTGCCGCAAAGCGAAGTTCCGAGCCGATTCATCAGCCATGTCGTCGTCATCATTCAAGAGAATCGCAGCCTCGAAAATTTCTTCGCCGGCTATCCAGGCGCCGATGCGCCGCCGACCGGGTGCGGGGTACCAGCGCGAAGCGCGACGGCGCGACCGCGCGTCAGCGGACGCCTCTCGCGTCTCGGCCCGAGTTCGCAATGTCCTCCTGGAGACATCTCGATTCGGCTCCGGCCGATCACCTTCGACGATCCCGACATCGGGCACGACTGGCAGAAGTCCCAGCTCGAGTACGATAAGGGAAACATGGACGGCTTTTCCAAGCTCGGAACGTCGGGCAAATGGGGACCGTATCCGGCGTATACGTACGTCAAGCGGTCCCTGATCAAACCGTATTGGGACATGGCGCAGCAGTACGTGCTCGCCGACGAAATGTTTCCGACGGAGTGGGGCGGCAGTTTCACCGGACATCTGACGCTCGTCGCCGGGACCGATAACATCCACCAGTCACCATCTGAAGCCGAGATCAACAATCCTACGGCGGGACCCTTCGATTGCGATTCGCCGCCGGGCACGAAGAGCTCGTACGTAACCTCCGCACAGAAACTCGAGCTGAATAAAGGCCCGTTCCCTTGTTTCGACCAGTGGAGATCGATCGCCGAGGTGCTCGATAGCGCCGGCGTTTCGTGGAAGTACTACGCCCACAAAAAACTGAACGCCGGCGTCTGGGAGCCGTTTGAAGCGATGAAGTACGTACGGTACGGCGCCGACTGGAGCAACAACATCATCGCACCGCAGACGAAGATATTAACCGATCCGGGCGCCGGAAACTTGGCCGCGGTCAGCTTCGTCACGCCGAGCCTCCCCGACTCCGATCACCCCTGGGCAAAGGGCAGCGACGCAGGGCCTTCCTGGGTGGCATCGATAATCAATGCGATCGGAGCGAGTTCGTATTGGAATTCCACGGCAATCATCGTACTGTGGGACGATTGGGGCGGGTGGTACGATAATGCGAAACCACCGCAGCTCGATTATCGCGGCCTCGGTTTTCGCGTTCCTTGCCTCATCATCTCGCCCTACGCCAAACACGGCTTCGTCGATAGCACGCAATATGAGTTCGCCAGCATTCTGAAGTTTATCGAGAAGGTCTACGGGCTCGGCAGTATCGGACCGCCGTCGCAAGGCTACACCGACCAGCGCGCAGCGAGTTTGGGTGCGGCCTTCGACTTCCGTCAGCAGCCGCGCAGGTTCAGCGCGATTCCTTCGAAGTACCCGCTATCGTACTTTCTGCACGAGCCACCGTCGAACGAACCCGTCGACACACAATGACGTCTTAAAGTGTTATGAATCGCGCAACGTTTGCGGCTTCTTCTATCGCGGCAGTCGCCGCGATCGCATCGCCGACGCAGATCGCCGCAAGCGCGGCCGAGCCGTCTTTCCAGTTCCGAAGCGGTTTTTGGCAAAACCTTCACCACACGCTCTACTATCAGGCTCAGGTCCTAGAAACGGTCTACGGAAGCGGCTCGGAGAGGCTCTCGGTCATCGATGCGGCCGCCTTTAGAGACTTGCGGCAGGTCACACAAAACAGCCGGGAATCATGGTACCGCGCGCTCCGGATCTACCGTGACCGCTACGCTTCGCTGAGTTTTGTATTCGACGACGCTCTAATGGACGCCGACAACGAGATCTCCGGCGACGCAGCGTCGCCTCTTTCAAAAAAACTTCCCGGGGCCATGCGCGTCGCTCTGCAAACAGCGGCGCCCGCGTATCGAACGTCGCTTTGGGAACGCCACGATGCCTCAAACCGTGGTTTCATCGAAGATCTCAGCAAGCTCCTCGCCGGCAACGGCTCCCTGTTATCGCGGCAGCTGCGCAGCATCTACCAGACGCCTTGGCTCGCACAGCCATACGTGGTAGACGTAGTACCGTACGCGCAATGGGAGGGTTCGTACAGCAATAACGCGCCCGGCTTCGTTCACATTGTTATGTCCGTCCAGGATCCATCGGAAAGCGGGATGGGAGGATTGGACGTTCTGTTTCACGAGGCCTCACACTCGATCGCCGATCCAAACCGAGGAACCATCGGCATGGCAGTCGTTGCCGAAGCCGACAGGCTCAACCGCCCGGCGCCCGATCAATTCTGGCACGCCGTCATCATGTACACTCCGGGAAAGCTCGTTGAGGAAATCGCGACCAGGTCCGGTATAAAATACACGATGGTTTGGATGCAGCCCGGACTCTTCGGCCGGACGTGGCCGCGCTATTATCAAGCGCTCGAAACCCATTGGCTTCCCTACATGCGGGGAACTGGAACGTTAGAAGTTGCGATCGCACGCTGCGTCGACGACATCACCGCCATTACGGCCTAGTAAGCCGACGAATCCGCTCGCGATCCCCGAACGAAGCTGGTGTCCGGCGCTGATTGCCGATGGTCTACCAGTTTTTGACGGGGCGCTTGCGACCTTAGGTCTTTTTCGCGTGGCCGCCCGAGCCTCGGTACAACGTACTCGTACTCGTACTCAGGCTCGTGCTGCTGCTGGGGCTGTGCGTCGGGATGACGCACTGCTGTTCCACCATGAGGCAACTGTAATTCGTCAATCGGTCGACTCGCCAGACCGCTTGGCCGTCAACAACATAATTGTATCGCCCAAATAGTTGAAACGCTGCTCCAAATGCTCCAAGAAAGAGTAACACTCCGACGAACACGATGAGCTTGCTCACTGAATGCTCCGCTTGAGGTTTTGGGGTGGCTTGGGTCTTCTAGCGGTGCAACGACAAGCTCGATTTTCCTTCAGTCCGGCGCGCGCGAAGGATAATGTTTCTTAATGTGGCGACGGCTGTCGCGCCGCGCTACGGCGTATATTCGAAAACTACGCCTTGATTCGCGCTGCCGCCCGCAACGGTCGCGCCGTAGAAGTTGCCGCTCGGATCGCGCGCTAATCCGTAATACGGATTCGCGCCGTCCGCGCCGTTGCCGAAGCGGTGCAACGTCTTCTCTTTTCCGGTGGTTACATTCAGCTTGAAAATCGTGCCGCAGCCGCATGAGCCGCCGCCGGCGGACGCGGTGCCGTAGAGCACGCCCTTCGCCCCGAAGGTCAGCGTGCTCGTTGGCGAACTCCCGTCGCGGCCGCCTTTAAAACTGTACAGGACGCGCTCGTGGTAGCGGCCTCTTTTCGCGGGGCTCAACTCAAACACCGAACCGAGATTGTTTGCTCCGCCGTAATAGGTCGTTCCATACAGATTGCCGGAGGCGTCGGCGATCAAGCCGCCATACGGTGACCCTGCATCCGGCGCGCCCTTGAACTGGTAGAGCGGCGTGAACTTCCACGCGCCTCCTCCGGCGGGCGAAAGCCGGTATGCGGTGCCGGCGCCGTGCGCGCCGCCCGTCTCCGCAACTCCGTACAGATCACCGGAGAGCAACAGCAGCGCGCCGAGCGAACCGGTGCCGCCGTCGCTTCCGCCGGTAAACGGATGTAGCACGCTTTGGTGCCAGTTTCCGTGCTTGCGCGACACGGCGTACACGACGCCCTGGGAATCCGCACCGCCGTCGGGCGCGGTGCCGTACACCACGTCCTTCGCGCCGATCGTCACCGGCGACCCGGGGCCGAAGCCGTCGTTGCCGCCCCTGAAGCTATACAATGGTTGCTCGTTGCTGCCGCTGACTTGAAAGACGACGCCGCAGCCCGAGCTTCCGCACGACCCGCCGCCTCCGCCGTTCACCGTCGTGCCGTCGAGGTTGCCCGCGCGATCGAACGTCACGCCGCCGTGCGGGTTCTTTCCCGTCCCGTAGCAGTCGAAGCTGAAGAGCACGCTCTCGGTCCACGGCGGGCTGGATCTCGGCGCGAGCTTGAACACGGTGCCGCAGTTGGCGCTTCCGCCGACGACCGTCGTTCCATACAGATTGCCCGCCGAGTCCAGCACGAGTCCGGTCGCCGCGTTACCGCCGTCGCTGTAACCCGTAAAACTGTAGAGAACGCGTTCGCTGCCGCGAGCGGCCTCGCCGAGACGCTGCGCCTGAGAAGAGCCGGCCGCCGGCGCGAGTCCTGGCAGATGCGAAGAACCACAGCCTGCGAGGGCGAGGAGCGCGAAAGTTATGGGCAGAGATGCGATGCGAAATGTCTTCATTTGGAGGTCTTCCGCACGGATAACGAAAGGACCGCCCGTGAGAGCGGTCCTTGCTCCGGGATTCCCCAAGCGTACGGAGTAACCGCGAGCGCGGACATCGTTTGGCGGGAATAGCGCCCCTCCTTGTGAATTTTTCCTTCGCCTAAAAAATCCCGATAAAGCGCGGTGTGCCTAGTATCCCGATACCGGGGCTAAAGTCCCGGCAGGCGCAGGATCTTCCCCGTGTAGACGACCTCAAATGCCGTATTGGGCACGCTCTTCAGCTGGTTCAGGTCGTTATCGTTCCAGCACGACGACGCGCTGCCGCCTTCTCCCTGGAAGTACCAGTTCGAGCCGTTGTCTGCAACGAACATCCCGTACGTTTTCATCGCGACCGCGATGACGTGCGACTGCCCCGTGATGTGCGCTATGTCGTACGACGCCTTCATGCGAATGCGCAAACCCATCGGCGGCAGTGTTTTCAGGCGGCTGTTGCTGGCATAGTGCGTTGCAGGATGGATGAAGCCTTGCTGCGTTTGCGCGAACGTGACGCGCAGCGCGTGATCGATCGCTCCGGACTGCACTTCGGCGCATTTCACCAACGCTGGTAGAATGGGCAGGCCCGCGGCGTCGGCTGACGTCCAACCGTCGGGACGCAATTTATTGCTGTTCAGATGGAACAGCGCTCCGGAGCCGGCGCGCCAACTCGCGCCGTGATTGACCGGAAATGCCCGCCACATTTCGTAGAGTTTGCAAGCCCCGCGCTGCAGCACGAGCACGTGCCGGTCACCGTTTGAATGCGGGCCGCCCTCGATTTGGGCGTTCGGCGGGATCGGATACGGCCCCGGATCGCTCTGCGAGCCGTAGTAGAAAGTCACCGGCACCTTCTTCTGCGTGCTCGGCACAATATTGAATGGGATTCCGTAGTCCGGATTCTGCCCGAAGTCGGGGTGGAGATTTCCGGGAAGCGCCTTGATGTAGGCGTCGGAGAGTTTATCGAGTGGATACTTCGAGATGTCGGTATTCCACCAGTTGTTCGTGGGGAAGATCTGGCAGCCCGCGATGATGGGAACGCTCGCGCTCTTCACGCCGGTTCCTCCGGTCGCTGCCGGCGACCCTACGCCCGGCATGCCCGAGCCTCCACATCCAAGGAGCCCCAAGCAACAGCACAGCACGATCGCAATCCAACGCATGCCTCACCTCCGTACGCTCCGCCTGTTTTCTACTCGGCTCCCTCGTGTCATTCTGAGCTCAGGATAAACTCCGTCGAACGATGAAGGACGACACTACCATGCCCCTTCTGCTCGCAGCGCTCATCGCGGCCGCGTCGCCGCAACCATGCGGCGTCACGATCTTCCCGCGATACGGCGCGTACGCGCGAACGGCGGTGCTTCATGGCCCCGGATTGGTGCTCGACGGCGGTGGGGCGCTGCTAGCTCCGCCCGCGTCGCTCGCGTGGCTGCACGATCGGCTCGTCGGCGAAACTCCTGCGCGTGGCGCCAACGTCGTGATCCTGCGAACGTCCCCCGGCGACACGTACTATCGGCAGTTCTACCGCGACGGCAACTTCGCGTCGGTGCAGACGGTGCTCATCCCGCCGTGCGCGCCGCGCGAGCAGATCGATGCCGTAGCACGACTCGTGGACGGCGCCGACGCCGTCTACTTCGCCGGCGGCGACCAAGCTCATTACGTTGCCTGGAAGGGAAGCGCGTTGATGGACGCGGTGAAGCGCGTCTACGCGCGCGGAGGCGTCGTCGGCGGCGGCAGTGCCGGCTTAGCGATTCAAGGCGCGGTCGTCTACGATTCGGTGACGGGCGATCGCCTCAACCTCGTCACGGCCACGCGCGACGCCGTGGCCGATCCGCTGGAGCCGCGCATCAGCTTCACCACCGGACTCTTCGCCTGGCCGCCGCTCGCAGACACGATCACCGACACGCACTTCGTCACGCGCGACCGGCTGGGCCGCCTCATCGCCTTCCTCGCGCGCATCGTGCAGGATGCGCTGTTGCCCGGTGCGCGCACGGTGTACGGGTTGGGCATTGACGAAGCGAGTTCGGTGGTCGTCGATCCCGACGGCACCGCTACGCTGCTCAACGGGCCCGGCGGGCGCGGCGCGTATCTCGTGCGTGCGGATGCGCAGCCGAACCTTCGGCCGGGCCAACCGCTGCGGTATACCGTCGCCATCTCGCACGTTGCGCGCAGCGGCGAGCGTCTCGATCTCTTGCACAAGCGTACGAACGAGCCGTGGTATTTAGTCACGGTCGACGGCTCGAAGTCGCCCGTCTATTCGAAAGATCCGTATTAGAGATGCACCACTCGCTTCGCTCGCGTTCGCTCGCGTGCGCCTTCGCCGCCGCTCTCGCGGCTTGCCAGCCGGCCGCGCCGCGATCCGCACTCGTGCCCGATAGCGGAACGTCGCCCTCGCAGGTTTTGCGCCAATCGTGCCGTCAACGCGTCAACGATACACTCGCGAAGGTCGAGGAGTGCATCCAAAGGGTGTCGCTCTGGCAAATCCTCACGCACTTTCAGGAAATTGCCGACGAGCATCCCGATCGACACGGTCACGGAAGCCGCGACACGGGCACTCCAGGCTACGCGGCGTCCGTGGCCTACGTCGCGGGCCTCATGCGAAGCGCGGGTTACGACGTGCGAATCCAGCCATACGACTACCGAAAGTTCTTACACGGCGGCGCCGTCGTCCCCAAGACCGGCGAGCCCGTCGAGCTCTCCACCGACCGGCGCAGCAACATTGACTACAACGTCATCGCCGATTCGCCGTTCGGCGACCCAAACCACGTGGTTGTCGTCGAGGGCCACCTCGACTCCATCTACGGTGCCGGCATGCTCGACAACGCGTCGGGGTCAACCTCGATGCTCGACGTCGCGCTCGCGATGGCGAAGACGCCGACGCGCAATCACCTTCGCTACGTCTGGTTCGGCGGCGAAGAGCTCGGGCTGCTCGGTTCCCGTTATTACGTCAAGCACTTGACGAAGGGGCAGCTGCGCCAGATCGTCTTCGACGTGGACGTGGACGTGACGGCCACCCCGAACTACGACATCCTCATCGCCGACCCGGCAAACGCGCGCCGGGCGAAAGAGTTTCCTCCCAACGTCATTCCGGAGTCGAAGGTCGGCAACGACTACTTTACCGACTTCTTTCGGCGCGCCGGCGTCATTTCGCGCCACGGCAACAACAACGGCACCGATTCGATCTCGTTCAGCCTCGCGGGAGTTCCCAACACCGGCATCCTGACGCAACAGGATTGCTGCAAACACGACTGGGAGACCCGGCTTTGGGGCGGCTTCCTCGGAAACTACGAAGGGAAAATACCGAGTTTCAACGGTGGCTGCGTAGACCGGCGCCGGCGCTGGTGCGACAACCTCGACAACAACAACCGGTCCATCCTCGAGCTAACGACCAAAGCCGTGGCGAGCGTCACGTACAATCTCGCCAACCGCAAGTTTCGCCGATAGTGCCCGCCGCTTAGCGCGGCGGATGGCCCATCATGCCGCCGTGCTCGTCCATCATGTGATGCGCCGACAGCACGTGTAAGAGCACGATCCCCGCGTCGGACTCCATGCGCGACATCGCTTCTTGCTTCTCCTTCATGTCGTTGTCGTGCTGGGCAAAATGCGATTGCATGTCGGCCGGCACTTCGCTGCGCAACTCGTTGCGCATCTGGTCGTGCAGCTGCATGCTCTGCGAACGGAATGAGTTGTGCGCGCTCAGAATCCGCTGGCGCTCGCCGGGAGAGAGCATCGCGTCGATGCGCCGCGCTGCCGTGACGGGATCCGGATTCGGGGAGACGGCGAGGTCGCCGATCGTCGCCGCGATCGCGCGGCGGTGGACCGGTGTCAATGACTGCAGAATCTGCATGCGCATCTGCTGATGCAGCTGCTCCTCTTGGGACATAAAGCGTTGGAACGTTTGCTGCACTGCCTGCCGCTGCGCAGGGGTAAGCTGCGACATCATGTGATCGTCGTCGGCTAGCGCCGTCATGGGAACGATGCTGAGCGCCAGTAGCGCCAGCGTAGTAAGACACTGTTTCATAACCTCAATCCTACGCCTAAATGGCTGAACCATCACTGAGAAACCGCCCGCTTGACCGGCGGCGCGTTATCGGGAAGAACCACATTGCGAGGAAGCGGAGGCGGGGTCGCGCTGGTCGGTTGCGCGCAGACACTGCGTTCGGCCCGGTCCGTGGCCGCCTTCAAGACCAGGCCCTTGCCGAAGACGGCGTCGTGCGCGTGCACGCCAAACGACAAGAATCCGCTGCGTACCCCGCCGACGAACGTGCGCTCGAAGCCCAAGTGGATGGTGTCGCCGCAGAAGTTCACCGCATCGTCGAGATCGAGCGTCACCTCCTGCGACGTCGTCGTCTCGAAGGTGCGGTGCGTCACGTTCTGCTGGTTCGTGAAATGACCCTCGACCAAATCGCCGGCCTTCGCGATCATGTATCCGTCAACGATCACGTCTTGCGTCACAGCAAAGCGCACTTTTCGCTCTTCCACGTTCGTGCCGGAGGCGCCGACGCGCACGTCTTTCGTCACGGTCACCGGAATGATCGTTCCTCGCGCAACGTAGATGGATGGGTATGGGGGCGCGGTAGGCGGCGGCACGGTAGGCGTGGGCGTCGGCATTGCCATCCCCTGCGCCAAAATCAAAGCCAGTGCGATCGGCATGATGTCGACCGATTCGCCAACCGCGCCTTGTCACCCTGAGCGGAGTCGAAGGGCGAAGGACTACGCGTGTCGATGCGTTATGCCACCAAATCGTGCCAACTCGCCGCTCGAACGCTTACGCCATAATATACTGCGGCTGCTTTGATGTTTTCAAAGGCCTGCGCACGTTCCGACTCGGTAACGCCGCTCACTTCGCCGAATCGCGCGATCGCGCTGCGAACGTGACCGGCGTCGGTCAACGGCTCCTTTCGCTCGTTAGGAAAGGCGAAGGCACTGTCGGGAAGTTTCGA
>JAFAXS010000154.1 GCA_019240755.1 Vulcanimicrobiota bacterium
GACTGTACGACGCAACGCGGTCGACGCTTCGCAGCTGGATCGATCGATTGCAAGACGAGGCGCGCGTCGAATTTCCTAAGCGTGTCACGGCCTTTCGCAGCGACATGGCCGTACATGGCCGTTACGGCCAACCGTGCCCGAAATGCGGCGCCCCGATCCAGCGCATCCGCTACGCGGATAATGAGACGAACTACTGTCCACGCTGCCAGACCAACGGCCGGATCTTAGCCGATCGCGCGTTGTCGCGCCTGTTGAAAGCCGATTGGCCGCGAACGCTGGAAGAGCTCGAATCGTAGCGTCACCGCCGCCGTTCGGTCGTGCCTTTCCGCTCCAGGTGCGGGATTGGTTGCCGTGGTAATTATCCGCAGACACGAACATGCACGCACATCCGCTTGAGGCTCGAATCGCCCACGTCGAAGGCGCCTTCAATCGGGTGAACGAGCGGCTAGGGACGATCGACCGCCGTCTCGACGCCATGGATTCGCGTTTCAACTGGGTCATTGGGACGATCGTCGGAGCGTGGGTCACGATGATCGCCACGCAGATCACGACGATCCTGACGATCCTTTTTCATCGGTAACCCGTTCCATCCAACATTCCGGATGCGCGAACGGCGCGAAGCCGTAGCGCTCGTAAAGCACGTGAGCGTCGCGCGTCGCGAGAATCCAGCGACGGATGCGCGCGAGCTCGGGGTCGGCAAAGACACACTCCATGAGCCGCTTGCCGAGACCGTGACCGCGGTATGCCTCGTGAATTACGACGTCGCAAAGCCATACGAACGTGGCGAAGTCGGTAACGGCCCGGGCGAAGCCCACTTGCCGTCCGGTCGTGCCTTCGTAGATTCCAAAGCAGCGCGAGTGCCGAATTGAGCGTTCGATCACTTCGCGCTGCCGATTGCCTGCCCAGTAGCTCTTGCGAAGAAACCGTTCAACGGCGTCAAGGTCCAGCCGAGCCGGGTCCGCGCTGACCTCAAATTCATCGCCGCTGAAGCTAGTCATAAGCCGGCATGATTACACGAAGTTTCAGAAATTATCTCTTTGCAGCGGGTTATAATGGCGCATGATTGACGCCGCGCTTACCGGAGTCTGGGCCGCTTCGCGGCCCGCAGTGTTTGACGCGCGGTGGGTTCCGGCCGCGCCGGCCATTACAGAGCACTTCTTTCTCGTGGTTTCGAAGCGCGCCGACGGCTCGCTGGAGGCGTTCATCCGAAACCCGGAGCACAACGCCGGAGCCTTTTTTCGAACGCGTTCCGTGACCATCGACGGCTCGCGAATTATTTTAACTGCGCCGAAGCGCGATGACGCCGTGGGCGTCGGCAATGCGGACGGCACGCTGACCCTGTCAAAAATCGATGAAGGGTCCAGAGACATTCGGTTTCACCGCGCAAGCGAATCGGACTTGAGGTGGTTTTACCCATCAGCCGCCACGAGCTGGACGTACCAGCACCCGCCGGACACTGGCGACGGCTGGCGCACGGCGACGTTACGATCCGTTGGCATGAGTGAGGCACCGATCGCGTCGCTCATCGATGCCGTCGTGCAGTCTCGCGCGCCGAGCCTACAGTCTCCATACGTTCACAGCATCGCGATCGAAAGGCACGGCAGCCTCGTACTCGACCAATATTTCTACGGATTCTCTGCCGACCAGCCCCACGATGTGCGATCCGCCGGGAAGAGCGTCACGACGCTGCTCGCTACTTCGACGATCGCTTCGCGGCCCCGATGCAGTTCGGCGGATACGCAATGTGGCTGATGCCGCCTCCGGCGAGCGCCGCCTACATGGGCGGCGGCGACTACTTCCGCCCGCGAGACTTCTTGAAGTTCGGTGAGCTGATGCTCCGAAAGGGCCGCTGGTACGGCCGGCGGATCGTTGACGAATCCTGGATCGCGCAATCGGTTCGTCCGCGCACGGCTCCCGAGGGTGAAGGCGACCGGTACGGCTACGGGTGGCACCTCCTGAGCATACCCGTAGATGGCCGGCGATACGACGTGATCAATGCAGGAGGGAACGGCGGACAGCTCTTGATCGTCGTGCCAAAACTCGACGTCGCGATC
>JAFAXS010000162.1 GCA_019240755.1 Vulcanimicrobiota bacterium
CTGCGCAACGCCTCGGGCGATCAACCGCAGGCGCAGCAGTACATCAACGACATCGCGTACGCGCAAACGAACGGCCCCAACAACGACGGCATGGGGATCATTGCAGCGTCGAAGGACGGCCTGAGCGACTGCGACGGTAGCAAATACTACGCATCGCTGCACGTCGGCGCGACCGCGTGGTACATCATGGCCGTCGGCAAAGCGAACCCCTTCGATCTGCTCTAGGCCGACGACGAGCCGATGAAGGCGTCGAGCGCCGCCAGCGCTTCGGGCAGGTTCGCTCGGCCATAGCCGACGCGCAAGTGCGAGTCACCGGCGTCGAAGATCGTGCTCGGTAACAGCAGCACGCCGGCCTCCTCCACTGCGCGCCGGCAGAAGGCGTCGCTGCTTCCGCCGAGATAGCGCGGGAAAGCCGTGGTACCGGCGCGCGGACGCGCCCAGCGAAATAAGTCGCCGCGCCGCTCGAAGAACTCATCGAATAGATCGAGATTCGCGGCGGTGATACGGCGGACGCGTTCGGTCAGTTCGTCGCTGTGGCGTAACGCTATGGCTGCCAACAGTTCGCTCGGTGCGGAGTTGCAGATGGTAAGGTAATCTTTGATGGTGGCGACGCGTTCCCGTAGCGGCTCATCGCGCGTCGCGAGCCACCCGATCCGCAAGCCGGGAAGGCCATAGGCTTTCGAGAGTCCGCCGATCGAGACTCCGCGCTCGTAGAGATCGCAGACCGCCGGAAGGCGTTCCGCCTCTCGTTCGGTGCCGCGATAGATCTCATCGCCAATGAGCCACAACCCGTGCTTGCGCGCCAGTTCGATGATCTGCTCCAGTTGCGGGCGATCGAATGAGTAGCCGGTGGGATTGTTCGGCGTCGTGATGACGATCGCGAGTGTCTCGGGTCGAATCAGGCTCGGCAGTTCCTCGACGTCGGGTGCTCCATCGCGATCGAGATCCGAGTTCCAGCGCGTGACGCTCGCGCCGAGACTTTCCGCAACCGAATACTGCGATTGGTAGGCTGGGAATTGAACCACGAGATGGTCGCCGGGCCGGAGCAGCGCGTTCATCAGCGAGAAGATCGGCTCTTGCCCACCGCTGTGGACGAGGACCTGCTGTTCGCCCGTGTCTCGGTAGAGCGATCCGATCGCCCGCCGCAACTCCGGCGTACCGCGCGATTCCACGTAGCCCAGCGAAAGGTCAAAGAGTTTTCCTTCCGCCCTGGGTTCGAGCGCGAGCAAATCGCGCACCGAGAGCGGTTCGGGATCGCTTGAAGAGGAGATAACGCGTGCCGAATTCGTATCGCGCGAAAAAGCGCTCAAGCGCAAACGGCTGAAGTTTCGCCGCGCCGGCGATCATGCAGTCACTTTGTCAGCGCGAGCACCTCTCTCATTGTCACCCTGAGCACTCCCAGTGTCACCCTGAGCCTGTCGAAGGGTGAGTCGTAAAGAAGGCGCGAGCAGCTGCAGTTTCCTCTCGCTCTCCGAACCCGGCTCCGCCGTCATCACGACCATGCGCATATCGCCATCACCAGGAATCTCGAAGGCGGTATAATCCAAAATAAATTCGCCGAACTCCGGATGCAAGAAGTGCTTGAGCCCTTCCGCCGAGCCCAACACGTCGTGTTCGGCCCAAAGTTGCTTGAACTCGAGTGACGTAGCACGCAGTTCTTCGATCAGCTCCGTAAACGCCGGATCGTCAGGATACTTGGCGGCAACGGTGCGAAAGTTCGCGACGGCACGCCGCATGATGCACGGCAGGTCGCCGTACCGGCACTGCGAGTTTTGATCGCGGAACAGCCGCCAGACGATGTTGCGTCCGATGCCGGTCGCGCTGGAGAAGTCGGCAAGCGCATCGGCGGCGCGATTGTAGGCGAGCACGTCCCAACGACGGCCGCGCACGTATGCCGGCGCCGGCTCGAGAGCGTCAAGCACACGCAAGACGAGTTCGCTCACGCGCTCCTCCTCTTGCGGGGCGACAGTTAAAGGAAGGCCGGCGAGGAGATAGAGATGCCGCCGCTCTTCCGACGTGAGCCGCAGGGCGCGGGAGATCGAGGCGAGGACGTCGGCCGAGACGTTGATCGGTAAGCCCTGCTCGAGCCGGGTGTACCACGTCGTGCCGATGTTGGCGAGCAGCGCCACCTCCTCGCGCCGTAGACCCGGCGTGCGCCGCCGCGCGCCGTCGGCCAACCCTACGTCAGACGGTATGATCTTGGCGCGCCGCGTCCGCAAAAAATCGCTTAACTCGTGCCGCCGCCCATTCGTTCCGTTCATCGCCCCGCGCTCCGTGCTAGATTCAGTACTAGGATAACCTAGGCTCTGGTCATAGCATCGCATACGCGGTAGCCTAAGCGCAAGACCCTTTCTCGATAAAACCACGGAGCTTAGTATGTCGGTTGCCGAACGCGCGGTCCGCGTCGGCGTTATTCCCGCACGCCCTCGACCGCAACTCAAGCCGGTTTCCCCGCACGTCAAGGCCCCCGCCGCGCCACCGTCGCTCGTCCAGTACGGCACGCGCCGGTGGTTGGTGACGGCCGGGGTCATGCTGGCGGCACTGCTGCAAACGATCGACCTCACGATCGTGAACGTCGCACTGCCGACGGTTCAGGGCAATCTTGGCGCGACTGTCGACTCGGCCACGTGGGTGTTGACGGGCTACGTGATCGCCAACGTCGTGGTTATCCCGATGACGCCGTGGCTGCAACTCCGCTTCGGCCGCAAGAATTATTTTCTCGTTTCGATCGCCGGCTTCACGCTCGCGTCGGTGCTATGCGGCGTGGCGACGTCGCTAAGCGCACTGATTCTCTTTCGCATCATCCAGGGCGCGTTCGGCGGCGGATTGCTGGCGGTCGCGCAGGTCGTGTTGCGCGAAACGTTTCCGCCGGAGCAACTCGGCTTGAGCCAATCGATCTTCGCACTCGGCACGATTCTCGGTCCGTCAATAGGCCCGACGCTTGGCGGAATCCTGGTCGATAATTTCTCCTGGCCATGGGTCTTCGATGTCAACGTCGTTCCGGGCATCGTCGCCTTTCTTTTGCTATGGCGCTACATGCGTGACAATGGTGCGCCGCGCAAGGTGCCGATGGATGTTACAGGCATCGCGCTGCTCCTCGTCGCTGTCAGTTGCATGCAGTACGTACTCGACCAAGGTCAGCATGACGACTGGTTTTCCGATCAGTCGATCCAGATGTGCACGTTTCTCGCGCTCGTCGCAACGGCGACGTTCGTGTGGTGGGAACTACGCGTGGCGCAGCCGATCGTTGATTTGCGCATGCTCCGTCACCCCGCCGTCACGGCCGCATTAGCGATCGCCGGCGCGCTGGCGGGAGTCGTGTTTCCCGCGCTGCTGCTCTTGCCGCAGTTTACGGTGGAAGATTTGGGCTTCACGAGCACGCTCGCGGGCATCTTGATCGGCATCCGGGCGCTGCCGGTGCTGCTGCTGACCCTGCCGGTCGCTCGCCTCACGAGCATCCCGCGCTTCGACTTGCGCTGGCTGATCGGCGGCGGCTTGGCGGTCGCGGGATTCGGACTGCTCTGGCTCGCGAGCAGCGTGACGACGCAAAGCGACCTCGGCACGTTCACGCTGCCGCTGCTCGTGATCGGCACGGGATCGGCATTCGTTTATTCGCCGCTGTTGGTCGCGACGATGCGCGCAGTGACGCCGGACGCGGCGCCCAAGGCCTCATCGTTCATCGTGCTCGCGTTTCAACTCGGCGGTTCGATTTCGTCGGCGGGAATCGTCGCGTTCTTCGACCGGCGCGAGCAGTTCCATCAAACGATCCTCGCGGCCGCCACGTCGTTTCAGAGACTGCCGGTGATGCAGTTCTTGCAGCACGGCACACCGCCGCAACTCGCCGAGGCAGTCGCTGCGCAAGCCGCCGCGCTTTCTTACGCCGACACCTTCTTGGTAACCGGCGTGCTCGCGCTCCTGGCAGCGCCCAGTGTGCTGCTCTTGGCGCGCAAACGAACATAAGGAGCAACGCACAATGGACTACGAAATCGCTTGCAATCGGCTCTGCGACGACGTTTCGCATCTGCTTATCGAGGGATTGCGCCCGCCGACGAAGCTCGCGGCGTTTGCCGCCGGGCGCGCCACCCAAGATCTAGCCGCTGCGTTCCATCACGCCGCCGGGTATCCGAAGGATCGACGCTGGTCGTCGGCGATTGAGAGCGTCGAGCGCTTTCTCGAGATCTGCGCCAAGTCGGATTGCCAGGACTTGGCAGCGTTGCGTGAACTGCAGCGGTTCGTCAATGAAAACGCCGATCTGTTGAGACCGCGGATCGAACTGAAGCTAGCGAGCTAGAACTCGCTCCGATGAGGTTGAACCATCGGCGTAGTGATCGGCAATAAGACCGCGCGTTACCTCGCAGTAGCGACCGCCGCACGCCGGCTGGCTCCGCCGAAGAGCATCGATCAAAATCATCTTCGAGGATGAGCAACAGCGACTGGATCGCGAAGTGCGACCGCCGAGATTCGCCGGCCAAGCGGAGCGATGGTTACGTCAGCACTCAGTGGCGAAGCGGTGCCGACTAGGGAACTTTGGGAGGGGTTGACCAAGAATCACCCTGAGCTAACGACACCTTCGGACGGACGGAAACGCCCCGAGCAACTTGCATGCGTGACCTGAGGCAAGACCCGGCGTTTGAGATAGCTCGCGGTTTCATTCGATTGAGAGCGCCTGTCGCCTAATCGGCTCAGGGATGCTTCATATTAAGCGCAGTACAACAATGCGTGTTACGAATGTTCTAACAGTACGAGGTTCGTCGAAGGGCAGCTCCTAACGATTGTCCGCCGGTCCGCTGCTTACTAACGCTGCCTCGAGCGTCACATTCCGACTTCGCGTACCGTCTAGGATTTGGAGGAATAAGCAGATCATGTTCAGGTGGTTCGTGAAAAAGCAACTCGAGAAGTTCGGGAACCGTTGGGGCTACGATACCGGCTATATGCAGGAGATCGTCGACGAGGCCGGCGTGGGCGCAGTGATGCCGATGCAGGGACTGCAGAAGCTGGGGAGTTACCGGAAAGCTCCGATTGATGCGTATTACGCAGCGGCGCTGACGTCAGGCAAGGCCGCGGACTGCGGCCCGTGCTTGCAGCTGGGAGTACGAATGGCCGAAGCGGAAGGCGTCTCGCCGCAACTGATTCGAGCGATTCTGGAGCGCGACTACGCAAAGTGTTCCAAGGAAGCGTTGCTCGGTATGGAGCTCGCATCGGCGACTATCGCGCGTGACGGCTCGGGTGAAGAAGCGCGCGCGGAGATCTTAGAGCGCTGGGGGCGCGCGGGGCTCGTGTCGTTAGCGTACGCGATTGTCGGCGCGCAGGCGTATCCGACGTTTAAGTACGCAATCGGCCACGGCCGCGCGTGCCTGCGGTTACAGATCGGCGACGAAACCGTCACAACGAAAGAGCCGCAATACGCGTGAACGCTGAGCCGGCTGAACGGTTCGAGCAGTTTCGCCCGGTGCTGGTGCGGCACGCGTACCGGATGCTGGGCGAGTACGGCGAGGCTGAAGATGTAACCCAAGATGCGTACTTGCGCTGGAGCAGCGCGCTGGAAATGTCGCAAGTCGTGGACGAGCGCGCGCTCGCGCGCACGATCGTCACGCGGTTGTGTCTCGACCGGCTGCGTTCGGCCCGAGCGCGACGCGAGGTGTACGTGGGCCCCTGGTTGCCGGAGCCGGTGGTTTCAGAAAATCCGAACGATCCGGAGGCGCAGGCAACGCTCGCCGACGACGTTTCCTTCGCGTTGCTGCTCGCGCTCGAACGGCTGGCGCCGCTCGAACGCGCCGCATTTCTGCTCCACGATGTGCTCGACGTGCCGTTTACCGAGATCGCGGAGACGCTCGGTCGTGAGGAGCCCGCGGTTCGAAAACTCGCATCGCGAGCGCGCGAGCACGTGCGCGACGCGGGCCGTCACTCGCGCACCAGCCGGCAAGAATTGATCCGCATACGTGACGCCTTCCTGGGGGCGATTCAAAATGATGACCCCGCGACGCTCGAACGGATGCTCACCGACGACGTCGTCTTCATGGCCGACGGCGGCGGCAAGGCGCCCGCCGCAACTGTCCCCGTGGTCGGCCGCGAGCGCGTCAGCAAACTGCTTTTAGGCTTAAAAAACCTGGAAGGGTGGCGACATGTCGTTCGCATGGAGTTCGTCATGCTCAACGGCATGCCCGGCAACGTGACGTTCACCAAAGACGGTATCCAAGACGTCGCCGCGTTCGACATCCGCGACGGCCGTATCGCGGCGATGTACGTGGTGCGCAATCCGGAGAAGCTGCGCAGCGTCGCCCTTCGACTCCGCTCAGGGTGACAATGGCGGCTCGGGCGTGGTAGCCTCAAGCAATGATTGCTGCAATCGTACTCGCCGCGGTGGCGCCTTCTTTGAGCGGCTCGAACTCTACCACCGTGCCGTTCATGCTCTTCGATAATCGAATGTTGGTGCAAACCCGCATCGACGGCGACGGGCCCTTCACGATGGTCGTCGACACCGGCTCGTACGAAGTCGACGTCACGCCGGCCGTAGCGCGTCGCTTATCGCTGGCGATGAAGCCGGCCGGTTCGGCTACCGGCGCAGGCAGTGGTTCGACGCAGTTTTTCACGACGCAGATCCCGACCTTCGCACTCGGGTCGCTGCGCCTGGCGAACATCGCGGCTGGAGTCATCGACTTGTCGGCGATCCAGCGCGCCATCGGATTTCCCCGGTTGGACGGCATCATCGGTTACGGCGTGCTTGGAAAGTATCGCGTCGGCGTCGATATGGACGCGCAGCGACTCACGCTATCGGCAAAACCGCTCCCGGTTCCGAAGGCGGCGACATCGGAGCCCTTCACGCTGGGCGGCGGCGCGATTCACATCGCGGCCGCGGTCGACGGTATTCACGGTCGCTTTTTTGTCGACACCGGTGATCGCTCGTCGCTCACGCTGTTTCGGCACTTCGCCGAAGCGAATAATTTCTATCGCGACGCGCCCGTACGCAACGTTGTGACCGGCGTCGGGGTCGGCGGACCCATCTATAGCGACGTGCGTCGCACCACCGTCTCGCTCTTCGGCGCGACGATTCCCGGAGTCGTGACGCGCCTGCCGCGCGATCGCGCCGGCGCTTTCGCCACCGGCAGCGATGCCGCGAGCATCGGCACGGGATTGCTCAAGCGCTTTAACATCGTCTACGACTACCCCGCTCGCACCATCTACGCGTGGCCGAGCCATTTCTTCGCCGAGAAAGACCGCTACGCGCCGCTCGCGTTCACTAACGGCAGGCTGCACGTCGTCGAAGATGCCGACGATCCGACCGTTAAGGCGAGTCCATCTCCGTCCCCGTCAGGGTGAGAACGGGATCTACGAGTAGCAGTACGAGTCGGACGATGCGTCGCCGCCCTGGAGGCGCACCTGATGAACCCGACGCGAGGGATCGAACTCGGCGAAGAATTTCTCGTCGAATGCGATCTTGCCGTCGTCGGCGACGTCCAACTTGACCATCCACCCGCCGACGCCGTCGGGATAGAACTGATCGTCCCACGCGCGGTACAGCGAGTTCGTGAAGTACACGCGCTTGCCGTCGCGGCTGATCTCCACCATCTGCGGGCCGCCCGCGAGCGGCTTCGACGGATTGGCGGGATGCGGCGTGCGCTTCGCGATGCCGCCGATGCGCACCGAACCGACGAGCTTGGGATTAAACGGATCGCTGACGTCGTACTGACGCATCTCGCCGGTTCCCCAGCA
>JAFAXS010000091.1 GCA_019240755.1 Vulcanimicrobiota bacterium
CCGAACAACGCGACGAGCGGAAAAACTAGCGACTCGGCAATTCCGAGAGCCACTGTGCGAAGATGCGCCGCGCGTCGAACGGCCCCGGTGAGGCCTCGGGATGAAACTGGACCGCGGCGATCGGCAACGTGCGATGGCGAAAGCCCTCGTTCGTGCCGTCGTTTAGATTCGTCATCGTGGGAACGAGCGTGTCGGGAAGGGATGCCGCATCAACCGCGTAGCCGTGGTTGTGCGCGGTGATCAACACTTCGCCCGCCGCATGGTCCATCACCGGTTGATTCCCACCGCGATGGCCGTACGGCAACTTGTACGTCGTTCCGCCGCAGGCCAACGCGAGCAGTTGATGCCCCAAACAGACGCCGAACAGCGGCGTGCGGCCAATGAGCTCGCGCAGCACGTCGACGGTGTCTCCCAGATCGGTGGGATCTCCCGGACCGGGCGAGATCACGACCGCGTGCGGGTCGTTCTCGAGCACGTCGCCGGCGGTGGCGTCGTAGGGCAGTACGGTCACCTGCGCTCCGAGCGCTTCCAGCCGCTCGAGGATCGCCCGCTTGACGCCGCAGTCGATCAGCACCACGCGGTAACTGCCTTCGGATCCCGCGACGAAGCGCTGCGCCGTCGTTACGCTCGGCACGAGCGCTTTCGTGTCGGCATGGCGCACGAACTCGCTCAAGCGACGCTCGGCGCCCCGCAGCGCCGCCTCACCGACGGCCAAAGCGGCCCAAATCGTTCCGTGCTCGCGTAACGCGATCGTGATCGCGCGGGTATCTGCGCCGATCAATGCCGGGACGCCCTGAGCGTCGAGCCAGCTCGCGAGCGTTTCTCGCGACAGATAGTGTGACGGTCGGTGTGCTATTTGCTTGATGACGGCGCCGGCCACGCAGGCACGCCGGTACTGTGCGACGACTCCGGAGATTCCGTAGTTTCCGATCATCGGATACGTGAACGTGAGAATCTGGCCCGCGTACGACGGGTCGGTCAGCGCCTCTTCGTAGCCCGTCATTCCCGTGTAGAAGACCGCTTCTCCCAGCGCCGTGCCGTCGACGCCCAAGCCGAAGCCGTCGAAGCGGCTGCCGTCGGCCAAAAAGAGCGCCGCCGGCACGTTCGAAGGCTTCATGCGGCGGTTTCGATCGCGCGATATGCAATGCGTCCGTTGACGACCGTCGCGAGTACCTTTCGCGGGAGTTCCCGCGCGGCAAAGGGCGTAAATTTTCCCAGCGACGCAAAGGCCGCGGGCTCGACGACCCAGCGGCGATCGGCGAAGATCGTAATGTCGGCGGCAGCACCGGGCGCGAGGCTCGGCGGCGTCAATCGCAAGATCCGTGCCGGATTGGTCGAGAGCAGCTCCACGAATCGCTGCAGCGGCAGGCCCGGAAGCGCGGCGGCATAGGCCCCCACGGCGATCTCCAAACCGGAAAATCCCGGCGGAACGTTGCCATGAGCTCCGGCCTTCTCCGACGGGGTGTGGGGCGCGTGATCGCTCGCAAAGACGTCGATCGTGCCGTCGAGCACGCCTGTGCGCAGGGCCGCGACGTCTACCTCAGCGCGCAGGGGCGGGTTGACGGCCGCCGCCGCGCCGAGCGCCGCCAGGGCGGCGGCCGTGAAGGTAAGGTGATGCGGCGTCACCTCGCAACTAACCGGCACGCGCTGCGCGCGCGCGAACCGAACGAGCTCGAGCGACGTGGCCGTCGAGAGATGCGCGATATGCCACGCCTTTCCGGTCGCCGCCGCGATCATTAGATCGCGCGCGACCGCGACGTTCTCAGCGACTTCCGCGCCGCGCGCCGTTTCTTTGAGCCCCGGCTCTTCGCAGTGCGAGATCATCGGCGCCGTAAGATCGCGCGCGCGCACGGCGACCGTATAAGCGACGGCGGCGTCGGCGACGGTGTCGCCGTCGTCGGAAAACGCGACGGCGCCGGCCGATGCCAGCGCCGCAGGGTCCGACGGTTCACGCCCCGCTCGCCCGCGCGTCATCGCGCCGATCGGATAGACGCGGCAGTGGGCCCGCAGCGCCACCTCCGCGTTGAGTTGTTCGATGACTTCGGGCCGGTCGAGCGGCGGATTTGTATTGGGCATGCAGGCCACCGCGGAAAACCCGCCGCGCACGGCCGCCAGCGTACCGCTCTCAATCGTCTCTTTCTGCGGAAAACCCGGATAGCGCAAGTGAACGTGCATGTCGATGAAGCCCGGCGCGACGACGGCATTGCGGGCGTCGAGCACTTCTTCGTCGGCGTCCTGCGCGAGATGTTCGGCCACCTCTGCGACGCGGCCGTCGCGCACGCGAACGTCGCGCAGCGCGTCAATGCCCGTGACGGGATCGACGACGCGTCCGCCGCGGATCAGGAGTCGCGTCATTTGGCCGGCGGATTGACGAGAAAGTCGAGCACGGCCATTCGAATCGCGACGCCGTGGTGCACTTGGCGCGCGTACCGCCAGCCCGCGAATTGGAGCACCGAGTCGTCGAGCTCCATGCCGCGGTTATAGGGTCCGGGATGCATGACGATCGCCTCGCTGCGAACCTGCGCGAGGCGGCGTTCGTCCAAACGATATCCGGTGATGTACTCTTCGTCGGTAATCGGCATCTCGACGAAGCGCTCCCGCTGGATGCGCAGCAGCACAATCGCGTCCAACTGCGGCAGGACGCCGTCGAAGTCTCGCTCGATGGTGATGCCTTCGTCGGCGTAATCGTGCGGCAGAAAGCACTCCGGTCCGATCAAGACGACCGCTGCGCCGAGGCGCTGAAGGCCGCGAATGGTCGAATGTGCGACCCGGCTGTGCAGAACGTCACCCACGATCCCAACGGAACGCCCCTTCAGCTCGCCAAACTCTTCCAAGAGCGTGTAGATGTCGAGTAGTGCCTGCGTG
>JAFAXS010000119.1 GCA_019240755.1 Vulcanimicrobiota bacterium
CTGCGCTCGCTCGAGTTCGAGTTGCCGCTGCAGTTCGTCAACTATAGGTAAGCCGAAAGATTTATGCCGAGTGTAGCGTTCGTGAGTTTAGGCTGCGCGAAGAACTTGGTGGATACCGAGGTGATGATCGCTACGCTCGCGAGTAAAGGCTGGCAGCTCGAGACCGACGCGGACCGGGCCGACACCGTGGTGATCAACACGTGCGCGTTCATCGATCCGGCCAAGGCCGAATCCACACAAGCCATCCTCGACCAAGCAACTCGCAAGCAACCCGGACAGCAGCTGATCGTCGCCGGTTGTCTCGCGCAGCGCTATGGCGCGCAGCTGCAGACGCTGATCCCCGAGATCGACGGCATCGTCGGCACCGGCGCATACGCCGGCATCGCCGAGGTGCTCGAGGAAGCGCAGGCGGGACGCGCGCCGGTGCGGCTGCACTTCGACGCGGAGCCGGTGCACGATTTTCTTCCGCGCCTCGTCACGACGCCGCGAGCGACGGCCTATCTCAAGATCGCCGAAGGGTGCGATCACCCGTGCACTTTCTGCATCATCCCGAAGCTGCGCGGCGCGTTTCGCAGCCGCGGCCCCGATTCGATCTGCGCCGAGGCGCGCGCGCTCGTGCAGGGCGGCGCGAAAGAGCTGATTTTGATCGCCCAAGACACGTCCATGTGGGGACGCGATCTCGGGCTGCGTCGCGGCGGCCTGGCGCGTGTGCTGGAGCGGCTGCACGAGATCGAAGGACTCGAGTGGATTCGTCTGCTCTACCTGTATCCGGCGACGGTCGACCATGAGCTGATCTCCGCCATCGCGACGCTGCCGAAGGTGTGCAAGTACATGGACATGCCGCTGCAGCACGCCCATCCCGACGTCCTGCGCGCGATGCGCCGCCCGAGCAACGGCGAGCGCTACCTGCAGCTGATCGAAGAGTTTCGCACGCGCGTGCCGGAGATCACGATGCGCTCGACGTTCATCGTCGGCTTTCCCGGTGAGCGCGACGAGCACGCGGCGTACCTCGAAGAGTGGATCGGCCGCGCGCGCCTCGATCGCGTCGGCTTCTTCGAATATAGCGCCGAAGAAGGCACGCCCGCGGCCGAGTTGCCGAACTCGGTAGCGGTGCGCAAGCGCCGTGAGCGCCTGATCCGCTTGCGCGAGGCAGCGCGCGTGGCATCGGAGGCCACGCGGCGGACGCGCCGCGGCAGAACGGTGCGCGTGCTGGTCGAAGAGTCGCGCTACTTGCGCGAATACGATGAGGCGCGTCGCCGGTTGAACGTGACGCGGGCATGGTTCGGGCGGTCGGAAGGGGAAGCGCCCGGTGTCGATGGGGGAATCTTTTTCACCGGCGAGGCATCCGCCGGCGACTTTTCCGACGTGCGTCTTAACGAGCACGGCGCCTTCGACTTTTTCGGTAGCGCCGTCGCTCGTGAGCGGTGCGCGGTTTGAGTAAGCGGATTCTGACCATCCTTGCGGTGCTCGTCGCCGGCGCGGCCGCGACGTTCGCCGGCTACGTGATGTTCGAGCATAAGAACCCGATCGTCGCGATCTCGCAGATGTTCGTGCCTTCGCCGCAGCAGGTGTTCGGAACGTCGAACCTGCTCGTGCTGGTCGAAGGGCTCGATTACGACTACACGGCCAAGGACGAAGAGTACTCGACAAACTCGCGCAGCGACGTAATCTGGGCAGTGAACTTGGACTTCGCCAACAAGCGCGTCTACCAGCTCTCGGTCCCGCGCGACATGGTCGCGACGCTGCCGAACGGCGCACAGGCCAAGATCAATCAAGCGCAGTCCGACGGCGGCGTGAAAGAGGCGAAGTCCGTGATCGCGCAGTGGCTCGGAATTCCCGGATTCGACCGGTACGCCGTGCTGCGCATCGACGCGACCAAGGCGTTCGTCAACGCGATCGGCGGCGTGAACGTGTACGTCAAGTCGTCGGACTGCCTGCGATACCGGACGGGATGCACCGGCGACTCCCTCGATTACGACGATACGTGGGGCCATCTGCACATTCATCTAAAGGAAGGCGTACAGCATCTCGACGGCGAGCATGCGGTCGCGTACATGCGCTTTCGCCACGACTGGTGCAGCGATCCGTGCCGCATCATGCGCCAGCAACAGGTGCTGCACGCGCTGATCGGCAAGCTCAAGGGCGATCGGGTCAATACCTTCTTGCACCTCGGCGATCTGATCTCCGTGATGCGCAAGTACGTGCAAACGAACTTCACCGACGGCGAGCTGCTGTCGCTGGCGACGTACTTTCAAGGGATGCCGGATTCGGCCATCGTCACCAATCAAGTTCCCTACACGGGTGAAGTGGATCTGCCCGGCTACGGCGACTCGCTCGTTCCGGACACGGCGGCACGGACTCATCTGGTCGCGACGATGCTGCTGTCTCCGCCGTCGCCGATACCATCGCCCGACGCGATGGCGCTGGCGGCCATCTCGCCCGGCACGTTGCGCGTGGACGTGGAGAACGGTAGCGGAGTGAACGGCGCGGCGTCGCGCGTTGCGACGGTGTTACGCCAGGCGGGATTCACGATCGGCGAAGTCGGCGATGCCGACCGCTTTGATTACGGCTCGACGATCATCCATCAACATTCGAACGTTACCTTCGCCGGCGCGAAGGTACGCAGCGCGTTACCGCGCGCGTTGCGCCAGGCGGCCGTCGTGCCGGACGCGACGGCGCCGACGAGCTCGCCGACGCGTTCGCTGTCGAACAGCGACGTGACGGTAATCGTCGGCAGCGATGCTGCGCAGACGCCGGCGCAAGACAGCCAGCACCATTCGTAAGCCGGAATGGCGCCGGCAGTGAAGGGGACGTTCGCGGTCATCGCCGTCGTCGCGGCGATTGCCGGCGGCTGGCGTTTGCTGGTGCACGGCAGCAACACGGCCCCCGCGCTCGTTACGCCGCAAACCGACGTGCACATGGCGATCTCCGGCGACGTGGTGCCGCGGCTCTATCGCGCAATGCACAACGTTTCGAGCACGAATCGAGAGAACCGGCCGCGATTGATCGCCTTGACGTTCGACGACGGGCCCTACCCGGTGTTCACGCCGATGCTGCTCGACGTCTTGCACGATCTCAACGTCCCGGCGACGTTCTTCTTGATCGGCGCCGACGCGCAGCAGTGGCCCGAGTTGACGCGGCGCATCGAAGCGGCGGGCAACGAGATCGGCGACCATACGTACTCGCATCCGAACTTGGATCAGGAGCCGTCCGACGGCGTGCGCGACGAGATTCTGCGCGGCCGCGACGCGCTGTGGGATTTGTCGCACGATCCCGCCGTGCGCAGCCTCATGCGTCCGCCGCACGGCCGCTACACCGAGCGAACCCTGCGCATCGCCCAGCAGCTGGGTTACACGGTCGTCCTGTGGACCGACGATAGCGGCGACTGGCGCGCGCAAACCGCGGCACGCATCGCGCATCATCTCTTGACGAACGCGACGGCGCCCGAGATCGTCCTGCTCCACAGCGGCAAGCTCGCCACCATCGAGGCGCTGCCGAGCGTCGTGGCGCGCTTTCGGCAGGCGGGGTACCGTTTCGTCACGGTGGGTCAGATGCTCAGGCTCGTGCAGAACGACGAGCTTAACCATCCGTTGCGGCGCGCGGTCTAAGCTCCAGTGCCGCGCCAGATCATCGATACAGAGTCGAGCCGTCCCGCGTATCGGCGCCGTCAGTTGCGCCGCTTTCTCATCGTTCTTTTAGTCCTGATTGTACTTGCCGTCGCCGCCTGGCTGCTGACGCACCGCGTCGCCGCCCAGGAAACCAGCGTTGCTGGGGGAAGCGCTGCCGAATGCCGTCTAAACCGACCGTTGCTTTCTTAACGCTTGGCCTGACCGCCGCGATCGTGGCGTGCAGCAACCTGGGCCAAACGACCGGCGTCAACGTCGGCCCGAACTTTCCCTCGAAGACGCTCTATGCATCCAACAGCAACCAAAACGCCATCAGCATCTACAGCAACGGCGCGAAGAGCGGCAGCGGGCCGGCCTTTCAGATCGGCGGCCCCAACACGACGCTGAACGGACCTCAGTACATCGCGTTCGATCGCCATGGCAACTTGTGGGTGACCAACTACAACCCGAGCACGAACAAGGCGCTGGTGACCGAGTTCGAGGCGCTCGCCACCGGCAACGTGTTGCCGCTGATTTCGGCGCCGTTCACGGGACGGCCCCGCGGCATCGCTTTCACGCCCAAATCAACGGCGTCGCCCGGAATCGTTGAGGATAAGCCGACCGCATCGCCGACGCCGATTCCCGACTTCATGGCGGTCACCGGAAACGTTCCGACGCAGACGTACCCCAACCGCATCTTCCTGTTCATTCCGGGCTCGACCACTCCGTATCAATCGATCGGCGGCCCGAAGCCGATGCTCAAGCTTCCCGGCGGCGTGGCAATCGATTCGAGCGGCTACATTTATGTGACGAACATTCAAGGCGCGATGGTCGAACAGTTCGCGCTCCCCACCCCGGTTCCGACCAAGAAACCGACCGCAACGCCGTCGCCGACGCCCACGCCGACCACGACGCCCAGCGGCTCGCCCAGCCCGACGCCGACGCCCACTCCGACGCCGACGCCGATCAACATCTCGCCGCGCTTCACGCTCGGTCCCGCCAACGACATCATCACGCCGGTAGGGATCGGACTCGATCAATCCGGCAACATCTACATCGCGGACCAGGGCAAGCCGAAGGCGTCGTGCAGCTCAACGAGCGCGCCGGCGATTCTGGTCTTCCCGCCGTACAGCGCAAAGCACGGGTATACGAAGCCGATCCGCAAGATACAGGGATGCCTCACGAAGCTGAAACTGCCGACCGACGTGAAAGTGGATTCGGCCGGCATAACCTACGTGGCTGACACCTCGGCCTCGGGAGCGGGTATAATCTATATCTTTCCGGCGAACGCGAACGGCAACGTTACGCCAACGAACTACACGTCGCCGGGCGCGGTCACGGGGTTAGGAATCGTTCCCTAGGGTTTAACCATGGCATTTCTCAAGACGATCATTGACGGCAACGAGCGCGAAGTCGCTCGCTTGCGGCGAACGGCGCGCGCCGTCAACGCGCTGGAGTCCGCGATGTCGGCGCTCTCCGACAGCGAGCTGCGCGCGAAGACCGACGAGTTCAAAACGCGCTTGGCCGAGGGAGAGTCGCTCGATGCGATGCTGCCCGAGACGTTTGCGGCCGTGCGCGAGGCCAGCCGGCGAACGGTCGGCATGCGCCACTTCGACGTGCAGATCATGGGCGGCCAGGTGCTCTACGAAGGCCGCATCGCCGAGATGAAGACGGGCGAAGGCAAGACGCTCGTGGCGACGCTCCCGGTGTATGCGCGCGCGCTCGAGGGACGCGGCGTGCACGTGGTGACGGTTAACGACTATCTTGCGCGGCGCGATGCCGAATGGATGGGGCCGATCTATCAGTTCCTGGGCTTGAGCGTCGGCATCATTCAGCACGGCTTGGATTCGGCGCAGCGGCGCACGGCCTACAACTGCGACGTGACGTACGTCACCAACAACGAAGTGGGCTTCGACTATCTCCGCGACAACATGGCGTGGCAGGTGGAAGACTTGGTGCAGCGCGAGCTCTACTTCGCGCTCGTCGACGAAGTGGACTCGATTCTCGTGGACGAAGCGCGCACGCCGCTGATCATCAGCGGGCCGTCGCAAGAGTCGGGCGAGTTGTACCAAAAATTTGCGCAGATCATTCCGCGCCTGAAGAAGGGCGAAGATTACACGGTCGACGAGAAGGCGCACGCCGTTCCGATCACCGAAGCGGGCGTCGCCAAGGTCGAGAAAATGCTCGGCATCACGAATCTGTACGAGCAGCGCAACATCGAGCTGGCGCACCAGCTGAACGCAGCGCTGAAGGCCTGGAATCTCTTTCATCTCGACCAGCAGTACATCGTGAAGGAAGGCGAAGTGGTCATCGTCGACGAGTTCACGGGCCGCTTGATGTACGGCCGGCGCTACTCCGACGGCATCCATCAGGCGATCGAGGCGAAGGAAGGCATCAAGGTGCGCGGCGAGGACCAGACGCTCGCGACGATCACGTTCCAAAATCTCTTCCGCCTGTACGACCATCTCGCCGGCATGACGGGCACGGCCAAGACCGAGGAACGCGAGTTCCGCGACATCTACGGATTGGACGTTGTGGTGGTGCCGACGAACATGCCGATGGTCCGCAAAGACAACTCGGACATCGTCTACAAGAGCGAGCGCGCCAAATTCGAGGCCGTGGTCAACGAGATCATCGCGGAGCATCAGAAGGGACGGCCGGTGCTGGTCGGAACGCGCTCGATCGAGAAGAGCGAGATGCTGGCGGCGATGCTGCGCCGGCGGGGCGTCGAGTGCAACGTGCTCAACGCGAAGTACCACGAGCAAGAGGCCGAGATCATCAAGGATGCCGGTCAAAATGCGCAGGTGACGATTGCCACTAACATGGCCGGACGCGGCACCGACATCAAACTCGGCGACGGCGTGGCACGTAACGGCGGTCTGCACATCATCGGCACGGAGCGGCACGAGTCTCGCCGCATCGACAACCAGCTCCGCGGGCGATCGGGGCGGCAAGGCGATCCGGGTTCGTCGCGCTTCTACGTGTCGCTCGAAGACGAGGTGATGCGCCTCTTCGGCGGCGAGCGCATGCAGAATATCATGGAGCGCGTCGGCTTCACCGACGAGCAACCGATCGAATCGGGTTTGGTGACCAAGTCGATCGAGCGCGCGCAGAAGAAGGTGGAGAACCACAACTACGAGATCCGCAAACACGTTCTCGAGTACGACGACGTGATGAACAAACAGCGCTCGGTGATCTACGGCGACCGCCGTGCGATCTTGGAAGGAAAGTTCGACTCGCGCACGTTCATGACGCAGACGCTCGAGGCGAAAGTCGACGAAGCGCTTGAGGAGAACGCGCCCGAAAACGCGCATCCGAGCGAGTGGGATCTTCCCGAAATGCTCAACGCGCTCGAGCTGATCTTCCCGCTGAAGAAGGCGGTGACGCTCGAGGACCTCCAGGGAAAGGACCGCGAGGAGATTCGGAGGCTGCTGCGCGAGAAAGCGCAAGAAGCGTACGAGGCAAAAGAAGCGGAAGTAACGCCGGAGATTCTACGCGTGGTCGAGCAGCGATATCTGTTGCTGCCGATCATCGATCGCCAGTGGGTGGATCACCTGTACGTGATGGACCACTTGAAGACCGGCATCGGTTTGCGTGGTTACGGTCAAAAAGATCCGCGCGTGGAGTACGAAAAAGAAGCGTTCGAAATCTTCGAGTCGCTGAAGAACAACATCGCCGACGAGGCGATCAAGGGCGTCTTCCGCGTGGTAATCGAGCACGGTCCGCCCCAACCGCAAATGCAGCCCTATCCCGCCGGCGGCCCGCAGTTCGAAACGATCCCGTCCGGAGAGCTTATTCCGCAGCCCGTCGCAGCGGGCAGCGCCGGAAATGCGTTACCGCCGCAACAGGTGGAGCAGTTGTTAGGTCCGATGCCGGGCGCAGATCGTCGCGTGCAACAACTCCACACCAACAAAGACGACGAGTCTCCGGCGAAACCCACTCACCGCGATCAACCGAAGGTAGGCCGCAACGAAATGTGCCCGTGCGGCAGCGGCAAGAAATTCAAACGCTGCCACGGCGCAGCTGCGTAAAGGGCATAGGGTTAAGGGGTCAAAACGGGGCCCCGTAGCTACATCGCGGCGGGCGACGGCATGAGGCCAAAACCGCATAAAATAAGGGTTTTTCGCATTTCCGCGATCTCGGCGGCGCGGCGTAGCGTCTCGTGCAAACTTTGCAATCCTGTTTGCAAAATCGGTAAGCGTCCAAAACGCTATATGAGGTAAGGGTTTTTCGCGTTGCCCGGCGATGCATCGCTGAGGGCGACGCACCGGCTTGCATCGAGCTCCGGCTAGATACGATTCACCCACCCTTGAAAATATTCGACCGCATGTTCCCTGCGGAGCTTTTCGTTCGGCCCCGGTACCCGGCCGCGACTACATCGCTGACTTCGCTAAGCTGAGCGATATTCCTCAGTAGCCGATGCTGACCGTCCCGACGCCGCTCAGGGGCAGGCTGACTTTGTAGACCTTATATGGGTCCCCGCCGCGAGGATAGTGCCAAAACTCAATTTCGTAAATCCCGGCAGCCGTGCACACCGAGTTGATGGCCACGATGACCTTGCCTTGCAGGTGATTCACCGGCGTGTTCCTTTCTCCGAGGATGAACGGCGAAACGATGTCCGTGCCGCCGCCCTTATCGCAGGTATCGGTGAGAATCGGCTCACCGTGTGACGTTAGCGTAGACCCCGAGAGGCTTGCCTCGACGATGCCGTCATGATAGCTGTGCTTGCCGTGGATAGCCTGATCGGTGAGCGTAATGTACTTGCCGTCCCACATTGTGTGGCCCGGAGCATTGATCTCAAAGCTTTTCGTCTTAAGGGTTGTTTCCGACTTCGATCCGGCCAGCAACGCACAAACCGTCACGGGCAGTTTCACGTCATTGAGCCCAAGCAGGTTTCCTTTATCGTCGTAGCCCATCGCGAACATGCCTGGCCCGCAGGATGGATTGCTATACGTCTTGCGCTTCGACGGGTCGCCGCCGGCGAACACCGTGACGACGCCTGATTCCCTCGTGACTGCGAGATCGTTCCTCGCATCTACGGAACAACCGATGGACGTGGCGCCGGAGGTATATTTCTGGAAAATCTTCGTGTCTCCGTGCGCGTATTCGAGAGTCGTCCCGTCGTTCTGCGCGACGTAGATGTTGCCTTTCGCATCGACGCACATTGGGCCGCCTGGCCCCGTCAACTTTCCGAGCTGTTTGCCGGTAAAGTAATCGTAGACGTAAACCCCGCCATACACGCCGCTGGCGTAGATGAGTACTGACTTGTGCCCTTCCATCGGCGGCAGCATCCACGATCCGCCCCGCTCGGCGTGCGTGGCGGCCGCATGGCTTTGCGGCATCGCGCCCGGCGCGGCGATCGGCGGCTGCGATCCGCCGCAGCCTGCAAGCATTAGCGCGACACAGCAGCCGATTGCGCGGCGGGCGATAAGAGGATTCGTCATTTTCCCACTCCACAATCTAAAGATGTTGGAACTTGGACCGTTCGACGCGGGGGGCCAGGCGCCCTCAGCACAGGGACTTTACTGCGAAGCGCGCGGCGCCGTTTAGTCGAGGCACGCTTTTATCTTGACTGCCGAAGGCATAGGGGGCTTCTTGCGGCGTGGCGAGATACAAGGGCGACGGGGTGTGATCGCAACTGCGAGGCGGTAATGCTTTGCGATCGGCGCCCCGGGCGCAGCTGCGACCCTTCTACGCGGCTAGGTGCGGCTAATATTGGATGTCACGCCACGCGACGTTAAAAATGTGGTTCGTGGGACCGCGCCTCAGGTCGAGTAGGGTGATTCGATTTCCGGGGTCGACACCGACGACCCACGTCAGGACTTCCCTCGGATAGTGAACGCGAAAGAATGTCCAGGTTTGGTCAGCCATAATGCGCTCTTCGAACGGAAACATCGATTGCGCGGGACCAAGGGCGCTCACGAAAGCCGCTCCCTTCACGAAAAAGTCATGACCTACGAATGCGCCTAGCTGCGGCAGCAACTCGGAGCGATCGAATGCGTCATGCGCGACGGCAGTGAGAAGGCGCTGAGCTCGATCGACAGTCGCGTGGTCAACGACGATGGGCTCCGGCTCGGGGAGTGGCTTGCGCTGAGGGTCAGCGTTCTGCGCTCTGGCTGGGCCGGCGGGATAAAGGGCCGACGCGGTTGCTGCAACGACGGACGAGAACGCAGAGACGAAAAGGCGGCGGAGCATGGTAATCCTTCCTTTAGGCCCGTTTCACCTGACTTTACTACTATTCTTACTAGGAGGGAAGGCAAAGCGTCGCTCCGCTGGACAGCCCTGGGCGTAGGTGCACTGGGGCTAGGCCATGAGCCACTTGCTATCTCGCAAGAGTTGATTGCTGAGCCAATCCCACGTTCGACCGTGACTCCGTCGCACGGTCATGGGCACGATGAAGGCTTTATTGGGTTATTCGATATTTCGACGCTGACGATCTGCGCTGCGGGATCGGGTGGTATGTGACTCCCTTGTGCTTGTGGGTAGAACGTGGTGTCGAACTGCTGGTTCATGCAGAGCGTCGGCGAAACGTACTCCGGAGGACCTACGGCGCCGGCACCCATTGAATCAACGAACGTCAATGCGTTAAAGGGGCCCGGACCGACGGTGAATGCGTTGAACGTCCACTTACTCGGCGGCGTGGTGCTTGGGGAGGGCGACGGTGAAACGAAGATCACCTTCTGTGCGAGCATTGAAAACTCAGTGCCCGTTCCATTACTGTTCAAAATCCACGAGAACTGCTGGGGCGTTGGACCTAGTATATAATATCCAGGTGGACCGCGACCTATTTGGGGCGGCCTGTATTGCACGACTCTTGCCCCGGAAGCCACCCCGTTGCCGTACGCAACTAAGGCATATGAGTATCCAGCCCAATTGGTCTGAAACGTCTGAGTCGACGGCGTTACGCCGCT
>JAFAXS010000115.1 GCA_019240755.1 Vulcanimicrobiota bacterium
CGAACGCCACCGACAACGCCTCAAAACTCATCGATGAGTTGACGATCCAGATGAACAACGCGCGCCAAGCCGCGATCACGAAAGAGCTCCTTGAAATTGTGGCTGGCGCAGAAGCGCTTGGTGTCGAGTGAGAAAGTTGTTTTTCGAGCGACGAGGAGCAGTTGACGTGATGTTGAGGAGGCTCGTGACGGCGAGCGGAGGCAAGGATGCCGGGAGCGAGCCGCACGGCAGTAGGAGCGGCGCATGGACGCGCCGCGACGAACGTCTCCGAGGCGTCACGTCAACTGCTCCGAGTCAATACTTTTTAGAAGCTAAAACCAAGGAAAGAAACCATGGCTGATCAGACCGGAAAAGTCGTCCAAGTGCTCGGCAACGTCGTGGACGTTGAGTTTACGCCCCAGACGCTGCCGAAGATCAACGACGCGCTGCGCGTCGGCGTGAACGAGGGCGCTCGCGCCGGCGGTAACGGAACTCCCGCCGCTTCGAGTGACGGAAAGCAGAACATCGAGCTGGGCGGGACGGCGATGGCCCCGCGCGAGCTGACGCTCGAAGTGCAAGACGAGCTCGGCGATAACCAGGTTCGATGCTTGGCGCTTGGTTCGACCGACGGCTTGGTGCGCGGCGCTGCCGTGAGCAACACGGGTGGGCCGATTACGATACCGGTCGGGGAAGGCACTTTGGGCCGTCTCTTCAATGTGCTCGGGGAAACGATTGACAGCGACGCGCCGGTGAAGGCCGCAGCGTTCTGGCCCATTCATCGACCGGCTCCGGAACTGAAATATCAGGAGCCCACGGCCCGCGTCTTCGAGACCGGCATCAAAGTCGTAGATCTCATGGCCCCATATACGCGCGGCGGAAAGGTCGGGCTCTTTGGCGGCGCGGGCGTCGGCAAGACGGTGCTCATTCAAGAGCTGATCCGCAACATCGCATACGTGCACAAGGGATTCTCGGTCTTTACCGGCGTCGGCGAACGCACGCGCGAAGGCAACGACCTTTGGCTAGAAATGAAAGAGTCGGGCGTGCTCGAGCAAACGACGCTCGTCTTCGGGCAAATGGACGAGCCGCCGGGCGTGCGTTTCAGGGTCGCGCAGACCGGCGTGACGATGGCCGAATACTTTCGCGATGAGCTCGGGGCCGACGTTTTGCTCTTCATCGACAACATCTTTCGCTACATGCAGGCCGGCTCAGAAGTCTCGGCGCTGATGGGCCGCATGCCGTCCGCGGTCGGATATCAACCGACGCTCGGCACCGACATGGGCGTCTTGGAAGAGCGCATCACCTCCACGCGCAAGGGTTCGATCACGTCGGTGCAAGCGGTGTACGTGCCGGCCGACGATTACACGGATCCCGCCGTTGCAACGACGTTTGCGCATCTGGATGCGACGACGGCGTTGTCCCGGCCCATTTCGGAGCTCGGCATCTATCCGGCGGTAGATCCGCTCGCGTCAACGTCGCGGATCCTCGATCCCCAAGTGATCGGTGACGAGCACTACCAAGTCGCCCGCGGGGTGCAAGAGGTCCTACAGCGGTATCGCGACCTTCAAGACATCATCGCCATTCTCGGCGTCGAGGAGCTGTCGGAAGACGATAAGGTCGCCGTCGCTCGCGCGCGGCGCATTCAACGCTTCTTCTCCCAACCGTTCTTCGTCGCGGAGCAGTTTACTGGGCGTTCCGGCAAATACGTCAAGCTGCCCGAGACGATCGCATCGTTCAAAGAAATTCTGGAAGGCAAGGTCGACGATCTCCCGGAGGGTGCGTTCTTCTATGCCGGGACGATCGACGAGGTCAAGGAGAACGCCGAACGGATGTCACGTGGCTAGCACGGTACCGTTCACGCTCGTGACGCCGGCGCAGGTCGTCTTTGAGGGCGAGGCGGAGTTGGTAATCGCGGTAACGACGGAAGGCGAGGAAGGAGTTCTTCCGCGGCACGCGCCCCTGTTGGCCGCGTTGAAGCCCGGCGTGCTTCGCGCCAACGTCCGTTCGCAAACCGGCGAGCACGGCGGCACGTCACGTTTGGAGTTGGCAACGGGCGAAGGCTTCATGCAGGCGTTACCTGACCGCGTGACGGTCTTGGTCGATACGGCGGTCCGGTTTGAGGACATTGTGGTCTCGCAGGTTCGCGACGAGCTGGACGCCGCGACGCAGCGACAAAAAGCGGCGGGCGACAATCGCGAGCTCGTTGCGCGCGAGCAAGCAGCGATTGATTTCGCTGCGGCCAAGCTCCGTTTGACCGGTCATCGGTAGGCCAGCAAGCGCGCTACGCGAACGTAGCGCTGCAGAGTGATGCTCGAACGTCTAGAAACAACGCTGCGGGTTCGAGGCGGCGCGCGCTTAGAAGGCTCCGTGGCGACGCACGGAGCCAAGAACGCCGCGCTGCCCATCATGGCTGCCGCGTTGCTGGCCAAGGGAACGGTGACGCTGCATCGCGTTCCGCGCATTACTGACGTTTCGGTGATGTGGTCCCTGCTCGAAGCCCTCGGCGCTCGAATCCGATACGAAGGCGACAATACAGTCACGATCGATTGCGGCAACGCGGCGTCGTACCGCGCGCCCTATGCGCTGGTTCGAAAACTTGCCGCATCGTTCGACGTCGTCGGCCCTCTGCTCGGAAGGTTCGGGCGCGCCGAGGTGCCGCTTCCGGGTGGCTGCGTCCTCGGGACCCGCGCAACCGACATGCACGAGGCGGCATTCGTGGCGCTGGGCTGCGACGTCCACAACGCGCACGGCTATTTAATCGCTCAATCGCGCGAGTCGCGTCTGCGCGGCGCGGCCATCGAGTTTCGAATGCCAAGCGTCGGCGCCACCAAAAACGCGATGCTTGCCGCCGTGCGTGCCGACGGTACCACGACGTTGAAGAACGTCGCGATGGAACCGGAAGTCGTGGACCTGGCGAACTTTCTCGTCGCGATGGGCGCGAAGATCCAGGGACACGGCACGGACACGATCGTCATCGAGGGCGTTGACGAGCTCTATGGCACCGAGTACGAGATCATCAGCGATCGAATCGTTGCGGGAACGTTGTTGGTCGCCGGCGCCGTCACCCGCGGAGACGTGACGGTGACGCAGTGCGCGCCCGCGCACCTGCGCGCGCTGGTGGATAAGCTCGTTGAGTGCGGAGTCACCGTTTCGAGCGGCGACACCTGGATCCGCGTCGTCGCGAAGGGAATCACGGGCGGCACCGATATTCTGACCGCGCCCTATCCCGGATTCCCCACGGATCTGCAGCCGCAGACCGTGGCGTTTCTCTGCACCTGCCCCGGGACGAGCGTCGTCGAAGAATCGATCTTTAACGCGCGGTTCTCGTACGTCAACGAGTTGGCGCGTATGGGCGCCGACGTCAAGGTAACGATGGAGAGCAACGCCGCCGTCGTGAAAGGGCCCAAAAAGCTCTCCGGCGCGCCGGTGGAGGCGCCGGACATTCGGGCAGGCGCCGGACTCGTGATCGCGGGACTGGCCGCGGCGGGTGAAACGGAGATTATCGGGTTGGAGTACATCGACCGCGGCTACGAACGCTTAGAGGAGCTGCTGTCGGAGCTCGGTGGTCAGGTCCAGCGAAGCAGCGGCGTCACGCCGCTCGACGAACCGGCCGGATTCTTCGAAACCAGCGAATACCCGCGCGTATCCGCGACGGGATAGTTTCGGTTCTTAAAAGGAGTCGTTTTGGATATCGGTATCGATCTCGGCACGGCGAACGTGCTCGTGCACGTCAAAGGCAAAGGCATCGTCTTGCGCGAGCCGTCCGTGGTTGCCCGAGACATGAACACCGGCCGCGTCTTGGCCGTCGGTGAAGAGGCGCGACAGATGCTCGGGAAGACGCCCGCACACATTCAGGCCATTCGTCCATTGCGCGACGGCGTGATCGCCGATTTCGAAGTGACTGAGGCAATGTTGTCGTACTTCATCAAGAAGGTGATGAAGGACCGGTCGTGGTGGTCGTCAATCGTCAAGCCGAAGCCCGCCGTAACGATCTGCGTTCCCGCAGAAATCACGAGCGTCGAAGAGCGAGCCGTGAAGGATGCTGCGAAGCTCGCCGGCGCGCGCGATGTCGGCATCATCGAGGAGCCGATGGCCGCGGCGATCGGCGCCGGTCTTCCCATCGGAGGGCCGTCGGGCAGCATGGTGGTGGACATCGGCGGCGGCACGACGGACGTCGCGGTGATCTCGCTCGGCGGCATCGTCGTTTCTCAGTCGCTGCGCGTGGCCGGAAACAAGATGGACGAGGCGATCGTGCGCTACATTCGACGCGTCTACAGTTTGATGATTGGCGAGCGAACCGCGGAGGAGATCAAGATCAAGATCGGATCGGCGTACAAGCTCGAGCAAGAGCTCGCGATGGAGATTCGCGGTCGGGACTTGATCAACGGGCTGCCGAAGACGGTGAAGATCACGAGCGAAGAAATTCGCGAAGCGCTGTCCGAACCGGTCGGCGCCATCGTCGAAGCCGTAAAGGCGGTCTTGGAGAAGACGCCGCCCGAGCTGTCCGCCGACATCATCGACCGCGGCATCATTCTGACGGGCGGCGGAGCGCTATTGCGCGGATTCGAGAAGCTGCTCTCCGAGGTAACCGGCGTCCCGGCGATTGTCGCCGACGACCCTCTTTCGTGCGTCGCTATCGGCACGGGCTCGCGGCTGCGCATCTGATCGGCATGCGATGACGCACGGACGCAGCGGCCGCGTCCTCGATGCGGCCGTCGGCAGCTTGGAAGAGATTGCCGAAGAAGTCGCGCGCGTCGTTTTTACGGGCGGAACGGTGATATTGCCCAACGACACCAGTTATTTGATCGGCTGCGACCCCAACGACTCGGATGCCATCGACCGCGTCTATGCGGCGAAAGGGAGGCCGGACAACCGGCCGCTCACCCTGCACGTGGCGACGCCGGCGGAATTCGTGGAGTACGCCGTTAACAACCCTCTGGCGCTGACCGCGGCGAAGCGTTTGCTGCCGGCTCCGTTGATCGTCCTCATTCGAAAACCGGCGTTCGTCAGCGACGAGCTCGCCGCGGGCCTGCAGACGCTGGCATTTCGCGTGCCCGACGATTCCTTTGCACGCGCGGTTCTGGAACGTTGCGGCCCCATCGCCGGAACGACGGCGAATCCGCCGGTGGGCCCGCGCTACGACGGCGGCGAGGATTGCTCGATGCTGCCGCCTGCGGACCTGGTGGTGCGGCATGGTCCCACGCGCTACGAGAGCGAATCATCAATCGTCGACCTGTCCGGCTCCCATGGTCGCCTGTTGCGCGAAGGCGCGGTGCCGGAACGGCGACTGGCCGAGGTGCTTGGACCCATCGAACGGCCAACCGTTAAGGTACGCAGCGCAAAATAGAGTTGATGATGCTCCGACTCGCCTTCGCTCTCGCCGGCACCGTCGCGCTGGCCATCCCATCCCTGGCGCCGGCGTCGCCGCGCCAGGCCGCGCCTGCCCAGGCTGCGCCGAAGAGCACGGCCGGTAAGCCGGCATCGCCAAAGCCGGCCGCCGCCGCATCGAGCGCCGGCTCTCAAACGTCGTTTAATCTCGGCGTCTGGACGGTGCACGCGAGCTCGATCGATGCCAACTTCAAGAGCGGCGACTTCAGCACGCCCTCGAAACTCGTCATGACGCGCGTCGGCGGCGACGTCTCGGCCGATCGCGCGAACGGCAACTACAAACGGCAGGTGCTGTATCTCAACGGGCATGTGGTCATGCACGATTCACAGGGCGGCGCAAGCGCGATTTCGGGCGACGAGTCGTCGGGGCCGTCCGGGCCCTCAACGCTCACCGCGGATCAAGCGCAGATCGATGGCGCGGCGAAGGTCTATAAGGCCACGGGCAGCGTGCACTACGTGCAAGCCGATACCGTCGTAGACGCGCAGAGCGGAACGCTCAACGATGATGCGCATACCCTGCTGTTGGAAGGCACGGTTCACATCGTGCAAGGCACGCGGAGCATGGCGGCGCACAAGGTGCTCTACAATACGATCACCGGGAGCGCCCACGCCGAAGGGGACGTCACGATGCAGTTCCCCGGCGAGATGCGCCGGCATCTCGCGACGCCGAAACCTCTCAAGGTTCCTAAGAACCGCCTCACGCAACCGGTGGCGCCGACCGCCTCACCATAGCGGGCGAAGATGGACCGCGAGCTCGGATTCGACTTCGCTTCCCGTACGATGCCGCTCGCGGCGCGGATGCGCCCGCGTACGCTCGAGGAGTTCGTCGGTCAACCCCAGTTGCTCGGCGCGGGTCGCGTCTTGCGCGTGGCGATCGAACGAGGAACCGCGCCGTCGATGATACTGTGGGGACCGCCGGGCACGGGAAAGACGACGCTCGCGGAGATCGTCGCTCGCTCGCTCGACGCACACTTCGAGCGCATGTCTGCCGTGAGTGCGGGCGTCGCGGACCTGCGCCGCGCGGTGCGCGACGCGCAAGCGCGCCGCCGAGGAGGCCGCGCAAGCGTGCTCTTCATCGACGAGATTCATCGCTTCAACAAGGCGCAGCAAGACGCGATTCTGCCCTACGTCGAAGACGGCACGATCACGTTCATCGGTGCGACGACGGAAAATCCGTCGTTCGAGGTCAACTCCGCGCTCCTGTCGCGCGCCCGGGTCTTCGTGCTCAACGCGCTCTCCGACGAGGAAGTCGGCACGATCGTCGACCGCGCGTTGGCGGACGAGCGGGGCGGTCTTTGCACGGTGGACCTGCACGGCGACGCCCGAAAAATCTTGATAAATTGGGCCAACGGCGACGCCCGCGCAGCGCTCAACGCGCTCGAGCTCGCCGCGGCGTCGGCCCCGCTTCGCGATGGGACTAAAGCGATCGACGCCTCTACTATGCGCGATGCGATGCAACGCCGAGCGACCGGTTACGACAAATCGGGGGAGCTGCACTACGATACGATCAGCGCGTTCATCAAATCCGTGCGCGCCAGCGATCCCGATGCGGCGCTCTATTGGCTGGCTCGCATGATCGAAGGCGGCGAGGATCCGCTCTTCATCGCTCGACGGCTGGTGATCCTCGCCTCGGAAGACGTCGGCTTAGCCGATTCGAAGGGGCTGCAGGTTGCGGTGGCGGCGCAACAGGCCGTGCATTTCGTGGGAATGCCGGAAGGGTTCTACGCGCTCGCGCACGCCACGCTCTATCTCGCAACCGCACCGAAGAGCAACAGCGTCGGAACGGCGTATGCCGCGGCGATGACGGACGTTCGCGAGACGCGCAACGAGCCGGTGCCGCTGCACCTGCGCAATGCCGTAACGGGTTTACTGCGTGAGCTCGGCTACGGGGCGGAGTATCATTACGCGCACGACGATTACGACGTCACGCAGGTGAACCTGCCGGCGAATTTGGCCGGCCGTGAGTACTATCGAGCCGGGAGCCGGGGCGACGAAGCGGCGATCGCAGCGGCGCATAAAAAACGGCGGCCCGAGTGATTACCCGGACCGCCTTTTCCCGTTGCTACTTCTCGGAGTGTGCGTTGGAGCATCGCACGGTCACATCGTACGGCAGTATACTGTGAGCGCCCTGTGAACTCACAAATTTATCTCGACCACGCCGCCACCACGCCGCTGCGTGGAGAAGTTGTGGATGAAATGCGCGGCGCGCAGGACGCTGCAGGATACAATCCGAGTTCCCTGCACGCGCCCGGGCGTCGTGCGCGAGTGCTCCTCGATAACTGCCGCGACCGCGTCGCCGCGCAGCTTGGAGCGACTAGGACCGAAGTCATTTTTAATTCAGGCGGCACGGAATCCAATAATCAAGCGTTGCTGGGAATCCTTGCGCGGTCGCGCCGGCCCACGCACGTCGTCGCGAGCGCGATCGAGCATCGAGCAGTGCTTGCTACGCTGGAATACTTAAGCGACGAAGGCTGTGAGATCTCGCTCGTGCCGGTCCAGCCCGATGGCGTGATCGACCCGCAGCGCTTCGCCGATGCGCTTCGGCCGAACACGCAACTCGCCTCGGTGATGTACGCGAACAACGAGATCGGCAGCGTCCAGCCCGTTGCCGCGCTTGCGGCCGTCGCCCGGGAACGAGGCATTCTTTTCCACACCGATGCCGTCCAGGCGCCCTGTTGGTTGCCTTTGGGAGTTGAGACGCTCGGGGTCGACCTCCTCTCTCTATCGGCCCATAAGTTCGGAGGCCCCAAGGGGCTAGGCGTACTTTACTGCCGCAGGGGCGTGACGTTGACGCCGCTGATTCACGGCGGAGGCCAAGAGTCCGGGCGCCGGGCCGGTACGGAGAACGTTGCCGGAATCGCCGGAATGGCTCGAGCACTGGAGCTGGCCAGCGAGGAACGCGATGCGGCGACGAGGATCGCGCAGCTGCGCGACTGGCTCGAGGCGCAAATTCTCGGGGCGGTCGACGGCGTGCGCGTCAACGGGACGGGTCGGCGCCTTCCCAACGTCCTCAATCTCAGCTTCGACGCGGTCGAGTCGGCCGAGCTCCTAATTCGCCTCGACCTCGCCGGCATCGCCGCTTCGGCCGGCAGTGCTTGCGCCTCGGGCGCACTTCAGGCCAGCCACGTGCTGGCGGCGCTCGGCTTGCCCTTGCGCTGGCAGCGAGGCGCTGTACGCTTTTCGCTCGGTGCGCAGACCGCGCGCGCGGACGTCGAGCGCGTGGCCGAGGTACTGCCGCCAATTGTCGCCGACCTTCGCGCGCATGCGCCCGCCGCATGAATTCCGTGCCTGAGGGGAATGGATACAAGCGGCGCGAACGGCGCGCGGCTGGAGGCTGAAGCTTGAACGGTACTCAGTATGGCGGGCTGATTCTCGATGTGCTGGCGGGCCTCGGCGCGTTGCTCGTGGGCCTTGGCATCTTGCTGGCCGGCCTGGCGCTTGCGAAGACGCTGTCACGACTGCGGGAGACGCTCGACGGCCTAGACCGGCAGCTCGACAGCGTGGGGACGCCTGCGCGCAGCGCGCTCGGCCACGTAGACGGTGTGACCAAGTCCCTCGAGCATACGGCCGGAACGATCTCGCGGACAGTCGACCTGACGCGCAGCGCGGTGGTCCCGTCAATCGTCAACGTCGGCGCGACGCTCAGCGGCGTAACGGCGGGTTTACGGCGCTTGGTTACGGGAAAGAACCGAACGTCCAAGGAGTGACATTACTATGGATAGAGGTAATGGCGGAGCCGGCTTCGTGTCCGGTTTTCTTATCGGTGCACTCGTCGGCGGGACCGCCGCCATCCTTCTTTCGCAAGAGGAACTGCGCGATCGCGTTGCCGGCAAGGCCCGCGATGCCGGCAGCTTCGCGATGGGCGCGACCGGCGATCTGCGCGGACGAGTGAGCGACGTGACGTCCCAATGGCAATCCAACGTGTCGGAGTTGTACGAGCGCGGACGCAGAGTCGTCGAAAGCGCGCGCGCCAATGTCGATGCCGCGGTGAGCGAAGGAAAGAATACGGCGGATCAAGCTCGTGACGACCTTCAACGGCAAGCCGAGGAAACGTAATTTGGATATCAAGGTGACGGTGCGCAAAGCTCACGGCGATTGCTACGTCGTGGATCTTAGCGGCGAAATTGACGTTTATACGTCACCGAAAGTCAAGGAGGCCATCGGCGAGCTGATCGACCGCGGCGTCTACCATCTCGTCATCAATTTGGAGAAGGTCCGCTACATCGACTCGACCGGATTGGGCGTTCTGATCGGCGGCCTCAAACGCGTCCGCGAACATGGGGGTTCAGTCAATCTCGTCTGCACGAATCCGCAAATCAAAAAGATCTTCGATATCACGGGATTGGTGAAAATCTTCGGCATGTTCGAGAACGAAGACGTGGCGATGAACGCCTTGGTATGAATCCCGCGGTCGAACGCGCCGTGCCGGAGCTGGTGGAACTGCGAGTTCCTTGCAGGCCCGAATGGGTTGCGCTGGCGCGGCTGGCCGCGGCGACCGTCGCAAACCGCCTGAGCTTCTCTCTTGAGGACATTGAAGACGTGAAGCTTGCAGTCGCGGAGGCGTGCACCGCGGTCATTCAGCACAGCGGGCACGGTGAATTCATCGATCTGACGTGCGAGGCGCTGTCGGACGCGCTGAGGGTGAGGGTACACGACAGCGGACGCCACGGAAGCCCGGCAGACGGCGGTCCGGCGATGACGTTTGACGAAGCGCGCGTCGCGGGGCTCGGGATTTTTTTGATTCGAACGCTAATGGATGAGGTCAGCTATGACGTCCATCCGCAGCTCGGCACCGACCTATTGATGATTAAGAGGTTGGCGCCCGGCTCTTAGTGTTTGACTAGTGCAACAACGCGAGGAGACACGTCCGGATCGCAAACGGACGCGCCGGCTGTTCGCGCGCTTCATCCGCGCGCGCGCGCGCCGCGCCGCTTGTCCGGAGCGACCGGATCTGGAGTACGAGCAGCTACGCGACGAGCTCGTCGTCGTACACCTCAATCTCGTACGCTTCTTGGCGGTGCGATTTGCAAATCGCGGTGAGCCGCTCGACGACCTCGTGCAAGTGGGCACGGTCGGGCTCCTCAAGGCGATCGACCGTTTCGAGTTAGAACGCGGCGTCGAGTTCACGACGTATGCCACGCCGACGATCGTCGGCGAGATCAAGCGCTACTTTCGTGATAAGGGCTGGGCCGTCAAGGTGCCGCGCCGCCTGCAAGAGCTGAACCTCGCCGTCAATCGCGCGAGCGACAAGCTTGCCATCGAGCTCGGGCGCAGCCCCACCGTCGGCGAGTTGGCCGCGCACTTGCGGTCGGGTCAGGATGAGATCCTCGAGGCGCAAGAGCTCGGGCAGGCTTACAACCTGCTGTCGCTCGATAGCGAAGTCTCCGGCGAGGCTGACAAGAAATCCCAGACGCTCGCCGAGACCGTCGGCGTTTCCGACGCCGGGCTCGAGTTGCTGGAAGACCGTGCAAATCTCGAACGCGCCTTTCGAGTGCTCACCGGCCGCGAGCGCGTCATCATTTACCTGCGCTTCTACGAATCGGTCTCGCAGACAGAGATCGCGAAGCGTCTCAACGTCTCGCAGATGCACGTTTCGCGCCTGCAGGCGAAGGCGCTGGAGAAACTGCGCTCCGTGCTCGCGGAGTAGCGCGGTCCTTCTTGAGGCACCGCGAGGGGCGCCGCGTTCGACATGACGCCTCCGAGCCGCTCGTCGCTCCGGCATCCATGCCTCCGCTCGCGGTCACGAGCCTCCTCAGTATTACGTCGAAGGCGCCCCTTGCGCGTAAAATGTCAGCGATGAACGGCGCACTATAGGAAGTGAGGAACGGTACGCTCGAAACTGCGTCGGGCTAAGTGAAATGAAGAGTCAGGAACTGCGGCAGGCGTGGATCGATTTCTTCGTCGGTAAGCAGCATGCGCTGCTTCCGCCGGCGAGTCTGGTTCCGCATGAGATGTCGACGACGCTCTTCACGATCGCCGGCATGGAGCAGTTTGTTCCCGTCTTCTTGGGAGAACAGCCGCCGCCCGCTCCGAGGGCCGTAACGGTGCAGCGCTGCCTGCGCGTCGCCGGCGCAAAGAGTGATATCGAGAGCGTCGGGCGCACCGGGCGCCACGGCACGTTCCTAGAGATGCTCGGAAACTTCAGCTTCGGGGATTACTACAAGAGCGAAGCGATTCGATGGGCCTGGGAGTTCGTTACCGACGTGCTGCGGCTGGATCCGGAGCGGCTCTACGTAACGGTACATTTGGGCGACGACGACGCCGACCGCATCTGGACGAACGAGGTTGGACTCGACGCATCGCGGATCTCCCGCTTCGATGAAGAGAACTTTTGGACGATGGGGCCGACGGGTCCATGCGGTCCGTCGACGGAGATTTTTTACGACATCGGCGCCGCACACGCGAGCGGACCAGAGGATACGGGCCCGAACCGCGGCGACCGTTTTCTCGAGATCTGGAACATCGTCTTTCAGCAGCACAATCGCACCGCTGACGGAACGCTCCGCGATCTACCGCGAAAGTCAATCGACACCGGTGCGGGGTTGGAGCGCATGCTCGCCGTTTGCAGCGGCGTCGCGTCCATGTACGAAACGGATCTCTTCACCGATCTGGTTGCGGCGCAACCGCCGATCGGCAAGACGACGCTCGAGCAGAGCGAATGGCGCGCGCGCCAGAACATCATCGCCGATCACGCACGCGCCGCGACATTTCTGATCAATGACGCCGTGTATCCCTCCAACACCGATCGTGGGTTCGTGCTACGCTTTCTGATTCGGCGGGCAATTCGCAACGGCAAGCTGCTAGGGTATCCGGACGGGTTTTTCGCCGGCCTCGCTCCCGCCGTCGTGGCTTCTCTGCAGTCGGGATATCCGGAGCTCGCGCAAAGCGCCTCGCGCATCGTCTCGGCGCTGGAACTCGAGGAAGCGACGTTTGAACGAACGCTGGAGCGTGGCTTAGCGATGGTGGACCGCATTATTAACGAGAGCCTGGAACGCCAACGGCGCACGATCGACGGTCGCGAGGCGTTCGTTTTGCACGATACCTATGGCTTTCCGCTCGAGCTCACGCGCGAGATTGCCGCGGAGCAGGGACTCGTCGTCGACACGGTAGCCTTCGATCGCCTTATGGAGGAGCAGCGTTCGCGCGCCCGGAGCGATGCGGCGGCGAAGCGCGAAACCGTCGCCGTCACGGACCTTCAGGCCGCGCGCAGCGAGTTTACGGGGTACGACGAGGGACTCGAAGCCGAGGGCGAGATCGTCGCGATTCTTCAGGACCGCAGCCCCGTTCCGGCGTTGACCGCCGGCGACCGGGGTGCAATCGTGTTGGACCGCACGCCTTTTTATGCGGAGCGCGGCGGTCAGATCGGCGATCGCGGCGAGATTCGTACGCCGAGTGGCGGCGTTTTCGACGTTGTGGACACGCAGTACGTCGGAGATGCAATCGCGCACTACGGTGAGGTTCGTGAGGGAACGATCGGCGTTGGTGATCGAGCTCACGCGCGCGTCTTCGAGCATTGGCGTCGCGAGATCCGGAGGCACCATACGTCGGCGCACCTGCTGCAGCGAGCGCTCAAAGACGTGCTCGGCGACGAAGTGAATCAAGCCGGGTCGTGGGTGGGCATCGACCGCATGCGGTTTGACTTTCGCTGGCCCGGCGGAGCCCTGTCGCCGCAACAGAAGCGGGACGTCGCCCGGCGCGTCAACGAGATGATTCGCGACGACTCGCATCTCGTCACGCGGATATTGCCGTTGGAAGAGGCCAAGAAGACCGGCGCGATTTGGATGGCCGGTGAGAAGTACGGCGATCGCATTCGGGTCGTCCAGGCGGGCGCGTCGCTGGAGTTTTGCGGCGGGACGCACTCGCACTCGACTGGCGAGCTTGGAATCTTCGTCATCCTCTCGGAATCTTCGATCGGCAGCGGGATTCGGCGGATCGACTCCTGCGTTTCGGAGGCGGCCGAGGAGTATCTGAATCGGCAGGGAGAGCTTATCGGAAAGCTGTCCTCGGTGCTGGCGACGTCGCCCGAAGAGTTGAGCGAACGGGTCGAAAAGATGCAGCGTGACGTGAAAGACCTTCAGACGACGCTCGGTCAGCTGCGCGCAAAGTTCGCGGCCGTCGAGGCGGCCGAATACGTCGCCCGCGCGGAGCGGCGCGGCGACCGGGCGTTCATTGGGGCGGTCGTGCACGAGGCCAACGCCGAAGCGGTGCGCCATCTCGGCAACGCCATTCGCAGCCGGCTGCGCAGCGGCGTCGTCGCATTGGCGGGCATTGACGACGGACGGGTGAGCCTGCTCGTCAGCGCCAGCGAGGATATGGTGAAATCGGGTGTTCATGCCGGGAATCTGGTGAAGATCGCGGCGTCGAAGATCGGCGGCAAGGGCGGTGGGCAAGCGGCGCAAGCTCAAGGAGGCGGCCCCAACGTTGACGGAGCCGATGCCGCGGTTGCAGCGATCCGCGACGCCGTTTTGACGTGAAGCCTGGCGCCGCCGCGCTGCTCCTCTTGTGGATGGTCGGCGCCGCACCGTCGCAGCTCGACTCCGAAGTGGTGTTGCAGCGATACGCTTTGGCCATCGGCAGGTTAACCGCTCCCAAAGCCGTCGTTTACTCATACACCGTGTCGCAAGTCGGTGCCACTAATATCGAGCAAAGCCATCGCATTTATCGAAGCGGGATGGCCGTCCGTGACGAAACGATCTCGATCGACGGCATCGCGCTGCATCGCAAGATCGTGCGTTTTTCGAATCACGAGGAGCGTTACTCCGTGACCCGCTTTGCGCCGCAACGCGAGTCGTACGAGCTGCTATTCCTCGGAACGGCCAGGGACGGGCGACACTTCGACTACGTCTACGAGACGACGCCGCTGGTTCGTACCGCGCCCACTTGGATCGATCGACTCACGATCGACGGCGTTGCGTTCCTACCGCGCTCGGTGCACTTCCGAAGCCGCGGCTCGGAGGCGGAGGGAAGCGGCACGATTGCGTTCGCGCCGTTCGGTAGATATTGGCTTCCCGTTGCGGCAATCGCGCAGGCGCGCGTGAAAGGAAAACCGGCGCGCGAAGTTATCATCTGGAGCGACTATCGCTTTCCCGCGGCGTTGCCGCCCTCGACCTTTGCGGCGCCGCAACCCCTGCATAGCGCGACTCCTCCCTCGATGTGACGGTGCGGCTACGGCCTGCGTACGTTGCCGCGCTGATCGCGTTTGGCATAACGGCGGCGGCATCACGACTCCACGCGACACCATATAACAACTACGTACTGCTCGCGCAGGCATTCTTGCACGGCCGGCCGTGGATCGATTGGCCTGGCCCGTACATCGACGCGCTGCCGTACGCCGGTCAATACTATATCATCGAAGGGCCGCTGCCCGCGGTGCTGTTGTTGCCCTTCGTCGCGCTCCTTGGGGGACAGACGAATCAAACGCTTTTGAGCGCGGTGCTCGCTGCGGTGGCGGTTGGCGCCGGGTGGGAACTGGGCGAGCGCTTCGGGGTTCGGCGTGCGAACATCGCGTGGATCAGCGCGTTTCTGCTGGCGGGTACCGACCTCTTGTGGTGCGCGATGTTGGGCGACGTTTGGTTTACCGCGCAGGTGGCCGCGCTCTGCTTCACTCTCCTGGCGCTGCTCGAGCTGGCAGGGAAGCGACGGGGATGGCTCGTTGCACTTTGGGCGGCGTGCGCCGCCGAGTCGCGATTTTCAATGGCGCTCGCGATCCCGGTGTATGTCTATTTGCTTGTCGCATCGGCTCCAGCTTCTTTCTTGTCATCCCGAGCGGAGTCGCGGGACGTCGTGCGGCGACTTGCCTTTGTCGGCGTGCTCGTGGCGGTGGGGATCGTATGGGTGCTGTACAATCTGGCGCGCTGGGGCACGTGGAACGATATCGGCTATCTTACCTGGTATCACCAGGATCGAGCCGGAATGCCGACCGGTTCGCCGTTTCGCCTCGAGTATCTGCCGTATCAACTGTGGTCGTTCTTCGTGCAAACGCCGACACAGCTGTCGGATTTTCCAGGATTGCGTCCGGAGATCTCGGGCGTCGCGCTCACGTGGACGTCGCCGGCGCTTATCATCGCGTTTCTCGCGCGCGCGCCCTCCCGTTGGGTGATTGCGCTCTGGGTGGCAGCGCTGCTGACGGCGGCACCGAACTTCCTGTACTACGTCAACGGTTTTGCACAGTTCGGCATGCGTCACGCGCTCGACTTCGAGCCATTTTTGGTTGTGCTCATGCTGTTGGCCGCGCGCGAAGGATTGGCGTGGTGGGGCCGAGCGCTGATCCTCTACTCCTGCGCGGCGGGTCTCTGGGGCTGCTGGTACTGGCTGACCTACGTGCGTACGTAGTGGACGACATGCAGGCGGACCGCTTCGAAACTTTGAATTTGTCGTTGCCGGTAGGTCGGCATGGAGGCAGGGTTGGCACACGTTCGATTTGTCGTGGCTGCAGCACTCGCATTGGGCATCGAGTCGTGCGCAAGCGCCTCGCCGTCGTCCAGCCAACTCGCGCCGCCGGTTTGGCCTGCGACGGTGACCGTTGCGCCGCCTGCGTATGCCGAGAAGGTGATCTGGGATTTCACGAATGCGAGCGACGGTTCGGGGCCTCTCGCCGGGGTTGTCGCCGACCCAACCGGTAATCTCTATGCGACAACCCAAACGGGTGGCGTGATCAAGGGCAACGCGCTCGGCACCGTCGACGAGTTCAGCTCCAGCGGCAGCAACTGGACAGAGGCGACGCTGTACACCTTCCACGGCTTCGACGGTTCCGAGCCGTACGCACCGGTAATCTTCGACGCGCGCGGTAACGTCGACGGAACCACTTTGGCTGGTGGCGCGACGTACGGGAGCGGCTGTAACACCAACGGTTGCGGCGCCGTCTTCCAACTCACGCATGGCTCGAGCGGCTGGTCTGAAAGCGTTCTGTACAGCTTCACCGACGGCAGTGACGGCGGGTACCCGCAAGGGCCGCTCTCCCTCGATCAAAGCGACGACATCTACGGAACGACGGAGGGTGGCGGAGACGGGGCGTGCCCGCTCCTCGGCGGCTGCGGCACCGTCTTCGAACTAACGCATTCGCGTACTTGGAAGGAGCGGATTCTCCACGCCTTCACCGGCGCCGACGGCAAATATCCTTATACCCGGCTCATCGTCGACACGAAGGGCAACATTTTCGGTACCACGCCGCAAGGTGGAAGCGGTTGCGGCTCCGCCGGCTGTGGCGTCGTTTTCGAACTCGTGAAGACCGGAAGCTCCTGGACTCTAAAGACGATTCACGCGTTTGCCGGCGGAAAAGATGGCGCATCGCCTGCCGCGGGTCTGCTGAGCGACTCTAAAGGAAATCTCTACGGTACGACGACAGCAGGCGGAACGTCCGGCTTCGGCGTTGCTTATGAATTCGCGCGCAGCGGTTCGACCTGGAAACAGAAGATTCTCTTCAACTTCTCCAAGACGCTCGGCGTTTACAGTCCATACGGCGAGTTGACCTTCGACACGAATGGGAACCTTTTCGGTGCCGCAGCGGGCGGCAACACCTGCACGGTGGGCCGCCAGCGCTTCTCCTGCGGAGTGATTTTCGAGCTCTCGCCCGCAAGAAAAGGCTCCTGGAAAGAGGCAACGCTCCTCGCGTTTACCTTCAGCACGAGCGGATGGAATCCGAACGGCGCGCTGCTACTCAGCGCCTCGGGGACGATCTTCGGCACGACGCAGCGCGCGCGCCGCAATGGTGCCGGCTGCTGCGGTGCGGTCTATCAGGCAATGCCGTGATCGCGTCGACGACGCAAGCATCACCGCGCCTCAAAGCGCGGCTCGCCGGCGTCTTTTATCTGATCACGGTCCTGACGGGTCTTTTCGCCGAGGTCTACGTCCGCGGCTCCCTTATCGTGAGCGGTGATGCCGGCGCCACTGCGCGTAACATCCTGGCGTCGCAGACGCTCTATCGTTTCGGTTTTGTTGCCGATCTTGTCGGTGCCGGCGCGTACGCCGTCGTAACGCTGCTTTTGTATCAGCTGCTAAGGCCGATCGATCGCAGCATCTCGCTGCTGGCTGCACTCTCGAGCGCGATCGGAATTGCGATTGGGGGCGCCGGCGTGCTTGGCCATATCGCCCCGCTCTTTATCCTGAACGGGTCTCCCTATCTGGCTGCGTTCTCTGCGACGCAACTCCAAGCCTTAGCCTTCCTCTCGCTCAAAATGCACGCGCAAGCCTACCTCATCGCTTTGGTTTTCTTCGGCTGGTACGAGGTACTGCTCGGCTATCTGATTGTTAGGTCAACGTTCCTGCCGCGAGCACTCGGCGTGCTGGTGGGAATCGCCGGTCTCGCGTTCTTGATCAACAGCTTTGCGCTCTTTCTTTCACCGACAATCGGCGCTGCCTTGAACGCGTACATGTTGGGCATCGACGGCATAGGAGAAATAGCGCTGACTTTCTGGCTGCTGATCTTCGGTGTGAACGTTCAGCGCTGGTACGAACGCTCGGAGCGCGCCACAGTGACGGCGTCGTAGCCGTCGCGCAACGAGCCGGCGTTTCGCACCGGCGCGCTGCAGGTCTGACTCGCGCAGACGTACGCTGCAGGCTGAGGATCCGGCGGCAGATCGAGCTCGTGCGCTCGATCCGGCGGAATGGTTCGAATCGACGTAAAGGGCGAGGGAAGGCGGATCGCTGCTTCACGGAAATCGTTCGTTGACGCCGCATCGCCGATGATTCGGACGGTGATCTCAGGCGCGAGATAGCGCTGCAGTGCACGACAATAGCTGGCCGCGAAGGAACCGGCGCCGCGCGAGGACCCCTCGCAGGCGGCAAGCGTCGTCCGTGCAGCCTGACGATACGCGTCCACGTTGGTCAGCGCGCTCAATCGCAGTAACGCGTCGGCGAAGAGCCCGTTGTCGACGACGGGACGGTCCGGAATGGCCAAACGCCCCAGCGGCTCTTCGGTCGCGGCGCGATCGTAGAATCCGCCTCCATCGGCCGCGAAGCGTGCGATCGTAGCGTCTGCCAACGCTCGTGCGCGCGTGAGAAAGCGAGGCTGCCCCGAGATTTC
>JAFAXS010000125.1 GCA_019240755.1 Vulcanimicrobiota bacterium
CTTCACCGGCAACGTCGAATGCGGATGAGAGCAGCGTCTTCATGCCTTCGCGCGTCAGCGCGTGGTCTTCGACGATGACGACCCGGACAGGCCGCGTCCTTTCTGTCATCGATCTTCGGGCGGCAGCGTCAACGTGAAGATGCTGCCGTGCGGCTCGCGCGCTTGGTATCGCACGGCCCCGCCGTGCTTCTCGGCGATGCGCCGCACGATGTAGAGTCCGAGACCGGTCCCACCTCGGAAATGGCCGCCGCCGAACCGCTGAAATAGACCGCTACGGCGTTCCGGCGGAACGCCGTAACCGTCGTCTTCGACGGCGATTGAAACCTGCGTGTCAAGACCGCAGCGCACGATCACGTTGCCGCCGCGCGGAGTTGCGTCCAGCGCGTTAGCCACCAAGTTGATGATCGCCCGGCGTAGCTCGTGCGGATCCCCGAGCGTCGCCGGCGACCCGTCGCTGACGTCGGCCCGCAGCGCAACTCCCTTGATCTCGGCGACCGGCGCGAACTCCTCGACGATCGAGCGGATCAGCTCGCCGCAGCGAACGCGCTGCCGAACCGTCGATGCCTCGCCCGCCTCGTATCGTGCGACCAACAGCAACGTCTCGACGATGCGGCGCTCGTCGTCGTTGGCCGACAATGCCGCCGTTAGAATGCCACGATACTTATCGGGCAGGCCACCATACGCGCCGGAGAGCGCCTGGTTCATCGTCACGTGCTCCGCGGCCAGCGGCGTGCGAAGATCGTGGGCCAAGGCGTATACGATGTCGCGAATTACTGCAGCACGTTCGGCTAGCTCGTTCTTCTGCCGCGCGATCTCCTCGTTACGGTCGCCAAGCTCGGTGAAAAGCCGCGCCTGCTCCAGCGCCATGGCGGCCTGCTCGGCGAACGCTCGCAACGTCGGCACGGCATCGGGAACGAACGCCGATCCGGCCGTCACGGCATCGATGAGAACGTGCTCGACGACGCCGTTGACGGCGATGGCGGTAGCCAGCGCTTCGCTCGCGCCGAGCGCCTCGAGCGTGAGGCGGCCGAGCACGTCGTTGGCGGTAACGTGCAGCACGTCGCCCGTCTCCGCCACTCGCGCGACCAGCGACGCCATCTCGGTGGACAGCGGACGGCGCTCGACTGCAATATCGGCATCGCCGGCGTAAGTGAGAATCAGCGGCGGAACAAAGGGCGCCTGCCGGGCGATCAGAACGGCCTTCGAGGCGCCGAGCAACGCCACCGATTCTCGTGTGATCGCTCGCTGCACGAGCTCGAGGTTCAGCGTTTCTCGCACGCGAATCGTGGCCTCGCGCAACGCTCGCTCGATTTGTATCTGCCGAACTCGTCCCGCCGATGCGCCGGCCTCGCGCGCGTACTGCTGCGCGCGCATGCTCAGGTATCCAACGAGAACGAACGATGCCGCCAAAAGAAGCCGATCGCCGAGCGCGATGCCATCCCAACGATAGCCGGCCTGAACGCCGTTCACGTATCCGGCAACGACATTAGCGAGTTCTGCAACTACGACCAAGTTGGTCGTCAACCGTCCACGTAACGCGAGGCTGCTCAGGGCGATGGGTCCGTTAAACAGAATCGCCGCGATGAAGAGCTGCGGCGTAAAAAGATCGACGATCCAAGCGGCGACGAGCAAGCCGTAACAAAGCAACGCCACTGGCCGAAGCTTCGGGTCGTATCACGGGGGCGCCTTGCCAAACGCGGAGAAGGCCCGATTGAAATGGATCGCACGGCGCGAGCGGAGGAACTATTACGCGAGCTCGGGTGGAGAGCGCGGCTCGTCGTCTATGTCGCCGGCGCACCGGGTTCCGGCAAAACGCGCCGCCTCTTAGGTGACGCGCACCGCCTGGCAGAAGACGGAAAGCGCGTTGCCATCGGCTGGATCGAAACGAAAGGCCGTCCTGACCTCGAGCGCATGGCGGCGGGACTACATCGCATCGCGCCGCGACACGTCATTATCGGCGACCGAGCCTTCGAAGATTTCGATTACGCTGCCGCGCTCCTCGAAAAGCCGGACGTCATCGTGCTCGACGAGCTCGCCCACGACAACCTGGGAAACGCTCCGCATGCGAAACGCTGGCAGGATGCGCTGGCGCTCAAGGAGCGCGGAATCGGGGTCATCGGCGCCTTTAACATCCAGCATCTGGAGACCGTCGCTCCGGTCGCCGAGGGCCTCATCGGACATCCAGTGCGCGAGATCGTTCCGCTGTCGTTCCTGCAGGCGGCCGACGAAGTCGTTGCGCTCGACGTCTCGCCGCGAATTCTTCAAAGCCGCGTGCGAGCCGGCAAGATCGTTAATGAGCAAGACATCGACCGAGCATTGAACGGCATCTTCAAAGAACCGACGCTCTACATGCTGCGCGAGCTTCTGCTGCGAACGATCGACAACCTCACGCTTCCCGTCGTGAAAGCAGGCCGAACCTCGATGGCGGCGGCCTTCGTCTATCCCAGCGTTTCGCCGGCGCCGTATCTGAAGCGCACGGCGGCCGTTGCCGCAG
>JAFAXS010000011.1 GCA_019240755.1 Vulcanimicrobiota bacterium
CAAACGCGATCGCGCGACGCGACGGCGAGCTGTTGGGATTCGCGACGATCGACGCTCAGGAATTGAAATTCTCATGGCTGCGAGGCTTGGCGCGCGACCCCGGCGTCGGCGTCTTCGGCCCGTTCGGGGTGGCCGTGGAGCAACGAGGGAGCGGCCTTGGCACAGCGTTGCTGCGGCGATCGCTGCTCGCGCTGCGTAAGCGCGGTTATCGCCGCGCGTTGATCGCGGCGGTCGGCGACGAGCGGCTCGCGCGCTACTACGCCGGCGCCGTTAACGCGGCTGTCGCGGAACGCTTCGACGTGGAGTCTTTGTTTCGGCGCAACCGCCGCACGATCGTGCTCGCCTCGGGGAGCGGCACGAACCTGCAGAGCGTGCTCGACGCGGTCGCCGGCGGCACGCTGCCATTGGAAATCGTGGGCGTGGTCAGTAACAATCCACGAGCGGTCGCGATCGAGCGCGCGCGCCGGGCGGGCGTGCGCCGCATCGAGGTCATCGCCTGGAACAAAGCCGGGGAAGGCCGCGGGGCTTACGATGCGCGCCTGCTCGAAACGGTGCGGTCCTTTGAACCGGATCTCGTATTGCTGTTGGGTTGGATGCATCTGCTGGCGCCCGAATTCGTGGAACGATTCCCCGAGACGCTCAACATCCATCCGGCGTTTCTTCCGCTGGATCCACGGTGCGACCGCGTGACGCTGCCCGACGGCTCCGTCATTCCCGCCTTTCGCGGCCCGCGTGCGGTCCGAGACGCGCTCGCCGCACCATCGTCCTGGGTCGGCGCGACGTTCCATCGCATCACGTCGCGCACCGATCGAGGTCCCGTGATGGCCCGAAAGCCGCTGTCGGTCGGCGTCGGCGAAGAAGAAGAGGAGCTCATGCAACGGCTCCACGCGCTCGAGCACGAGGTCGTGCGCGCGGGGATAACGCGCTGGCTCTACGAACCTGCACGGTAGTTCCAAGGGGGTAGCAATCAGTGCGCTCGGCAATTCTCGTTTCTCTCGTCGTTCTCTTTACGCTCGCGGCCGCGCCGGCGAAAGGCCCAGCGCCGGGCGCAAAATCCGATGCCGCATCGAGCGTGTCGTACGACACGTTGGCGGCGGACGGCACCGCGCAGGTCGGCCTCTTTACGATTTGGCGCTACAAGGGCGACGTGCTGCTCGAGCTGCGCCCGGACCAATTCTCGAAGGATTTCGTCGAGCTCGGCATTCCGGTCAATGGGATCGGCGCTCAGATTTTCTCCGGCCAGACCGACTACCAAAACGTGCGAATCGTGCGATTCATCAAGCAAGACAATAAAGTCGCGATCCTCTTCCCGAGCACGCGGTTCTTGGCCGATGCGGGGACGCCGATCGCGAACGCGGTCACCGCCGCGAGCGCGCCGACCGTCGTCGGGGTCGCAAAAGTCGTCTCGACGGACGCGAAGACCGGTAACGTGGTCTTCGATGCATCGTCCTTGCTCGACGACGTCACGGATCTCGGCGACGTGCTGAGCGACGTCAACGGCGCCAAAGATAATCCGCTGGGGACGTACCGTCTGGACGCGCAGAGCTCCTATTTCGGGACCACCAAGGCGTTTCCGCAGAACGTGACGATCGTCGCCAATCAAACGTTCACGACGATGCAGCCCTCGGCCGACGTCCTGAGCGTCACGCCGGATGCGCGCAAACTCCAGATGTCGGTGCAGTACGACATCGCCGAGATACCCTCCGGCGACGCCTACATGCCGCGCATCTACGACGACCGCGTGGGATACTTCGTTAACGCGCATCAAGACTTTACGAGTGACAACTCGTACCAAGATTATCGGAACTACATCGTCCGCTTTAACCTGCAGCCGTCCGATCCGTCGAAGCCGATGTCGCCGGCGCGCAACCCGGTCGTCTATTACTTGAGCGATACGATTCCGCTGCAATACCGCGATGCCGTGCGCGAGGCGTTGCTCAAGTGGAACGCGGCCTTCGCGCGGATCGGAATCAGCAACGCCGTGGAGGTGCGCGATCAGCCGGCCGATCCGTCGTGGGATCCGGACGACATACGGTACAACGTCGTCCGCTGGCTGACCGAGACCCAAGGCGGTTTCGCCGAAGCGCAGCTGCTCTACAATCCGTATACGGGAGAGATGATCAAGGCCGGCATCGTCGTGGATTCCGACCTGATGCGCTTCGGGAAGTTTCAATATCCGGTCTTGGTGCTGCCGCAGACCCGAGCCGCCGCGCAGGCCGAAGCACGGCCGGCGTTGCTGGACGGCGGCAACGCGTTCGCCGCAAACGAGCGGCGAAACTTCGCGTTTGGTGCGGTCGCGTTGCAGTTAATGGGCTCGGGGTCGTATCCGGTCTCACCGTCGTTTGCCAGGGCGTTTCTCGTTTCGATCGTCTTGCACGAGTCGGGACACGACTTCGGCTTGCGTCACAACTTCATCGGGTCGCAGGCCTACACGGCCAAGAATTTACAGAATCCGTACTTCACGTCGCGTTACGGGTTGGCAAGCTCGGTGATGGAGTACGCGCCGCTCAACCTTTGGCCGAAGGGGACGCCGCAGGGCTCCTACTTTCAGACGGTGCTGGGCCCCTACGACTACTACGTGATTCATTGGGGATACGCGCCGGTGCCAGGCGCGCACACGCCGCTGCAAGAGCTTCCGACGCTGCATCGCTGGGCCGACGCATGGAACTCCCCGCAGCGAGCGTTCTCGTCGGATGAAGATGCGGATTGGCTGAGCGGCGCAGCGATCGATCCACGCAATCAAAGGTGGGACCTGACGGACGACAACATCGGCTGGTGCGAGACGCAGATGCGAATGAGCCGCAGCTTGCTCCGTCAGGTCGACCGCCGGTTTCCTCAGTCGGAGGCGCCTTACGACGACCTCATGGCCGCCTTCGGCGCGATCGTCGGTCAGTACGAGGAATGTTCGTACATCGTTTCGCGCTATCTCGGCGGAGAGTACATGTCGCGAGCGCTGCGGGGCGATCGCCGCGCCGGGTCGCCGCTCAGCGAAATTCCGCGGGGCACCGAGAAGCGCGCGTTCGGCGTGTTAGAGGGCAACGTCTTCGGCGCGGAAGCGTGGAGCATAGAGCCTTCCCTCCTGCGCGAGATGGTCACCGAGTATCGGTACGACGATTGGCTGAGTAACATGCCGCCGCGCCACGACGTCTCGATTGCGACCGAAGTGGCGAGGGTGCAGCTGAGCGTGCTGGCTCGGCTCTACGGCCCGGTGACGTTGGCGCGGCTCGACGACATGGACCTGAAATACCGTCCGGGAACGACGATGGATCTGGGCGACCTCTTCACCTGGATGCAGCGTGCCGTTTATTCGGAGGTCGGCAAAGGCACGCCGATCCCGCTCCTACGGCGCAACCTGCAACGCAACTACACGGCGCTGCTCTCGAAACTCGTCAACGAGCCGATGGCCGGGACGCCGCCGGACGCGCAGGCGCTCGCGCGCTACGAGCTGCGGTCGCTCCGCGATTCCGTCACCGCGGCGTTAAAACGCCCCAGCCTGGATCTGATGACGCGCGCGCATCTCGACGCGATGCGCGCCGACGTCACGCGCGCGCTCGCCGGCCACTACGTGATCGAGATACACGCATGAAAATGCACCTAAACGTCACGACGGTTCTGGCGGCGGTCGCAATTCTCGCCGCTTGCGGCGGCGGTCTCTCGGGACAACCTAGTCCGATGAATGCGTACTCGGCACTTCCGCTCGGGCCGGCTCTGGGGCCGCCGCAGACTCCAGCGCGTCATGATCCCTGGCAACTCGTCAAGAGCGCAAACGAAGGGCACAAGCTCGGGAACGTGCTGTACGCGGTCGCGGACATATCCTCCGGTGACGCTTGGGCGGTAGGTGCGTGGCCCGCGCGCAGCCCCTATCTGACCGATACGCTGGCCGAGCACTGGAACGGTACGAAATGGGCGATTGTCCGTACGCCCCGGACTCTGATGCCGACCGCTCAGCTCAACTCGATTGCCGCGATGGCTAGCAATGCCGTCTGGGCTGCCGGCTACGTCGAGAATCCCGGTTGCATCTGCGGCCATACGCTCGTTGACCATTGGAACGGCTCCGCATGGACCAGACTGAAGACGCCGAACCCGGGTATCGCGGATTTTCTGGCCGGGATAAGCGCCGTTTCGGCACAGGAAATTTGGGCCGCCGGCGACGAGTGGCCGAACCAAGGATACGACGTGCCGCTCATTCTCCGCTGGGACGGCAAACAATGGGCGCCGCTTGTGCTGAACCAGTATCAACTCGCCACACTCTACTCGGTCTACGCACCGGCGCACAACGACGCGTGGGCGTTCGGATTTTGGGGCTGCTGCACAACGCTGGTGCTGCGCTGGAACGGCACGTCGTGGACGCGGGTTCCGTTTGCCGACACTGCGCAAATCATCAGCCTATCGGGAACCTCGTCGAGCGATGTTTGGGCAGCCGGTTATTACTACTGCGGTTCCTCCTGCAACCCGGAAGCGCGACTGTTCCATTGGGACGGAGTGCAATGGATGCGGGTCTACATCTACGGTTTCCAGGCGCCTTCCCTCATTTCAGGAATTTCTGCAATCGCGCCCGACGATGTCTGGTTCACCGGCTATGGCACCGTCTTTCCAAAATGGCAGAACCACATATCGAACGTCACGTACCACTGGAATGGAAAGAAGTGGTCGGACGTTATGAACCCCGATCAGATCGGCTGCTGCGTGCTCAACGCCATTTCGGCGCGCGCGGACGATGCTTGGGACGTCGGCCAAGGCGGCGACAAGGGTACGTTTACGATGCACTACACCGCGCGGTAGCCAACGCTCGTCCGAGATTCTTGGTGGAGGCAAGGAGACTCGAACTCCTGACCCTTACGCTGCCAGCGTAATGCTCTACCAGCTGAGCTATGCCCCCACGGATTGGCCGCCCCATATTCAGGGCGAGCTGCCGTGTCTCTTTCTGGAAGCCAGACGCAAAATAAAAAGAGCGCGGCGAGCGCCGCGCTCTCTGTTATCGGCTCGTACTTCTAGAAGGCGCCGATGCCGTTAGGCGTGCCCCAACCGGTCGGGCCGTCGTAGCCCGCTCCCGGCGTGCAGATATAGAGGTACTGCGAGGGACAGGTGCCGTTTGGCGGGCCGGTGGTGACGTCGTTCAGATTAGGGCCACCGCCGGCGCTCCAGATTCCCTTGGCGGCGTGCACCGAAGCATGGTTGCCGGCGAGCGCAAAGACCGACGCGACCACGGGTGATGCGACGCTGGTGCCGCCGACCACGATCCATCCGCCGTAGCCGTACGAGTCGTACTCGGCAACGCCGGTATTAGGATCCGCGACCGCCGACACGTCGGATTCCGAGCGCTTCGTGCAGCCGGAATCATGTTGCCACGTCGGTTTAACAACCAGCGCGCTGCATCCGCTCCCTGCACCGGACCACCCGGCTTCGACACGCGGAGAAACGCTCGTGAGCGACGTACCGCCGACGCAGACGACGGTTGCCCACGAACAGGGCTGTTGCGCGCCGTATCCGTTATCGCCCGAGCTCGCCGTGATGACGACGCCGGCGTGGTAATAGCCCTTCGCTTTGAACTCGCCGCCGCCATACGAATTGCTGACTTGACCCGCGCCCTGCGCGTACGCCTGTTTTTCCGCGATCCCAAGATCAGCGAAGGTCGCGGCGTTGGCTTCGACGAGCACGATGTGACAGTTCGGACAGATGGCCGAAACCATCTCGATGTCAAGATCTATTTCGATTCCCCAGCCGGTCGAACCGCCCGGGTATGACGTGCCGCCGTTCTGATTCACTTTCTTGAAGCAGCCGTTTGACGTCGTGCATGCCGGTAGACCGAAGTTCGAGCGATAGACGCCCAGATCGCTCTCGGCGTTTGGATTGTCGTACGCGTCAACAATCGCGACAACCTGACCGCTGCCGTGAGTCGACGAGGGAAGGTTGTATGCGGTTTGCAGATTGCTCGGAGTGTAACCGGAGACGAGTGGATTGAAGTGCACCGATGGTTTGATATCTGTGCGGATCCAGGCAAAACAGCGCGCCTCGCCAGGACGCAAATGAAGCGCCGAGCAGACCGGCTCTGCGTGCCCGTTTCGGATCGCATGGCTCATTTGAGATTGCTCCGCGCCGCCGGGCAAGGTTGCGTTCGTGGGGCCCCCCGAACACGCGGCGAGAATCGCGATGCCTGCACCAGCGGCAAGCACGCGGGCGTCGTGAACGTTCATAGAACTGTCCTCCTGAGAATTAGCAAGGCGATAGGTTGGCTACGTCGTGTGGAGATCCGGGCGTTCCCCCTGCTGCTTTAAGATACCTATAAGACCGCTCCACGCCCAAAAAACCCTTGGTAACAGGTCGACCATAAGCGCGTTCAATTGTGGAGATGAGGGGGCTCGAACCCCTGACTTCCTGCTTGCAAAGCAGGCGCTCTACCAGCTGAGCTACATCCCCGCGTCGCCCTAATTTGCTGTGCCGGCGTCGGTTTTCCGCTCTTGGAAACGTCTAGCTAGCGGAAAGGAGAACGGAACATGAGCGAATT
>JAFAXS010000150.1 GCA_019240755.1 Vulcanimicrobiota bacterium
ACTGAAACCTGCGTCGCTTCAAACGCCCGCGTGCGCGCTACGAACCAACGACCTCTCGTACTTCAAGGTCGCGTGGGACAACGGCAAGATGGACGGATGGAACCTGCTGAGCCGCAAGCACTCCCTCTGCCCGTACACCCGCCTGTCCAACGCGGATCGCAGGCCCTATTGGGAGCTGGCAAAGCAGTACGCGCTTGCCGACCATGCGTTCGCATCCACGCACTACGGCAGCTTCGTAAACATGCTCTATCTCATTGCCGGCAGCACGCAGTTGAATCAGCGTACCTACGTCGCCGGGCCGCCGCTGATGACGTCGCCCTGGGGTGGCTGCGACTCGCCGCCTGGGGCGCGCACGACGATTCTCAAGAACGGCAAGATCCACCTATACGGTGGCCCGTTCCCGTGCTTCAGCTTCCCGACGACCGCTCAACAGCTCGATAACGCGTCCATCACCTGGCGCTACTACTACGACTCGCAGACGTGGAATCCGTACGAAGCGATCGCGTACGTCTTCGAAGGCTCCGACTGGCGAACCGACATGAGTTATCCCCCCACGAACGTCCTCACCGACATCGTCAAGGGCAACTTGGCAACGGTCTCGTTCGTGCAATCCGAGCCGAGCAACTCCGACGTGCCCGGATCTTGCTGCGGGCCGAAGTGGGTCGCGGCCATCGCCGATGCGCTGAAGAACAGTCAATATTGGCAGCATTCGGCGATGGTCGTCGTCTGGTCCGACGAAGGCGACGGCAACTTCTACGATAACGTCGCGCCGCCGCAGCTCGATCCGATGGGGCTCGGCTTCCGCGTTCCCATCCTCGCCATCTCGCCGTATGCCAAGCGCGGCTACGTCTCGCACACCACGTACGAGTTCGGCAGCATCCTCAAGTTCATCGAAGAGAGCTACAACCTGCCGTTCTTAAGTCAATTCTCCACGGACCGCCGCGCCAACAGCATCGCCGACATGTTCCGGTTCTAGTCAGTCGGCGGCGGAGCGCGCCGTCACCCCGGCCTTAATCTCGACCGGAAAATTCACCGACCGAGCGATGAAACACATGGTGTGTGCCCGTTCGTGGAGCGCAAAGGCACGCTCGCGGCTGCTGGCGCCGTCAACGACCACCCGCGGCCGCAGCTCGACTCGCACGAACTGCCCGCTTCCATCGCCCTCTTGTTTCATGGTTCCTAGCGCGTCGTCCGTATATTCCACGACCGTCACGCCGCTCGTCGCGCATAAGTGCAAGTACCACAGCATATGGCACGACGACAAGCTCGCCACCAACAACTCCTCGGGATTATACCGCGTGGCATCGCCGCGAAACGACGGATCGCTCGATGCAAGGATCGTCGCCTTGCCTTCAACGCCGATCGTGTGGTCGCGCCGGTACGCCGCATAACCGGTCGTCCCCGAACCTTCCTCGGCACTCCAATGAATCCGCGTGGAATATGTGTGCTGTGCCACTTCGAAGAGAGGCCCCTTTTGCGCCAACTCAAAAAGCGCCCTTCTGGTGCGAGTGATCACCCTCAATATCAACGGCATCCGCTCCGCGGTCGGCCGGGGCTTCTTCGATTGGGCCGCCGCCCAGAATGCCGACGTCATCTGTTTGCAAGAGACCCGCGCGCAGGAACATCAGCTCCCGCCCGAGGCGATGTCGCTACCGGGCTTCACGGGCTACTTTGCAGATGCGGCGCGCCGCGGCTACAGTGGCGTGGCAATCTATTCGCGCGAGGAACCGCGCGACGTCTGCCGGACGTTGGGCTGGGACGACATGGACGCGGAAGGGCGCTTCATTCAAGCCACGTTTGGAAACGTCGTTGTATCCTCACTCTACGTGCCCTCCGGCATCACGGGGCCGCCACGCCAAGCGTTCAAAATGAACTTTCTCGAGCGTCTGCTCACCGTGCTGGCGCGCATGCGGCACTCGGGTCGCGCGCACATTCTCTGCGGCGACTTCAACATCGCCCATAAAATGATCGACACTTATAATCCCTCGCGCAACAGTACCGTCAGCGGCTTTCTTCCCGAGGAGCGCGCGTGGATGGACGCGCTGATCGAACAGCTCGGCTGGGTCGATGCGTTTCGCGCGATCGACCAACGCCCCAAGCAGTACACCTGGTGGTCGAACTGGCCGACCGCTTGGGAACGCAACTTAGGCTGGCGGCTCGACTACCAGTTGATCACGCCCGACCTGCTCCCGCGCGTCACCGCCGCCTCGATCTATAAGGAAGCGCGTTTGAGCGACCACGCCCCGCTGACGATCGACTACGATCTGAATGAATAGCCCCGAGACAATAGCGACTGCCGACGTCATAGTCGTCGGAGGCGGCGCCGCCGGTCTGGCGGCGGCACGCGATCTGGCCGCACGTTCGTTTCGGGTCGTCGTGCTCGAGGCGCGCGATCGCCTCGGCGGGCGCATTTGGCCAATGGCGCCACACAAGGATCTTGTGCCGGCCGAGCTGGGCGCGGAGTTCATTCACGGACGCGCGCCGCAAACGATGGCGTTGCTGCGCGCCGCGAATCAACAAGCGATCTCGCTCACGGGCGCCTTCTTCGCATCGCACAATGGCGGCCGGCTGGAAAGCGGCGATCCACCGTTCAGCGCGGCTGCGACCCTCTTCGATGGCGTTCGCGACCTAGCCGAGGACGAAAGCGTGGATCGCTTCCTCCACCGTTTTGACGGTGATCCCCGGTTGCGGCGAACCGCCGAACTGGCGCGCGCCTTCGTTGAAGGCTTCGATGCCGCCGATCCGGCCGTCGCGAGCGCGCGCTCCATCGCCGCAGAGTGGGAGTCGGGAACCGACCTCACGAGCACGCGCCCTAGCGGCGGCTACGCGCCCGCTCTCCAACAGCTGGTCAATGCGTGCACCGCGCACGGCGCAGAAATTCGCACGACGACCACCGTGCGCCGCATCGCGTGGCGGCGCGGACGAGTTTTGCTGGAAACCACGACATCCGGCAAAGCGGAAACCTTCGAATCGCGGGCCGCGGTCGTCACGCTGCCCGTCGGCGTCTTGCGCGATCCCGCTCCGGAGAACGCCGTGACCTTTGAGCCCGCTCTGCCCCCCGAGAAGCACGCGGCCCTCGCCGGCATCGAAATGGGACCGGTCGTGAAGGTCGCGCTGTGGTTCACCACGCGGTTCTGGGAGCGGCTCGCCGGCGGCCGATACCGCAATGCCGACTTCTTCCGCTCCGAAACCAATCCGTTCCCGGCGTACTGGACGCAGTATCCGCAGCGCAGCCCGCTCGTCGTCGCATGGGCAGGCGGCCCGCGTGCCGCCGCCTTGAGCGACCGCTCGCAGAGCGATCTGGTCGAGTCCGCGCTCGATGGTTTCGGCAGCCTCTTCGGTGAAGCGGATTTGGCTCGCCGTGAGTTTCAATTCGGTAGCATGCACGATTGGGATCGGGACCCGTTCTCGCGCGGCGCGTACAGTTACGTTCGAGTCGGTGCCGGCGATGCTCGAAGGAATCTCGCGCACGCCCTCGACGCGACGCTCTTTTTTGCCGGCGAAGCAACGTCGCTCGACAATCAAGGCGGCACGGTCAACGGCGCCCTGGAGACCGGCGAGCGCGCCGCTCGGGAAGTCGCCGCCGCAGTGAGCGCGCCGTGATCTTCGCGTACGCGCCGCGGCTGCTCGCGCACTGGTCGAACTTCTACGTGATGATCGGCTCCTCAGCGGCCGCGCTCACGGGCCTGATGTTCGTCGTTATCACGCTCGTCACCAACATGGAGCGACCGAACCGCAGTCAAGACGGCGTGCAAACCTTCAGCACGCCGACGGTGCTGCATTTCGCGGCCGCACTGCTCGTCGCGGCGGTGTTGAGCGCACCGTGGCACTCGCTCGTCGGCCCCGCGGTGATTCTCGGGCTCACCGGTCTCTACGGCGTCATCTACGTGTTGCGCGTTTCGCTGCGCGCCAAACGCCTCAGCGAGTACGTTCCGGATCGCGAAGACTGGATTTGGTACTGGATTCTGCCGTTCGTCGCCTACGCCGTGATCTTGCTCGCTGCGATGGCCCTCGCGTTCGTGCCGTCGGCGGCGCTCTTCGCGCTCGCCGGCGCAACGACGCTGCTGATCTTCATCGGCATCCGCAACTCCTGGGACGTCGTCACCTTCCTCGCTACCCGGCAGTAGCGCGCACCGCAATCACTGCACCGTGAAGATTTTGTGCATGCTGGTAATCTCCAGCAGCCGGCGCACGGTCGCATCTGCGCCAACCAAGGTTATCGAGTGATCGGGCAGACGCAGGCGAAGTTTCCCGAGCTCGTCCAGAAACGACGAATCGACGTACGTTACGCCGCCAAGATCGAGCGTAATTTCCGGTTCGTCGCCGAGCGAAGCGAAGATTTCTCGCAGTTCGTCGCGCCGCAATAGGTCGTACTCGCCGCTCAGAACCACACGGCGAAAGTGCGGCTTTTCCGTCATGGCGAGCCGCCCAATCTCATGACGCCGCCAAAGTTTTTCGGACCTGGCGGCCGGACCCTTGGCGGAAACATTAGAGTCATCTAAGCGTTCGCCGCGTTTATTAAGACCAATTCGTGGAATCCTCGAAACAGGATGTGCCGGTTGGGGCTGCTGTGGTCGTCGGAGTCCCCGGAAGGGCTTGCGATGCTACGGCGCCGCGACGCCTTCATGGACGTCGTGAAGCGCCATGTCGGCTGGGACCTCGACGAATATGCCGCCCGCGTCGTCTTTACGGAGCTCCTCTCCAATTCGATGCGCCACGGAAAGGGTCCAATTTCCGTGCGGCTTGAGTGCGACGGTTCGGCCTTACGGCTGCGAGTAACCGACTGCGGTGGTGGCTTCCATCACGTGCCGGAGCCCCCGGCGCCGCTGAGCGATGGCGGCCGCGGGCTGTTTATCGTCTCCCGCTACGCCGACGATATCAAACTCGAAGGCGATCCAGTCGGCACGAGCGTCGTCGCGACGCTCGCTCGCAAGCACTCCTAGCGCTACGGCACCAGGGAAAACACCGTACCCTCTCCGTGCGCGCCGCCCGCGTACGTCGTTCCGTACAGCGTTCCGGCAACCCGCGTCAAACCGCTCGACGGATTCTGGCCGTCCGGCCGTTTGCCGAAACTGTACACGACGCGCTCCGTGCCGGATTCCGCGACGGAAAAGACGGTCCCGAAGTGGTTGGCGCCACCGGCCGACGTCGTGCCGTACAACTTGCCGTCGAACGCCACGAGCCCGCCCTCCGGCTTCGCACCGTCGGGCGTTCCACCGAACGAGTGCACCACGGTCTCAGTGCCGCTCGGCGTCACGCGAAAGACGACTCCAAGATTGTGCGCGCCGCCCGACGGAGTGGTGCCGTAAATCGCGCCCTCAAAAAAGGTCAAGTTTGCAAACAGCGGACTAGCGCCGTCGGAGCCGCCGGCGAAGCTGTGCAAGATTCGCTCCTGACCCGACTTCGCGGAAACGGCAAAGACGGTCCCAAGATTATTCGTGCCGCCAAAGTTGGTCGTGCCGTAGAGCGTCCCGTTGACGTCGATCACGCAGGAGAATGGATCGGCGCCGTCCGTTCCGGGGCCAAAGCCGTATATAATCTTCTTCTTCCCGAGCGGCGTCACCCGAAAGACCGTTCCAAAATCGTTGGCGCCGCCGTACTTCGTCGTTCCGTAGAGCGCATCGCCGGAGTCGATGACGCCCGCCACCGGGTGCGCGCCGTCGTGCGGCGTTCCCTTGAAGTCGTAGTCGTGGCTGAAGCTTCCCGACGTCGTGATGGTAAAGACCGCCCCGTCGTCCTTCGTTCCGCCGAACGCGATCGTCCCGTGCAGCGCGCCGTCCACATGCGCCAACGTCGTGCCCGGAAACGCATCCTGCGCCCCATTGAACGTGTGCAAAACTTTCTGCGAGCCCGACGGCGTCACGGCGAAGATCGTCCCATCCGAGTTCGCACCGCCCTGCAACGTCGTTCCGTACAGCGTGCCGTTGTAGTACAGCAGGTTTCCCGGATTCGGATTCAACTGCTGCTTCGATCCTGGAAAGCTGTAAATCACCATCTCTTTGACGGCACCGTATACCGCGTTCTGCGTCTGTGGCGCGCTGCCCATCGGCACTTGCGTGCCCGACGTACTGCACGCCGCCAGTGCGATAACCGAGGATCCGATCCATGCCTTCATGGGGGGCACCTCCGGGGGAGGCATTACCTAGGCGGCCCGCGGTCCCCCTCTACCCGAATCGGCCCGTAATGTAGTCCTCGGTTCGCCGGTCGCTCGGCTTCGTAAAGAGCTTGGCCGTGTCGTCAACTTCGATCAGCCGGCCCGTGCGGCTTTCATCGGCCAGCATGAATGCCGCGACGTCGGAAACGCGCGCCGCCTGCTGCATGTTGTGCGTTACCGCAACGAGCGTGAACTGATTGGCGAGCGATGCCATCAGCTCTTCGATCACCGCCGTCGCGATGGGGTCCAACGACGCCGTCGGCTCGTCCATCAGCAACACGTCGGGCTCTGCGGCGACGGCGCGCGCGATGCACAGTCGCTGCTGCTGGCCGCCGGAGAGCTGCAGGGGACTGCGCGACAACTTGTCCTTCACTTCATCCCAGAGCGCCGCGGCGCGCAGCGCCCGTTCGGCGACCTCGAGCTTCGCCCGGCGGTTCAGGCGCCGTCCTCCGGCGGCCACGGCGTTGTCGAGAATCGACAGCGTCGGAAAAGGATTCGGACGCTGGAATACCATGCCGATGCGTCGGCGGATCGCCATCGGATCGGTGCCCCACTCGTAAATGTCGGCGTTATCGAACAACACGCGACCGGAGACGCACGCGTCGAACGCGAGCTCGTGAATGCGGTTGAGGCAGCGCAGCAGCGTCGTCTTTCCGCAGCCCGAGGGACCGATGAGCGCCGTTATCGCCTGGCGGCGAAACGCGATGGAAACGTTCCCCACTGCTTGATGCGTACCATAGTAGGCGCTCAAGTCGTCGGTGGCGAGCACCGTTTCGGGCGGCGCAATCGCGGGCGTAGCGGATGCCGTCACGATTCCAGCCGCCGCGACGCCTGGCTTAACATGTAGCGCGCGCCCAAACTCAGGATCAACACCGCGACGATCAGGAGCAGCGCGCCGCCCCACGCCTGCGCCTGCCAGTTCGCGTACGGTGAAATCGCGTAGTTGAATACTTGCAGCGCGAGCACGGCCATCGGGCGACCGGGATTCGTCTCCCAAAACTGACTGCCGAACGCGGTGAAAAGCAGTGGCGCCGTCTCGCCCGTCACGCGCGCGATCGCCAGCAACAGCGCGGTGATGATCGCGGGGCGTGCCGTCGGCAGTACCACGCGCATCGTCGCGCGGAAGTTCGACATTCCCAGGGCCAGCGCGCCTTCGCGCACCGTCTGCGGCACCGAGCGAATCGCTTGCTCCGACGTGCGCACCAGCAACGGCAGCATCAGCATCATGAAGGCAAACGACGCCGAGAAGGCCGAGAAGTGCTTGAGCGGCGCGACGAGCACCGTGTACGCGAACAGGCCAATGGCGATGCTCGGCACGCCCGACAGCACGTCGGAGAGAAAGCGGAGCGCTTCGGGAATCGTGCCGCGTCCGAAGAGCGCCAAGTAAATGCCGGTCAGCAACCCGAGCGGAATCGCCATCGCCGCGGCGATCGCGATGATGATGATCGTCCCTAAGATGCCGTTACCCACGCCGCCGCCGGTCATGCCCACCGGCCGCGGCAACTGCGTCAGAAAGGCCCAGTTCACGGCGCCGATGCCTTGCACCACGACGTAACCCAAAATCACCAGCAAGGCGCCGGCCGCGAGGAGCGCGCAGAGCAGCGTCAGGGCGGCGCCCGCCGACGCCGATACGCGGCGCCGGCGCAATCGCGCGGTGCCGATCACGCGCGCGACCCCCGGACGCTCCAGATCATGAGCCGTGCCACCGCGTTGACGACGATGCTCACGACGAACAGAATCAGGCCGAGCTCGATCAGCGCGCTGATGTACACCGCACTGGTCGCTTCGGTGAACTCGTTGGCAATCACGCTGGCCAGCGTGTACGACGGCGCAAATAGCGACGCCGAAATTTCCGGCCGGTTGCCGATCACCATCGTCACGGCGATCGTCTCGCCGAGCGCGCGCCCGAGCCCGAGCACGCACGCGCCGAAGATTCCGACGCGCGCCGCCGGCAACACCACGCGCGTTGCCGTCTCCCACTTCGTGCTTCCGAGCGCCATCGAGGCCTCGCGCAAGTCTCGGGGAATCGCGGCGATCACGTCGCGCGAAATGGCGGTGACCGTGGGCACGATCATGAGCGCCAAGATGATTCCCGCCGTCAACAATCCGACGCCGTAGATCGGGCCTGCGAACAGCGGCGTCCATCCCAAGAGATGCTGCAACACCGGGCCGATTGTCGTGCGCACCAAGGGCGCCAGCACGAAGAGTCCCCATAATCCGTACACGACGCTGGGAACCGCCGCCAGCAGCTCGATCAAGAATGACAGCGGCGCCGCGATCCAGCGCGGCGCAAAGTCGGCCAGGAACACCGCGGCCATGATCCCCACGAAAGAGGCCAGCAAGATCGCGATGAAGGAGGTCACCACGGTGCCGTAGATCATCGGCAGCGCGCCGAATTTGCTCGCTACCGGATCCCACGCGCTCTTCCAAATGAAGCTCGGCCCAAAGGCCCGCAAGGAGGGCCATGAGCCGAGCACGAGCTCGATGAACAGTCCGACGATCAAGACGGCGAACAGCGCGCTCCCGCCGTAGACGACCGCGGCAAAGCCACGGTCGACGGGGCTTACGAAGCGCGCAATGCGCCGAAACGCCGGCTCATCCATTTGTCATCCTGAGCTTGTCGAAGGACCTTAGTGTTGCATTTGTTTGAGGGTCGAAAGTGCGGAGGCCTGTATGCTGCGCGGCAGGGGAACGTAATCGAGAGACTTTGCATTCTCTTGTCCCGCCGAACTGACGAGCCATGAGAGCACGTCATAGAGCATCCGCGCGCGTCCGGAGTCCGCCGGCTTCTTGTAAACGACGACCCACGAGAAACCCGCAACGGGATACGAGTTGGCGCCCGGGGCGTCGACGATCGAGAAATCGGTGGGGCTCACGTGCGGTTTGTCGGCCGCTGCCGCCGCCACCGTCGCCTCCGAGCACGCGACCCACTTGCCCGCGCTGTTTTGCAGCGTCACGGCCGGCATGTGGTTCTCCACCACGTAGGCCAGCTCGACGTAGCCGATCGCTCCGGGCGTGCTGCGGATCTGTCCCGCGACGCCTTCATTGCCCTTGGCTCCCACGGCGCTAGGCGCGGGCCACGACACGCTCTTGCCGACGCCGACGCGGCTCTTCCACTCCCCCGAGACGTGGCTCAGGAAGTCCGTGAAGATGTAACTCGTGCCCGAGCCGTCCGAGCGGTGCACGACCACGATCGCGGTGTCGGGAAGCTTCACGCCGTGGTTGGCGCGCGCGATCTGCGGATCGTTCCACTTAGTGATCTTGCCCAAGTAGATGTCTGCCAACGTCTGGCGAGTCAACTTGATCGTCGCGCTGACGCCGGGTAAGTTGTAGGCGATCGCCGCCCCGCCGAGCGCCACGGGAATCTGCAACACGGGCTGGCCCGCGCGCTGCAGTTCCTGCGCGTTCATCGGTACGTCGGTCGCGCCGAAGTCCACGTTCTTGGCGGTGAACTGCGCAATCCCGCCGCCGCTGCCGATGGACTGATAGTTCACCGTCACGTCCGGATTTTTCTGACTGTAGACGTAGAAGGCTTTGGAAAAGAACGGGTAGTCGAAGCTCGATCCGGCGCCGGTCAGCTGCGTCGCGGCTGCCGCCGGAAGCGCCATGACGGCCGCGATAACGAGCGCCGCGCAGCCGCGCGTGAGCGATCCAAACACGTGTAAGACTCCTTATAAAGGTGATGTCGGCGGCCTCTGGCAGAGGCCTCGATATCTTTGTAGCGGAGCCCTATTAACGCTATATTAAGAGCCCGGTCATCCTGACTCTGCTCGCCCTCACAGCAACTTTACAGCGAACCTATGCCATCCTAGGGTCTCCAAGCATGCGTGCATCTCTGCCCGAACTGCGCCACACCGCCGCACACGTGCTGGCGTATGCCGTTCAGGATCTCTTCCCGGAGGCGAAGCCGACGATCGGCCCGGCGATCGAAAACGGCTTCTACTACGATTTCGATCGCGCCGAGCCGTTCACGCCGCACGATCTCGAGCGCCTCGAGGGCCGGATGGCCGAAATCGTCGCGGCCGACTACAAGATGACCGGCCGCGAGGTCTCGCGCGACCAAGCGATCGCTTCCTTTAAGTCGAACCCGTACAAGGCCGAGATCGCCCGGGAAATTCCTGACGGCGAACCGATCACGCTCTACACGATCGGCGAGTTCACGGACCTCTGCCGGGGCGGTCATGCCGAGTCCACCGGGGCCGTCGGCGCGTTCAAGCTCACGAGCGTCGCGGGCGCGTATTGGCGGGGCGACGAGCACAAGCCGATGCTCCAGCGCATCTACGGCACGGCATGGTACGACCGTGCCCAGCTCGACGACTATCTCGCTCGTCTAGAAGAGGCGCAGCGCCGCGACCATCGCAAGCTCGGCGCCGAGCTCGATCTCTTTTCAATTGAAGAAGATGCCGGCGGCGGCCTCGTGTTCTGGCATCCCAAGGGCGCGATCGTGCGGGAGATCGTCGAGAGCTTCATCCGCGAAGGCCTGCGCGAGCGCGGCTATCTGCCCGTCGTCACGCCGCACGTCGCGAGCGAGCGCCTCTACGAAATTTCCGGGCATCTCGAAAATTTTGCTGCGAACATGTTCGGGCCGCTCGAGGTGGAGACGCAGCGCTTTCGGCTCAAACCGATGAATTGCCCGGGACACATTCTGATCTATCGCAGCCGCCTGCGCAGCTATCGCGATCTTCCGTTGCGTTTCTCGGAGTTCGGTACGGTCTACCGGTTCGAGCGTTCGGGGGTGCTGCACGGACTCAATCGTGTGCGCGGCTTCACGCAAGACGATGCGCACCTCTTCTGCACGCCCGAACAACTGCAAGGCGAGTTCGAGCAGACGCTCGACGAGGCGCTGCGCCTGATGAAAGCGTTCGGCTTCGCCGAATTTCAGTACGTGCTCTCGACGCGCGATCCAAAGGACCGCGCGGAGACCGATGCCGTTGCCGAGGCGGCCATCCGGCGCGCGTTGGAACGCTACGATCTTCCCTTCGAGGTTGACGAAGGCGGCGGCGCATTTTACGGTCCGAAGCTCGACGTCAACGTCCGCGACGCGCTCGGCCGCCCGTGGCAACTCGGAACCGTCCAAGTGGATTTCGTGCTGCCCGAACGTTTCGAGTTGAAGTACCGGGGCGCCGACGGCGCCGACCATCGGCCGGTCATGATTCACCGAGCCCTCGCTGGCTCATTGGAACGTCTCTTCGGAAATCTCGTTGAACATTACGGGGGCGCCTTTCCGGCGTGGCTCGCGCCGGTGCAAGCGGTCGTCACGCCGATTTCGGAGCACCAAGTACCCTATGCGCGCGAGGTCGCGGCACGGCTGATCGGTGCGGGCTTCCGCGCCGAGGTGGACGAAAGTAACGAGAAGTTAGGTTATAAGATTCGGCACTGGAAGACTCAGAAAGTACCCTACATTTTAGTGGCAGGAAAGCAAGAGGTTGCCGATGGCACCGTTAACGTCAACGCCCGCGGCAGCGACGAGAAGCGAACGATCTCGGTCGGAGCCTTCCTCGAAGAGTTGCGGGCCCGGGTAGAAGCGAAGGAATAAGAGCAGTGATGCGTTGCGATAGCCGAGTTCTATTTGCGGCCATGGCGCTGGCGTTGGCCTCCTGTCAAGGCTCGGGGTTCGATTCCGGCATGGGCGGCATGGAGCCGCCCGTCACGCAGCCGGGCTCCATCGGCGGCATGAACGGCGGCATCGGCAGCATGAACGGCAACAACACGATGGCCGGTCCGACGATCGGACCGAACGGCCGCGAAGAGCTCACGAATCCGGGCGCGACGCTGGCCCCCAACGAAGCCCAATATCCGATCGGCCAGGCGCCGAGCGGCATGAACTGTCCCAGGCTGCTGGAGTTCAGTCAGCAATACACGTGCACGCTCGCGTTCAACATTCCGCCGTCGCCGGCGCCCGGAACCTCGGCTAAATCGAGCGCGAAACCAACGGCCAGCCCGACGCCGTCACCGAAACCGAGCGCATCGTCCGATGACGAGGACGCGCCCGATACGACCGACGGCGACAGCCCGACGCCGTCGCCCACGCCGCTCGGAACGATGACGATGCAAGTCGAGCCGCTTCCACGCGACGTTCCGAACATGACGAATCCCAACCCGATGTTCATGCACATCACGCCGCTCGTCGCGATCCGGCTCCAAAGCAACACCGATTTCCAACTCAACGGCCAGGCGTCGGTGCAGTACACGCTTCCGGAAATTCAGTACGCGGGACGCGTCTTCACGCTGCAGCTGTACAACGAGACCGTGCTGCGCGGAAAGCGCACGGATCAACTGCTCGGAAACTTCGAGAAGTTCACGACACCGCAGGCGCAGACGCTACAGTTCTCCTTCTCCACGCCGAAAGTGACGGTCCGCCATACCGCGATCTGGCTGCTCGCGCTCTACGGCGCACAACTGCCGCCGGGTTCTACACCGACGCCGTCCCCAACGCCGTCCCCAACAAGCTCCCCAACAGGGCACTAACCCGAGCCGGTAAACGCCACCTCGCGCCCCTCGCGGCGCACGAGATAGCCGATCGCGGTCAACGCGACGACGCATGCCAACACGAGAACAACCACCATCGCCATGGCCGCGCCATAGTTGAATGCGCCGCCGGGAAGCACGAAGCGCTGTGCGTACGTGGCTTCGATCTGCGCGACGCCCGCCGCGAGCAAGTTGCCGAGCTGATACGTAAAGCCGGGAAAGGTACCGCGGACCTCGCCCGGTGAGAGTTCGTTGAGGTGTGCGGGAATCACGCCCCACGCCCCTTGCACCATGAACTGCATCGCGAAGGCGCCCAACGCGAGCAGCGCAACGGTGTGGCTGAACGCCCATAGCGGAATCGCGCAGGCCGCGAGCACCGCGCAGGCGATGATCGTCGCGCGTCTGCCAAATCGCTGCGAGAGCGCGCCGCTGACGATTCCACCCGCAATCGCGCCGAAGGCCGCCACGATCGCAAGCGACGACGTCACGCCGGGCGAAAAGCCGTGTTGCTTCTGCAGAAAGGTTGCATAGAGGTCTTGCGTGCCGTGCGACAACGCGTTGAACGCGCCCATGAATAGGATCGCGTAGAGCACGAGCGGCCAGTGCGCTGCGAACGACTTCAGCAGCGACGACGTCGAGAGCGCCACAGTCCTTGCGCGCCGCTCAAGCCACACCGGCGATTCCGGCACGTTTTTCCGAATGTAGAATATCAGCAGCGACGGCAACACGCCGATCACGAAGAGTCCCCGCCAATCCCAGTGCGTAAACCGAAAGATGAGGTAGTACGCGACCGCGGCCAACAGAAAGCCGACCATGTAGCCTTCCTGCAACATGCCGCTGAAAAGCCCGCGGCGCTTCGGCGGCAACGCCTCCATCGCCATCGCCGCTCCGAGTCCCCATTCACCGCCCATCGCGACGCCGTAGAGCGCGCGCAGAACCAAGAACACCGTGAAGTTGGGCGAGAAGGCCGTCAACAGCTCGATCAGCGAGTAGCAGGCGATATCCACCATCAGCGGCGTGCGGCGGCCGTAGCGATCGCCGATCCAGCCGAAGAGCAGCGCGCCGAGCGGCCGGCACATCAGCGTCAAGGTGATGGCGACGGCGACCTCGGCGACGGTCCTTTCGAAACTCGTTGCGATGCGCGCAATCACGAAGGTGAGCAGAAAGAAATCGAAAGCATCGAGCGTCCATCCAAGGAACGCCGCAATGAAGGTGCGTCGCGCCGCGCTCTCCACCATCGCCCCGTTTTCTTACAGCCCCGTATTGTCATGCTGACCTAGGATGAGCGGGCCAACTGCCTGTCGTAACAGGCGGTCCACAAATTACCCCAAGACTCGGAGGACCACCAAATGTCGCAAACGACTTTACGACGTGCGCTCCTCGTAGGGGCCGCGCTCGCATTCGTGTCCGGCTGCTCCGGCAGCGGACCGAACTCGACACAAAATTCCTCTCCGGTAACGCCGTCTTCCCACGCCATTCCGGCGGGGATGCGCATGTTACCGGGACCGGTCGTCTCCGGACCACGCATCGTGCCGATCGTCCCCCTCAAGCCGAACGCGCCGCTTGGCTGGCCGCCGCGCCACCGGCACAAAGAGATTCTCTTCGTCGCCGACGGCTCCGGCGGCGTGTTGATGTACAATCCGCGCGTCGCCAACTCGGCGCCGACCGGCTCGATCACCACAGGCGTCAACGCGCCGTCGCAAGTCGCCGTGGACGGCGCCAAGGCGCTCTACGTTGCTAACTCCGGCAACAACACGGTCACCGTCTATCCGAAAGGAGCGACGTCACCGAGCCTCACGATCACCGGAGGCTTGAACTCGCCCTACGGCGTCACCGTGGACTCTAAAGGTAACGTGTTCGTCAGCAACCTCGGCTCCAACACCGTCACCGCGTATAAGGCGGGGCAGACGTCGCCCTACGCCACGATCAACTTCGGCGCGTTGGGTCAACCCGTCGGCCTTGGATCCGATGCGCAGGACAACATCTGGGTTGCCTGCGATAGCACGAACAAGGTGTTCGAGATTCCCGCCGGCTCGACGACGCCGAAAGATGCCGGACTGAGCGGCCTCAACGGTCCGATTAGCGTTTCGTTCGGCAAGAGCGACATCATGTACGTCTCGAACTTCGCCGCCTCGAACGTCAACGTCTACGCCTACGGCACGACCACGCCGTCGGCAACGATCACGACGGGCATCGAGCACTTCGGTCCCACGCTCGGCGGTTTCACTGCCAAGGGCGCGTATTTCCAGTCGAATCAAGGCGACAACGTCGTCGGCTATAAGCCGGGCGCAACGTCGCCGTTCTCCACGCTGACCGGCGCGACGAGTCCGCTCGGCGTCGCGTCCGAACCGCTCGTCACCAAGTAGCGCAAAGGGGCACTCGGGTATTCCGGGCGCCCCTTTCTTAGCTTCGTCCGGCTTGCACAGGGGAGACAACGGCCACAAGGAACTCCGCGGAGCATGATGCTCCGCAACTCGTGCGTTTTGGTCATGCTCGTCTTGATCGCGAGCTGCTCCGGACACACCTCGGCCGTCGGAATGTTGCCTTCGCCATCTGCCGCCGCGCTGGTGCGTCATACGACCGGCAGTACCGGCAAGATCAGACACGTCGTCGTTATCATCCAAGAGAATCGCTCGCTCGAAAATCTTTTTGCGGGATTCCACGGCGCCAACGCGCCGACGTACGGATACGCGTTCCACAACGGTCACCGGGTGCAAGTAACGCTGCACCAAACCACGTTCGAAACGAACCCGAACCTGCCGCATACCTGGGAGGAGGCCATTCGCGACTTGGACAACGGCAACATGGACCATTTTCACACGGGTCCTCGCCAGAACTTCGCCGCCTACGCCTTTCTCGATCACGCCGAAATCGCGCCGTACTGGGCGATGGCCAAGCACTACGTACTCGCCGACGAGATGTTTCCGACGGAGTTCGGCGGCAGCTACACGGCGCACATAACGGCGGTCGCGGGCAACGACGACGTCACGGCGACGCAGGCGCTGGTGAACTTTCCCACACACGCCCCCAACGACTGCGACTCTCCGCCCGGCACGAAGAGCTCGCTGGTGAACTCGGCTCGCGTCGTGGGCGTCGGCAACGGCCCGTTTCCCTGCTACACGCAGTTCAATACGATGGCCGAAGTGCTCGACGCAGCCCACGTTTCGTGGAAGTACTACGTCGAACGCCACCTCAACGGCGGCATCTATTCGCCGTTCGAGGCGATCTCATACGTGCGTTACGGCAGCGATTGGAACGCCGATGTGATCGCGCCCGAGACCAAGGTGCTCAGCGATATCGCACATCACGAACTCGCCCACGTCAGTTGGGTGACACCCAACCACTACGATTCCGATCACCCGGGCGTGAAGAGCGATAAGGGCCCCTCCTGGGTCACCTCGATCGTCAACGCGATCGGTGAAAGCCGCTATTGGCAGTCGAGCGCGATCGTGATAATCTGGGATGATTGGGGCGGCTGGTACGATAACGCGCCTCCACCGCAGCCGGATTTTCGCGGCTTGGGAATACGCGTTCCCTGCATCATCATTTCACCGTACGCCAAGATCGGTCGCACGGGCAAGGGCTACGTCTCGCATACGCAATACGAATACGGCAGCATCTTGAAGTTCATCGAAGAGTCGTTCGGCCTGACGGCGATCGGTCCGCCGTGGCAAGGCTACACGGATTCGCGCGCCTCAAGCCTTTCCGACGCCTTCAACTTCGCGCAGTCGCCCCGCGCGTTCACGCCGTTCCAGGCGAAGTATCCGGCGTCGTACTTCATCAACGAGCCGCCGTCAAACGCTCCCGTAGACGACGAATAGGCCTCTGTCATCCTGAGCCCTTCGACTCGCGACGCAGCGCTACCGGCCCTGCCACGATTCTCGACGATGATGCGTTCTCCGCGTCCTCTCATCGAGGGCCTAAACCGCGACTCTAGAAAACTTCGGCATGCGCAAAAACGTCGTCATCGCGTGCCTCGTCGCACCATTGCTCGCGGCCTGCTCGAACGGCATCCCATCCGGCGCGGCCGGCGTGGACCCGTCAAAGTTTGGTGCCGCGCCCGGCAGCCGTCGCCTACCGATAATCGCCGCGCCTGCGCAGAGCCTGCAAAACCCCTCGATGCCGGCCGCTAAGGGTATTCCGCGCGATCTCTACGTCGCGGATTTGGGCGCGAAGTTCGGGACCGGCGGCATCTTCATTCTCAAGAACCGCAGCTACAAGGAAGTTGGGGCCATCACGAACGGCATCAGTCAGGCAGACGGTATCTGGGTGGACCAGCATGGAAACGTTTATGCCGCGAATGCGAGCGGTGGAAACGCTACCGAATACGCGCCGCACGGCAGTTCGCCGATTTGTACGTACTCGGGCGCCACCGACCCGATCAATGTCTCAACCGACGCAAAGGATCACGTCTACGTCGCCGATTGGAACAATGGTTCGAACGGCGCAATCCTCGAGTACAAGCAGTGCAAGAACAAAATCATCAACCACTACTCGTTCAATAGTTACACCGCTCCGGAGGCCGCCGTCGCCGACGCTTCGGGCAATCTCTTCGTCGCCTACTACAACTCACAGGGGCCGCCGTCGGCCCAGGGCGCGTTCGAAGAGTTCGCGGCCGGGTCGATGACGCCGAAGCAGTTGAAAGCCACCGTGATGTTTCCCGGCGGAATGGTGGTCGACAAGCACGGGGATCTGATCGTCGCCGACCAGGGTACGCAGGGGCAAACCAACGGGGCCGTGGACGTCATCGCGCCGCCGTACAAGACGCCAAAAGCGATCGCCTCAAATCTTACCCAACCGTTCCATTTGACGCTGAACCACCGGGAGAAGCTGCTCTTCGTAAACTCGCTCTCGCTCTTCTCCGCCCATCCGACCGTCTGGGTAATGAGCTATCCCTCTGGAACGATCCTAACGACGCTCAACTCGTCAAACGGATTGCAATACCCAACCGGCGTCGCCGAATCTCCACCGGCCACACTCTAGCTCCCCTAGCGACTGTGTTTGTTGACCGTCGCGTATGCAATCCGCTTGGCTTCGACCGCAGACTTTCCGCGCTCTTCCTCCGATTCGATGATATGTTCGGCTTGTCGCTTCTCTTTCGCGGTGTAGCGATGTTTGTCGGGATTCCCTTTGTTGACGGTCGCATAGCCGATCGCCTCGGCTTCCTCGCGAGGTAGCCCGCGCTTCTCTTCGCTTTCCGCGATGTGTTCGACTTGCCGGTGTTCCTTTGCCGAGTATCTGTGCTTCCTAGCCATGAAGATAGTCTGCCCGTCCGCAATGCGCACGAACCATTAATACACGGCATTAGGCCCATCAACTACGGCGGTCGGTTGTGATAGCCAGTTAGCGGTGCCGACAGTGGTTACGAGCGAGCCGGTCTGATAGTCGTAGACGAAAACCTCGCCGTGCCAGAAGTCGCTGAGGAATGCCAGATCGTCCGTGCAACGCTCGAGTACGGCGGGGGAATTACATCCACCGTGCCCTTACCGGCTTCGACGACGACCAGATCGTCGCTTATCGATCGCCATCGTGCCCTGATAGAGAAGCGACACGCCGAGCACGGTCTTGTTGCAGCCCTGCAGCCCGCCGGCATATTCCGCGATCTGCCCTTGGCCGCTGGGACCGGCATTGTAAACAACGAAGACGTCGTTGTTCGAATCCACGGTGACGCCGGAAACGTAACTGCTGGTCACCGAGCAGTGCGCGATGACCGAGTTGACTCCCTGAAAGTATTGATTGACGTAGCCGTTGTAGTCCGCTTCGTAGACGTTTCCGTGACGGTCGGTGGCCACGGCATACGGACTGGTAATCCCCGCGCTATACGTGAAGGACGGCGACGTTCCATTGGGAGCGTACTCCGTGCTTCATCGTATCCTCCTTCACCCGGGAGGATAGCGGCGGTTCGTCTAGGCAGCGTCTAAAGGGAGACGCCGGGTATGAACGCCCGACGTTCGTCCGCGGTACGCGACGTAAACGATCGGCACCACGAAGAGCGTGAGCAGCAGCGAGGTCGTCAGACCGCCGATCACGACCGTCCCCAGGGCGCGGCGGTACTCCGCGCCGGTCGTATCGCCCAGCGCCAGCGGCAGCATGCCGGCGATCATCGCAAACGTCGTCATCACGATCGGCCGAAAGCGCACGCGCGCCGCCTGACACACCGCGTCCAGCGCCCGGCGACCGCGCCCAAAAGCGCGCTCGGAATACTCGATGAGCAGAATGCCGTTCTTCGCCACCAAGCCCACCAGCATCACGATTCCGAGCATCGAGTACAGATTGAGCGTTTGATTCTCCAGCACGCCCGCCGCGGGCCAAATGTTACGCAGCGCATTCAAAATGAAGAGCGTCCCGAACGCGCCCACCGCGGCAAGCGGAACCGTCACCATCACGATCAGCGGCAGCGCATAACTACGATACAGCACGGCCAGGATCGCGTATACCAAACAGAGTGAAATCCCCAACGCGGCAAAAATTCGCACGACCGCATCCAAAAATTGTTCCACGTCGCCGCGCGGCTCGATGCGCGCGCCCCCCGGAAGGAAACCCGGCTGCCGCAACGCGCGCGACACGGCCGACGTCACGCGCCCGATCGGCGCGCCGGCCGCCGGGTTCGCGCTCACGGTGACGGTGCGGCGGCCGTCCTCGCGTTCCAGAATCACCGGCTGCTGCGACCGCGCGACGCGCGATACGTCGCCGAGCGGGATCGCGGTCCCATCGCTGCTGCGAACCAACTGTCGCTGTATCTCGTCCAGGTCGCCGTCGTGCGCCGCATCAGACTGCACGACGACGTCAATCAGGCCCGAGGGCAATCTCGCCCGCGTCGCGATGGCCCCTGCGGTCCCGATGCGCGCGGTCTGCGCGGCATCGTTCGGATTGACGTCGAGCAGCTGCGCCTTCCGATCGTCGATCGCGATGGATACGTAGGGCGCCAACCCAAGATCGCTGCGCCGGACGTCCGTCGCGAACGGGTTTGCTTTCAAGATGCCGGCGATGCGACCGGCAGCGACGTCCACGTCCGGTGAATCGCCGTCGCTGCCCGCGATGCTGTAGCTGATAGGAGCGGCCCCGCCCATGCCCTGTCCCGCCGCAGCAATCGTCGCGTCGGGAACCAGGTTGTTCAGCGCTTTCACCTCGCGGATCACGGCTTGTTCGTCGCCGTTTGGATCGCTCAAGATGATGCCGAGCTCGGCGACGTTCCCGGCGAATACGTCGGCATTGCCGTTGAAGGCGCGGCCCGCCGTCGCCTCGACGTGCGCGATCGCGGGGTCTTGCAGCAGCGCCTGCGTCACGCGCGATGCCGCGGCATCGGTTGTCGCGAGCGGCGTGCCGGCGGGCAAGGTCAGGGCGATCGTCGCCTTCCCTCGATTGATCGGCGGCGAGAACTCCGTCGGAATCAAGCCGAAAAGCAGAACTGCAAGCGACGCGGCGCAGACGCCGATCACGGCCGCGGCCACGCCGAATCGCCGTCGCCACGCCCACGGCAGCCATGCGTCGGCATAACGCTGCGCCACGCGCGCTTCAAGCGCGCCGAAGGCATTGATCGCGCCGTGCCACGCCGCGATCAGATGCAGCAGAAGACCCTTACGGAACGTCCACGGCAGCGTGCGCGCTCGCGATCGGAGCGCCTCCACGACCGTTGCGTACGTCATCGCGTCGAACATCGGCGCGTGCTCCGGTAACGCCCAGCGTGCGCACAGCAGCGGCGTCAGCGTCAACGACACCAGCAGCGAGAAGGCCGTCGCGAACACGATTGCGAGCCCGAACTCGCGCATGAACTCGCCGATGATCCCCGGCATCAGGGCGACCGGCGCGAACACGGCGACGTCCACGAGCGTGATCGCGAACGCGGCGCCGCCCAACTCGCGTCGCCCTGCCAACGCCGCTTCATCGTTCGAGCGCCCGCGCCCCACGTTGCGCGCGATCGCCTCGATTATCACGATCGAGTCGTCAACCAAAATGCCGATCGTCAGCGAAAGGCCCATCAACGTGAGCAGATTCAGGGTGAATCCGAACGCCCACATCGCCGCGAACGCGGCGCACAGCGAGCTCGGGATCGCAACCGCCGCGATGGCCGCCTTCCGCCACGAATGCAGGAAGAGGAGCATCACCACAACCGTTAGCGCGACGCCTTCGCCCAAAGTTTGAAGCACGCCGCCGATGGCGGCGCGCGTCGGCGGCTCGTCGGTGCGCAGCTCCTCGAAACGAACCGACGGCAACTGCGCGCGCAGCCGCGCAAACACGCGCCGAACGCCGGCGATCGTTCGCAGCGCGTCCGCGCCGGTCGACGCCGACACGGAGAGAATCGCCGACGAATCGCCGTCCACTCGCGAGATCGAGTTGCGCTCGGCGTAGCCGTCAACGACGTCGGCTACGTCGTGCAGTCGCGTCGCGGACGCCCCCGGAATGGTCACGGGCAACGCCTCCAACCGATCGGGTGCGACCGCCGACGCATCAATGCCGATCGCCGCCTCCGCCGTTCGCGACCGCAGAGTTCCGCCGGGAAAAACGTCGTTGCCCGCCGCCACGGCGCGAAACAAGTCCAGCGGGGTCGCGCGCAGCGCCGCAAGCGCCGCGGCGCGCGGCCGAATCGTGAACTGCCGCGTCTGCGCGCCGCCGACGACGACGCGCCCAACGCCCGGAGCCATTCGCACGGCGGGCGCTATCTGGCGCGAAAGTATCTCGGCGAGGCGGCCGTCGGAGAGCAGCGCCGAGCTGACGCCTTCCTCCACGATAGGCGCCTGCGTCGGATCGTCGTTTGAAACGACCGGCGCCACAAGATCGGCCGGCAGGTTCGCGCGCGCCGAGTCAACGGCTTGCTGCACGCCGGCCCGATCGGTCTCGATGCTGGAGCCGAAGCGGAAGCGGATCACGATCTGCGCCAGTCCGTTTTGCGCCGACGCCGAAACGCGCGCCACATCGGGCACGCTCTGCAGCGTCTCTTCGATGGGCTCCGCGATCAACCGCTCGATCTCCGCCGGCGCCGCGCCCGGATACGGCGCCGAGACCGACACGACCGGTATCGCGACGGGAGGCAGCATGCCGCGCCCCATGCGCGTGAACGCGACCAACCCCAGCAAACCCACGAGCCCAAAGAAAAGCGTCGCCGCCACGGGATTGCGCAGGCAATATTTCGTGAGCCACACTCCCTGGAGATTTCGTGCCGGCGCGGAGCGCGGCTGCCGGAGCGTTGCCGTAATTACTTCATGCAGGAGTAAAACCGCGCCCGAACGGCGTTGCGTCGCGATCGAAACGTAGTATCTTTCCGGCATGAAGAACATTCTACTCGCCGTGGTCCTCGCACAAATGATGGGCCACAAGCCTCCGGTTCCAATGACGCCGCAGCAGTTCGCGCAACGCGCGCCGGGTCAAAGCGTTCAGATTGCGGTCCGCGTAAGGAGCGTGCAACGCACGACCGTGGTCGCCGAGCTGCTGGTGCACCAGACCGACACGCTGTCGCACCCGACGGGACAGTCGGTAAAGCTCTACGTCGCTTCGGGAACGCCCGTGATCATGGGGGCGCCCGGCGACATCGTTCCCGGCGCCGTCCTCTTCGTCTACGGCATCGTTACGAAATCGAACAGCGTTGACGTCAAACAAGTCGTCGTGGATACGAAATACGTGAAGGTTGAATAACGTGAGCGGCTCGGATATCACGGCCTGGTTGGCGCTCGCGCTGATCCCGCTGACGGCCGCGATCGGTCGGGCGATCAGGCGCTGGGGTTCCGGCGCCTTCGCCCTTCGCATGCGGCCGCATTACGTGCTGGGATATCTGGCGCTGCTCGGCGCACTTTATCACACGATGGGAGCGATGTCCGCCACCGGTGGCGCGAATTCGAACGGCCTCTGGTTTGCGAGCCTCGCCACGCTCGGCCTCGGAGCGCAGGCCTTGCTCGGAACGAATCTGCAGGCTCCCGGCACGTACCGCAGGCCGTTGCGCCGTTGGCATATGATCCTCTTTTGGCTGACCGCCGCGTTGGCGCTCGCGCACGTCGTTCTCAATGGGCCGTTCCTCTCCTGACGCAACCGCCGCAGCGGATCACCGCCGAGAGTTGCTCGTGCTAGGCATCCTTCGCTGGCAGGCGCTGTCGGCGTACGCGATCGACCGCGCCGTCCGCCGGCACACCGTGCTGTACCGCGGTCTGCGCCACGGCAACGTATACAATCTCGTCGGGCGCTTAGCCGAGTCCGGCTACATCGGCGGACGTTCCGGCAAAGCGAATCGCGGTCCCGCCGCGTCAAAGATCGTCTATCACGTCACGCCCAAAGGCGAACAGCGCTTTCGTCAAATTCTCGAAGCGGTTCTCTACGACACCGCCGCGGATGATTGCTCGCTGCAGATCGCGCTCGTTCTGCTCACGCAGCTCAGGCGTTCGCAGGCGACTCGAATGCTCGAACGCCGGAACCGAGAACTCATTGCGCAGGAGCGTCGGCTCAAGCGCCTCTACGGCGACAGTTCCCGCTCCGCCGCCGCGTCGCTCGCCGGGGCGCACGCCGTTTCGCGCCTGCAATCGGAGAAGCGTTTTGTCAGTGACGCGCTGCGCCTCATTGCCAAGCGAAGTTCCTATCCGGATTGGGAATGAGTCGCGCGCCGTCGAAGTAGCAAACGGCGCCGGCATCCCGGCGCAAGGAGCGACCCGATGAGGCTTTCCACGTTTGCATGGCGCGGCGCGTGCGCGGGCGTGGCGGCCGCGCTGCTGGCCGCCTGCGGACAAGTGTCGGGCCCGCTCGTGGCCCGGAGTGCGATCTCGCAAGTCAGGGCGCCGGCCACGGGCCATCACAAATTCCGCTATACCGGCGGAGAACAGTTCTTCACGGTACCCGCCGGAATAACGCACGTGCGGATCGTCGCGCAAGGCGCCGGCACGCCTGCGGCCACCTATATTCCTGGAAGCCGCGGCGGCACGGCGGAAGGAACCATTACCGTGACGCCGGGTGAGAAGCTGGCGGTCTTCGTTGGGGGCAAAGGGCTCCTCGGAGCCAACGGCGGCGGCGGACTCGGCGGTTTCAACGGCGGCGGCGACGGCGGCAAAGGCGTGTACATGGGAAGCAACAGCAACGGCGGCACCGGCGGCGGGGGTGCCTCCGACGTTCGCCAACGCGGCGACGCGTTGACGAATCGTGTGGTCGTCGCGGGCGGCGGTGGAGGCGGAGGGATCGCGGTCGGATTCTATGGCGCCGGCGTCGGCGGTGAAGGCGGCGGAAACATCGGTCAGAACGGCCGCGGCGGTTATCCGGGCGGAGTCATCGGTGGCGGAGGCTACGGCGGTACGCAGCGCAAGGGCGGCAAAGGCGGCCTTGGCGCGCATTTCGGCTCATCCAGCCAGGGCGCACACGGCTATCGCGGGCGCTTGGGCCGTGGAGGCGCGGGCGGTCCCGGTTATACCAAGAGCGGTTATGGCGGCGGTGGCGGCGGCGGTGGCGGTGGTTACTACGGCGGTGGCGGGGGCGGCTCGGGCTCGAACCGCACGAGCGGTGTCGGCGGCGGCGGCGGCGGCGGAGGCGGCTCCGGCTACGTCACACCGCGCGCAACCCACGCGAAAACGATCCAAGGCGCGGGTTCACCGAAAAACGGTGGAGTCGAGATCTTTTGGTAATACGCAAACGAACTTTCGCGCTCACGGCGATCGTGGCGTGCGCGGCGTGCGCCGGCGCGCAACCACCGCTGTCGTCGAGCGCAATGCAGCCGCGCAGCGCATCGATCGCGCATGACGCGGTCGGCAGCCTCGCGCGCGGAACCGGCGCGTCGCTCCTCTTCGAGGCGCAGGACACGGGAAGCAACGCCTATCTGTACCTCGCGAAATTACCGCACGGCCCGACGTATACGTTGACAACCGCCGCGTACGCTCCCGTCGGCGTAGCGTTCAATCGTGCGGGCACGACCGCATACGCGTGGTACGGCAACTATTATGGCTCGTTCGCCGCCGAACTCGACGTAATCAACGTGTCCGACGGAAAGCTCGTCGGCACGATGCCTGCAAACGGTTGCGGCGGAAGCCTCGCGCTGACGCCCGACGAAACAGTCGCGGTGGCCGACGACTCCTGCGAGAACGCGGTGCAACTCTTTTCGCTGCCGTCCCTCAAGATCACCGCGACCGTAGGACTGAATGGCCTGAACAACCCCACGGGCGTGGCGATCGATGCTTTCGGGAAGAAGGCCTACGTCGCCGGCAACGGTGGAATCGCAATCGTAGACATCCGGCACGCGCGCCAGACCGGCATTGTCACGCTCCCGGGCGGCAGTTGCTGGCTCGGCGCCATCACCGGCATCGCGCTCGTGCAACGATTATCGCGGGCATATGCCGCAACGTGCGACCAATCCAACGAACAACCGCTCGTGGCCGTCGTTGATACGCGATCACAGAAACTCGTGAAAACCATCAACGTCGGCAACGCCGCGAAGGAATGGCCCCTCGCCGTCGCTGCGGCGGCGCTCCACCACTACGTCTACGTTTCCGTGGAAAACTCTGACGGCATACACGGCGAGCTTTCCGCCATTGACACGCGCAGCGATACCGTGACGAAGATCAAACCCTTATCGTGGTCGCCGGACGCCGTAGCGATGAGCCCCAACGACACCGCCGTCTTCGCTACGTCGTGGAGGGGAGCGGTCTGGTATTCGCTCGGGCCTGGCGGTTTCAAGGGTAAGGAGAAAGGCCCCATCTGCTGCCAGACCGCGGTCGCGGCCTTCGGCGACTTCGTCCACTAGAACGTATTCGCCCAAAAGCGCAACGCCTGACGGTAGAGGAACGCGCGCTCGGAAAAAGTTCGCTCGCAATCGTCTTTAAGCAGCACCTCCGCTAGCCGCGGCGTCGCCGCCATTTGCGCGAACAGGCGCGCGTAGCGGCTCGGACGCCGTTCCAAGTAGCGCATCAGCATCACCCGATGTTGTAGACGGCCTCTGAAGCGTTGCCCGATCGAGCGGGAGTAGCGTTCGGCGACGTGATCGCGCCGCGCAACGGCGTCTGCGGCGAGCCGCCCGCTCATCGCGGCCTCAAAAATTCCTTCGCCGTTAGTCGCGTCCACGAATCCCGCGGCCGTTCCGCCGACGAGTACGCGACCGTCCGCAACGCAGCGCCGGGCCGGACCGCCATACAACAAATGCCCTTCGACCTTCACGTGAGTCACTGCCGCGCCCGGATAGAGCCGCCGTTGCACGCGTTCGGTAAATCGCTCGAGCTCCGCGCGCAGCGAGGCGCCGTCGATCTTTCCCATCACGCCTAAGCCGATCGCGAGATGGTCGCGCTTCGGAAACATCCATGCAATCAACGGACGACCGTCGCGCGCGCAATAGTAGTGCAGTTCCAGCGTTTCGTAGGCGACGGCGGCGGCGGGTCGATCTAAGTAGACGCGATACTGCAAGGTCGTGATGAGGCCCTCGCGCCAGCGCGCCATTGCCAGCCGCCCAAACGCTGCGTCCTCGAGACGCGCGGTAGCGCCGGCGGCTAGGAACACGGTTCGGGCGGCGATCGTCCGTCGCTCTTCGCTCGCCAGGTCGGCGTACTCCACGAGCGCGCAATCGCCTTCGATCTTTAACGTTCGAAAGAGTGCCCGCGTGCGAATCTCCGCGCCGTCGCGCGCGGCCAAGGCTGCCATCGCGCCGTCGAGTTCCTCGCGCGTGCTCGTATGGCCGGGTCCGAAGAACGTCTCGTACTCTTGCGCCCCAGCATCAAAGAGCGCGAGGCGCCGCGTGTCGCAATGCACGAGCTCCCGCGGCAAGTCGAAGGTCCGGCAGAAGCCTGGGCGCAGGCCTGCGGCGCAGACGCGCTTGGCGCCCACGACGGAGTCGCGCTCCAAGACGACCGTCGCCACGCCGCGGCGCGCCGCCTCGCGCGCAGCAGTCGCTCCGGCCGGCCCACAGCCGACGATCAAGAAATCGGTGCGTTCCATTGTGCTCGTTCGGGATGAAGACGGCGTTAAGATACGACTTTTCCTGCAGGCGGCGTTTTGCTGGATAGCCAAGCGGGAAACCTCTTACCTACCTAAGCGTACTTACAAAGGAGTAACGTATGGAGTCCAGTCGGCACATACTTCGGCTGATCGCCGGATCCGCCGCATTCGTGCTGCTTCTCACGGCCTGCCAGGGGGGTTCACCCCCGAGCAACGGCCAGTACCTCCCGTCCGGCACCGCGGGCATGTCGGCTCCCAATGGCCCGGTCGTCACTCCGGCCGGCGGAGAACGACGCGAGATCGTCTCAACGTGCGGCAACCGCATCAAAATCAAGGTTGCCGGCATTCTCAAATGCCGCTTCCACGAGCGCGGCTACGACGACAAGACGTTTACGATCACTAATAACACGAACGGTCTGGTCTCGATCTCGCCCACCAAGGTCACCGACGATCATAGGATCACGATCGTCGGGGTCGCAGTGGGCTCGGGATACTTCACCGTCGCGGGCAAGGGGAAGCATACCCTCGTCGTACACGTCAAGGTCTCCCTCTAGCGCACCGCCCCCGCAAGAAGCCGCACACGCGAAGGCCCGCCACAGGCGGGCCTTCCATATAGTAGGACTTGCGCTTCGGGCCGGAGTAGGCAAGCCGCGGGCCATCAGGCCCTATTTTTGCGCCACGCCTTCAAAAGGAACGTAATGACCGCACAGACTGCAATTGTGAGCGGGCTCGTCGGGGGTATCCTCGCCGTGCTGTACGGCGTCGTTTTGACGTTTTGGGTGCTCGCCCAGCCTGCCGGCAACGAACGCATGCGCGAGATCGCCGCGGCGATCCAGGAAGGCGCGATGGCCTTCCTCCAACGTCAATACCGCACGATCGGCATCGTCGCGATCGTTCTCGCCATCGTCATTTTGTTCGCGCCGACGCTTGGGAGGGAAGCCGCGATCGGCTTCCTGATCGGTGCGATCCTCTCGGGTGCGGCGGGCTTCATCGGCATGATCGTCTCTGTGCGCGCGAACGTTCGCACGGCGGAAGCGGCGCGCGGCGGCCTGACGCCAGCGCTCAACGTCGCGTTCCGCGGCGGCTCGGTCACCGGCATGCTCGTCGTAGGGCTCGGTCTGCTGGCGGTCTCCGGCTACTACGCGATCCTCTTGAAAGTCAACAACGGCGATACCGGACTCTCGCTCAACGCGATGGTCGGCCTGGCCTTTGGATGTTCCCTCATCTCGGTCTTCGCGCGACTCGGCGGCGGCATCTACACGAAAGCCGCCGACGTGGGCGCCGATCTCGTCGGCAAGGTCGAGGCCGGCATTCCCGAAGACGACCCGCGCAATCCAGCGGTGATCGCCGACAACGTCGGCGACAACGTCGGCGACTGTGCCGGCATGGCGGCCGATCTTTTCGAGACGTACTGCGTCACCACCGTCGCCGCCATGCTGCTCGGCAACCTAATCTTCGGCGCGACGCTGCCGAATGCAACGACGTTCCCGCTGCTGCTCGGCGCGATTTCTATCGTTGCGTCGATCATCGGCGCCGTCTTCGTCGGCGTGGGACAAGTTCGCCGCGCGAAGATTATGGGCGCCCTGTATCGCGGCATGACGGTCGCCGGCATTCTCGCGCTAATCGGCTTTTATTTCGCCGTGCAGAGCGTCTTCGCGGGCGCGTCGGGCGTCAGCGCGACGGCCATCTTCCTCTGCGCGCTGATCGGCATCGTCATCACCGGCCTCATCACGTTCATCACCGAATATTACACCGGCTCGCAGTTCTCGCCGGTGCAGCGCATCGCGCGGGCCTCGATCACCGGCCATGCCACGAACATCATCGCCGGACTCGCGGTCTCGATGCAGGCCACGGCGCTCCCCGCGATCGTGATCGTCATCGGGATCCTCGTGAGCTACGGGCTCGCCAACGTGTACGGCGTCGGCATCGCGGTCATGGCGATGCTCTCGATGGCCGGCATCGTCGTCGCAATTGACTCGTTCGGACCGATCACCGACAACGCCGGTGGCATTGCGGAAATGGCCGACATGCCGCACGACGTGCGCAACGTCACGGATCCGCTCGACGCGGTCGGCAACACCACGAAGGCCGTCACCAAAGGCTACGCGATCGGCTCGGCCGCGCTCGCCGCGCTCGTGCTCTTCGCCTCGTTCCTGCAAGAGCTCACGCGCCACAAGTGCCCCGGCGCGCAGGCCGTCTGCATAGATAGCGTCCGCAACCTCTTCGCGGTCGGCAATCCGTTCGTGCTCGCCGGACTCTTCCTCGGCGGCCTGCTGCCGTATCTCTTCGCGTCGCTCTCGATGGAAGCGGTGGGCCGCGCGGGCGGCGCCGTGGTTGAAGAAGTTCGCCGTCAGTTCCGCGAGATTCCCGGCATCATGGCCGGCACGGCGCGCCCGAACTACGGAACGACCGTTGACATCGTCACGCGCGCGGCGCTGCGCGAGATGATCGTGCCGGCGCTCATCCCGGTCGGCGTGCCCGTGATCGTGGTGCTGCTCTCGTACTTCAACGTGCTGCCGGGCGCGAGCGGCGCGCAAATGATGGGCGGCATCTTAGTCGGCTCGATCGTCACGGGCTTCTTCGTCGCCATCTCCTTTACGTCGGGCGGCGGCGCGTGGGACAACGCGAAAAAATACATCGAAGACGGACAGTACGGCGGCAAAGGCTCGACGGCGCATCAGGCCGCGGTCACGGGCGACACGGTCGGGGATCCCTACAAAGATACGGCCGGTCCGGCGATCAACCCGATGATCAAGGTGCTCAACATCGTGGCACTACTACTGGTGGCCTTCCTGGTCCACTAGCCTAGTGTCATGCTGAGCTTGTCGAAGCATGACGCAGAATTCAGTTAACTAGCAGTTGCACGGTCCGACGGCTTTTACGAGTGCCGCAGCGGTTGAACCCGGTACGCCGCTTTGTTGTAAATAGCGAACATCTGATAAACAGCCATTGCCGTCGATAGTTATGCTCCAGCCGGTCTTGTTAACAAGCAGGTATTGATCCGCCTCCTGCCCGCCTGCGCCCAACCGAGTCGCCATTGCGTACGAGCCAACCTGAACCATGGAGCTCACCGTGATTTTCCTCTGCTCCTCGTTTTCGATGGCGGCGATGATCGCCGATCTATCCGAGGGCGCCGGCTCATACGCAGCACTGCGTTGCGAGGACGGCGCGCAAAAATAACGATGAAGGGTCTCCCGGGTAGCATCGCTGAGATTTGCCTCCCGCACAATGCCGTCGAGTGCCGCGGCGTCGGACGGAACTCCTTTGGGCGACATCTCGTGGAGGAAGTCAATCCTGCCCTCAAACACGGCCATTGCCTCTTCATCGACAATTTGATGGCGTTGCCACTCTTCGGCTTTCGTTTTTTTCAGTTCATTCGCCTGAATGTCCCTAATGTATTGTGCTCGTAGCTTGGGGTCCTTAACAGCGTCTGGGTCATCGCACGTCGGCATTTGCCCAGCAGCCTCCGGGGGTGGATAAAGGCACCTCTCGGGAAGGTTCGCGGGATCCATCGGATTCCAATTCGGATCGTAGGAGCGCTGAACAGCGAAGATGATTTGTGCCCATGCCCACACGAGGGTCCTGCGCCGGGCGATCAAGTTTTCAGGCGTGAAAGTATAGCCCTGATACGCGGATTGCATCGTGCGAATCGCTTCCTCCGCGTCTTTTAGTGAGTGCGAGGAGTTAAAACGCTGCAAGATCTGCAACGCCGAGGATACTTTAGCACGATCCAAATCGTCGACCGGACTGCTGGTGTTACCGCTCGCCGCGGCGACCGGTGGGAGAAGGGCGAAGGCGCAAATGACGATGGATCGGAGCGCCACTCCGCCGACCGCACTTTTCACAAGACCTGCTTCGCCGTCGTCCCCGCTAGGCCCACCGCAAAAGCATGAGGTAGCAATTCGCGCTTAGAAAAGCAGCCAAAATGTCTGCCTACATCATCGTCAACGTCGACACGACGCATCCCAAAGAGTACGAACGCTACAAGGAGATGGCACAGGAAACGGTCGCACGATACGGGGGTCGCTATATCGTGCGCGGCGGCACGATGCAAGTGCTGGAAGGCTCTTGGAATCCGACGCGGATCGTCGTGCTGGAATTCCCGTCGTACGAACGAGCGGTGGAGTGGTGGCATTCAACGGAGTACGGCCCGGCCAAAGCCCTACGCCAGCGGCTGAGCACGACCGACATGATACTCGTAGACGGCTACCTGCCGACGTCATCCTGACCCGTCGACTCGGCGCAAAGCTTCTCGCTCAGGACCGCGCTTTGTGCGCTCGGCGGGAAGCCGACGGCAGGCGTTGCGGCAGCACGCCGAAAACCTCGCCGCACTATGACTGCGCGTTACCGTTGTATCGCCGCCTTGGCCGTCTTTTTCTCAATAGCAACCGCCGCCGCTCTCCCCACCCTGGGCACCGTCGAAACCATCGTCGTGCCGAACGGCTGGCACATCGCGAAGCCTCAAAACTTGATGCGCCTGACCGGCACGATGCCGCAGGGCGAGGCCGCTTCGCCCGATGCCAAAGAGATCGCCGTCGTGGCATCCGGGTTCAACCCGCCCGCGCTAGAGGTCTATCGTGCGCGCGACCTCGCGCAAATCGCCTCCGTCCCGCTCAAGGGCGCCTTCGGCCGGCCGATCTGGCTCGATGCAACCCACGTCCTCGTCGCGGGCGCGAACGCCGACGCCATTTTTAACGTTGACACTACAACGCGAATCGCCGCGGAAATCAAGCTTTCTAAAAATACCTACCCGACGGCCATCGCAGTCAGCGGTGGAACCTTCGCCGTCGCCACCGACGACGACGAGTCCGTGCGCATCGGCACGCTCGAAACGCTCGCCTCGGCGAGACCGGTAAGGATCGGCGGCCACGTCGGCGGCCTCGCGTTTTCGTCCGACGGCAAAACGCTCTTCGCTTCGAATCGGTCATCGAACGTCGTCGAAGCGATCGACGCACAAAGCCTCGCCGCAAGGCCCATAGGCACCAGGCTTCATCCCTCCGATCTGCTCGTGCGCGGCAACACGCTCTACGTGGCGGAGTCCGACGACGACACCGTCGGCATCTACGATACGGCGACCGGAAGAACGATCCAGAGAATCTTCGTGGGCGACCGCACCACCGGCGCGCAGCTCATCGGCGCCTCCCCCAACGCGCTGGCGATGCGCGACCAAACGCTCTTCGTAACGCTCGGTGCTGCCAATAGCCTCGCAGTCATCCAAAACGGCCGCGTGACGCGGCGCCTCCCCACCGGCTGGTACCCCACCGACGTGCTGCCGATCGGCTCGCGGCTCTTCGTGCTCGACGGCAAGGGTGAGGGTACGCGCCCCAATCCCAACTTCAACGCGAAGCGCCGTGACTTTCACGACTACGTGGCTTCAATCCAGTACGGTTCGATCCGCGTCATAGACACGGCGCGCGATTCACTCACCAACGGCAACCCGCTGGGCGTTCCGGGTTGGCGTAACGATCCGCCGCAAACGCTGCTGCGCAAAGGCGGCCCGATCCGGCACGTCTTCTTCATCTTGAAGGAGAACCGCTCGTACGATCAGGTGCTCGGCGACGTCGCCGGCGCGAACGGCGACAAGCGCCTCACCTGGTTCGATGCCAGAGTCACGCCGAATCAACACGCGCTCGCAGAACGCTTCGGCATCTTCGACAACATGTACGCGAGCGGCGAGGTGAGCGAGAGCGGCCACAACTGGGCCGACGCCGCGTTCGATAACGACTACGTCGAACGCGTTTGGCCGATGACCTACGGCGATCGCGGCAGTCTGATCGACGACAGCCTATCGGGCGAAGGCGCGCCCCTCTCGCACAACGGGTATATCTGGCAAGAGGCCCGCGCCGCCGGCATCTCGTTCCGAGACTACGGCGAGCTCACGGACACGCCGAATCTCGCCAACACCGGCCGCAGCAGCGCGCCGAGCCTCGAGGGACTCTACGACCCGCAGTATGTCGGCTGGAATCTCGACTACAGCGATTTCGACCGCGTCAAAGAGTGGCGCCGCGAGTTCAATGCATTCGTCAAACGTGGCACGGTGCCGGCTCTCGAATACATTTGGCTGCCCAACGATCACACGGCGGGCAGCCGACCCGGCATGCTCACGCCCCTCTCATACGTCGCGACCAACGACTATGCGCTGGCGCAAATGGTGGAGACGATCTCGCGCTCGAGCATCTGGAAATCGTCGGCGATCTTCATTACGGAAGACGACGCCCAGGCCGGCCCCGACCACGTGAGCGCGCAACGGACGACGCTCTTCATCGCTTCGCCCTACGCGACGGGTGGCTTGCACCACGGACATTACTCGACGGTGAGCGTGCTGCGCACGATGGAACTGATCCTCGGGTTGAAACCACTCTCGACCTACGACGCGATGGCGCTTCCTCTATATGCCGCCTTCGGAACGACGGCCCACCTGCAACCCTACACCGCGGTCGCGCCGCGCGTCAGCCTGACGGACCGCAACCAACGCGTCGCTTACGGGGCCGCGGTGAGCGCGCGCCTTGACTTCACCCGCCCCGACGCCGCGAACCCCGTGCTGCTCACGAACATCCTCGCGCACAACCATTGACGTTGATCTTGTCAATGCTGAGCGAGCCTAACCGACGTGCCGTGGCGATAATCAAACTCGCGCAAGCCACCGACGCCGCCGCCATTGTCAGACTCACGTCGCAGTTAGGCTACGACGTCACCGCTGAACAAGTCGTCGCTGGCCTCGATCGTCGCGGTGATTCATGTGAAGTCTACGTCGCCACGGACGGCGATGCCGTCATCGGTTGGATCGCGCTTGGCGTCGAAGACCCGTTCGTAGCCGGGCGCGGCTGCCGCATCGAAGGCCTCGTGGTAGACGAAAAGCATCGCAGCGAAGGAATCTGGGCAGAACTTCTAGCGCAGGCCGAAACGTGGTGCCGCCAAAAAGGCTTAACCGAAGTGCGCGTTCACTCAAATGTGATCCGCGACCGTGCCCACCCATTCTACGAACGCAACGGCTATACGCGCATCAAATCCCAGCACTACTTCACAAAGACCCTGCGGACCTGACGGAGAACAACGGCGCGTGAAACCGCCAGTGCGTCGCTTTGCGCTACTGTTCCTCGCCCCGTTTTTCTTTTGCGCCGCAGGGCCGCCGACACAACCCTCAACATCACCGTCTGTGGAGCCGTCGGCAAGCGCAACGCAGTCCCCAACGCCTCCCCCCGTGTCCCCCTCGCCCAGCGCATCGCCGGCAGGGAAGGTCGCGGCACTCACTCCGCCCCCGCATTGGGTCGTCCGAACGATGACGATTATCGTGGGTCCATTCAAGGCCGATAAGTTGTGGGTGGATCCGAATCACGGCGGCGGCCTTCTCTTAGCGCACGTCGACATGCCGCTGTCCGCCGGATCCGATCACGACAAACTTGACGCAATTGACGCCGGCATGCGGAAAGGGCTCGCTGCGCTCGTAGGCGGCAAAGCTGTCAGTCAGTCAAAGCGCGTCAAGATCTGCAACGGCACGCAGACAGGAATGTATGCTAAAGTAGCGCTGCCAACAATCAAGGAAGACCTTGTGCTCTCCGTTTCAGATCGTGCCTACGTGGCCGAATACGTTCGTAAAGTCGGCACGCCCGACGATCCCGCCGCGCTGGATTCCTTAATGTCTCTCTGCGCACCGTAGGACTTCCCTCTCAGCGCCGCCGTAGCGACGCTGAGAGGAAGCCCGCAGCTAATTCGGCGCTGCCAAGAACGTCACGAAGGTGGCGCCCGACGATGGGCACGAGCCGCTGACCAACTCGCAGGCCTGCCCGGCAATCTCGCCGCGGTCGTTGATGCCGCCGACGCTCACGGGCTCGAGGTTCGGATACGCCGCTTCAACGATCTTGGTGAAGTCGGTCATCCGTCCATTCTGCCACAGGAACACGTGCGAGCTGGGGAATGACACGCCGAGCACGACGCCGCGATTGTTGATCGACGTCGGTTCGCTAAGCTGATCGCCCGGCAGCACCCCGATCTTAGTCGGTTTCGACGCGGGATCCGTCCAGATCACCGAGATGAAGTTTGGCGCGCCCTTCTTATCGGCGCTGCCGGGCCGATTCAAGAATCCTACGATCTGCCCATCGTCGTTGATCGCGGTCGGCGTGTTCCAGGATACGCCGCCGAGTGTCTTGAGCTGCGTCGCACGGCCGCCGTCTTTCCACAGCACCGCGTGATGCGCGGTGAAACGCCCCACCGCCACGTCGCAGATGCCCGAAATTCCCACCACGTCGCCGTCGCGATTCACCGCAGTGGCGGCGCCGTCGGGATCGAGTTTGCCGTTCACGCGCAGCGTCGCGAGCGCGCGCGCCTTGCGCTCCAGCGCGTTCCACCGCGCCGGCAGAAACTGCAGCACCTGCGGCGCTACGCAGGTCGAATCGTGCTTGGACGTTTCGGCCCAGCCTACGATCTCGTCGCGCTGATTCATTCCCGCGCCGTAGCCGTTGTTGCCGCCCAGAGTCCCGAGCGGCCGCATCTTTCCGTTATGCCACACGAAGGCCAGGCACGTCTTGCCTGAACTACCCCCGTCGGGTAAAAACGCGTGGCAACTCCACTGCGTGCTCTCGCCCAGCGGATCGGTCCGCGACGTCTCCGAGATGCCGGAAACGAAACCATCGTCGTTGAGCACCGGCCACTCCACCGCACTGTTCGGTCCGCCGAGGGTTCCCAGATCCACCACGCCGGCATCGCGCCACAACGCCGCGTGCATCGCCGTATTGCCCGACAGGAAAGACGTCCCCGCCGGCTCGCCGTTATCGTTGAGCGAATTGGCCGCGCTGTTCGTTCCGCCGAGCGACTGCAGCACGGACACCACGTATCCGGTGCTCGAACTTCCCGTAAAGTTGAGCGCGCGTGGAATATTGGGAGCGCCGCCTCCGCCGTTGGCGGCGCAACCCGCGGCCATCAGCATGCCGAACGCGGCCGCAAAATATCGCTTTCTCACATAAACCTCCAATGCAACAATGTCATCCTGAGCCTGTCGAAGGATGGGCTTTTGCAAAAGCGTACCGGTGCGGCGATTCCCTGTCGCTCACATTCCGGCGAAGCCGAACACAATTGGGCACGGGTACGCC
>JAFAXS010000062.1 GCA_019240755.1 Vulcanimicrobiota bacterium
ACCAGGGCTCCAACGGCAGCGGTCGCCCATATGGTCGCCGCGGTATTCAGCCCGGTGATGCTCGCGCCTTGCCGCAGGATTACGCCGCCGGCGAGAAAGCCGACGCCCGTGACGATGTTTGCCAGGATGCGGGACTCCTTATCCGATCCTACCACTCCCAACAGGGCGAAGAGCGCGGCCCCGATCGCGACGAGGGCGCTGGTGTGCATGCCGGCGCCGCGCTGACGCCACTGCCGTTCGAAACCGATGGCCGCACCGAGCAGACCGCCGACGAGGACGCGAATCGCAAAATGCGTCGGATCGGGCATCTAGGTTCCCTCGGTCAGCGCAGCGCGACCGCGCCGACCGCAGCGCCGCCCAAGATGAGCAGCGCCGGATTGATGCGCGTTCGCAAGGATGCAAAAAAAACGACCAAGCCGACGGCGAGCGTTATCCAACCCGTCACGGCGCCCTTCCCAAACGTGATCAAGCCGGCCACGGCGAGACCGATCGCGACCGGCCCGAGCCCTCGTTGAATCGACGCGCGCCACGGCCACGATGCAAGCCTATTCCAGATACGCCCCACGCCAAACGTTAGTATGCCGGTTGGAACGAAGAACGCGAGCGCGGCGACGAGCGCTCCCGGGATGCCGCTCACGCGCTCGCCGATCGTTGCGACCATCATCATGTTCGGTCCGGGCGACATCTGACCGACGCTATAGATGTGAATGAGTTGGGCTTCGGTGAGCCACCGATGGACGTCGACGACGAGATTCCGCATCTCCGGAAACGCGGCCATGCCGCCGCCGATCGTCAGAAACGACAAGTACGCGAACACGCGTGCTATTGCAGGGATCTGATCCACTCGTGTGCGTCCTCTTTTGGCGCCCCCGCTTTGCTCGGTGGACGGTATGCGAAGATCGCCAACGCGCCCACGGAGAGCAAGACGACGGGTACCGACAGTTTAAAGTGATTGATCAGCACTACCGCGGCGAGAATAAAAAACGCGTCGTAGAAGCCCTTAACTGTCTTCTTTCCGATTTGAAACCAGGTCGCGGCAATCAGCCCCGTCGCCGCCGCCGCAACGCCGTGCAGCATGGCCGTGACGATCGGACGATCGCCGTTGGCGCCGTACGCGATCCCGGCGGCCGTCATAAAAACGAACGCCGGCAGACACATTCCGATCATCGCGAGGAGCGCTCCGAGCGTTCCTTTGAGCCGGTCTCCGGCGAGAATCGCCATGTTGGTCGCGTTGAGTCCCGGCAGCGTGTTGCTCAGCGACGTGAGCTCGAGAAATTCGGTGTCGTCAAGCCACTTCTTCTTCCGCACCAAGCCGTTTCGCAGATACGCGACCACCCCGCCGCCGAAACTCGTGATCCCGATCTGTAAGAACAGCCCGAACAGTTCGACGGCCGAGACATCCTTTTTTGCCGCACCCACGGCGGGCGTCGTCGTAACGACGGCCTCACTCATACGAGCTGCGTCCTGCCGGCATGCAAGCATCATAACCGTTCCGCCGGCCGCGCTCTATCCCAAAACGGCAGGACCTTGCATTTTTGGGATACTGTCTTGGCGACGGCCGGGCGTAAACTAAGGCGATGAAGGCTCCACAAGCTCGGGCCCTTTGGGCTTTGCTCGTTACGCTGCTCACGATTGCGGCGACGTCGAGCGCGGCCAGCGCGACGGGCACCGTGCGAGTCCAACAACGCGACGGAACCGCCAAGACGTATACGAACGTTCACATCGCCATCAAGGATGAAGCCATGGCAATCACCTCCAGCGACGGGAAGGGCACGCTCGTACTAGGAAAGGCGGCGTGCACGAAGGTCGACGAGCTTATCGAATGCTTGCCGTACGACGCGACGCTCTTTCAAAACGGCCGGCTCTTTCACATTCGACTGCAATCCGGAACCGTCTGGCTCAATCCGAGCATGACGCGGCAGCGCCTCACTCATTCATCGACGGAACTTCCGCCGCGGGGCGTCGAGCTGGCCGTGACGACGATGCGAGGAACGTACGTGACGATGACCGGAGTCGTGGACGAGGTGCACAAATGAACGCCAGGCGAGCTCTTGCGATCGGACTGACCTTGACTCTCGCTCCCGCGATGGCCGCCGCCGGCGGCCGCGGTGGCGGCGGCTCCCGTGGTGGCGGCTTTGACTTTCACGGTGACGGCGCCGCCGCGCGTCCGCAGAGCGCCAGCCACTCCAGTACGGGACGCTACGGCACGAATCGCACCACCACGGTTAATCAGACACCGAACGGTTACAATCGCACCACGACCGCGACGAACGGGAATTACAGCCGCACGAGTTACGGCGGTGCGAACTCCAACGGCAACTACTATCACGGAAGCAACGGCAGCGGTCCAAACGGTTCATACAGCCATTCGGGCAGCGGGAACGCCTACAACCGCACGTATAGCGGCTCAACGACGGCCACCAACGCGTGGGGCCAGACCTATCATGCGAGCACGTACGCCACCAACGGCGTCGTGTATCATGGCGCGGTGGTTACCAATCCAGTCTACCACGGCTACGCCGCGTGGGGATGGAACGGCGGCGTCGCCTGGTATGCCGCGCCGTATTACTGGGGCGGCGGTTTTTGGGGCGCCTTCGCAATTGGCGCCGCTTCGGCGGCCGTCTATGGATCGATCGTCTACAACAACGTGAACTACACCTCGTATCAGGTCGCAACGAGCAGCCCCGGCGCAAAGCTTCTCGCCAGTTATCAGCTCACGCAGACGCAATGCGGACCGCCGAATCTCGTCGTCATTTACGGCCCGAACAACAGCGTCATCTGCGCGCACCCGAATAACCTCGTATCGGCCGGCAACTACAGCGTCAACTCGCAGACGCTCACGCTCGTCTCCCAGACCTAAAAGAATCCAGTTGGACGCGCGGGTAGTTGGAATCGCCGCATTTGCGTGCTTCTTTGGGGGCGCATTCCTCGGAATGTATCTTCGAAACCGTCTGCCGGGGCATCACCTCAGCGAGGATTCCCGGCATCTGCTCCAGCTCGGCCTCGGGATCATCGGCACGATGGCCGGACTCGTTCTGGGACTGCTCGTAGGATCGGCGACGGCCAACTATAACTCGCAGCGCAGCGAGCTGCTGGACATCACCTCAAAGGTCGTGCTACTCGATCGAATGCTCGCGCACTACGGGCCGGAAGCCGGCGCCGCTCGCGGCGCGATTCGCGTGGCGGTGCTACAGACCCTGAACAAGATGTGGCCGGAGCCCGGCGTGAGCGTTCCGCAACTCGACCCCGCGGCGGTGCGGGGCGAGATCGTGCTCGACGATCTCGAGAATCTGCCGGCAACCAACGATCGTCAGAAAATGCTCAAGCCGCAGGCGATTGGTCTTGCGCTCAATATTGCCCAGACGCGCTGGCTGATGTTCGAGCAGACGGGCTCTTCGATTTCGACGGCACTCTTGGTCCTGTTGATCTTCTGGTTTACGATCACGTTCATTGGATTCGGGAT
>JAFAXS010000006.1 GCA_019240755.1 Vulcanimicrobiota bacterium
GTTCCCTCGACGTCGGTGCAACAGGTTCCGACGGCAGACGATCTCGAGCGGATCCTCGCGCAAGCGCAACTGAATCGCCCCGAAGTTCGTCAGTCCGAAGACAAACGGCTTGCAGCCGATATCGACCGGCTCTTCGCCGCCAACCAGTCGCTGCCGCAGGCCGACGTGACGGTGCAGTATCTGAGCAACGGTTTCGCCGGCATCTTAACGCCGACGCCGGCGTTCTTGCTGAGTGAGTGTTCCAGTATCTTTAGCCTGCAGAACTGTCCTACCCCGCCTCCGAAGACGCAAGGCTCGATGCCGTACGCCTATCACAACATGTGGGCAGGCTACTTTCCGACGTTCAACGTCGCCTTAATTGTCGGATATCCAATTCAGGGCAGCCTTGCGCGGGGGATGCGCGGCGTGGCGAGCGAGGAGATGCGTCAAGCGCAGCTTCTGATGGAGGGCATTCAGGAACGCATCGCGAGCGAGGCGCGCAACGCGTTACAGAGCTATCAGTCTTCGCTGGCCAGAGTCAATGCCGCGCGCAAGTCGCGCGAAGCCGCCGAGGCAGTCTATGCGAGCGAAGTCAGAAAGTTCCACAATGGCGAATCGACGACGTTCTTGGTGTTGCAACGGCAGGTTCAGCTTGCGCAGGCGCGCGGACTGGAGTTGCGAGCTCAAACGCAGTTGGACCAATCCATCGTCGAGTTGCAACGGGTCGAAGGAACGATCCTGACCGACAACGGCGTGAACCTCCAAACGCTCGGCACGCGAGTGCTGACACATTAGGCGGCGAGTGACGTGAGACTCCGCTCCCTTCCCGCGGCCGTTGCGGTCGCCGCCGTCGTCCTCGCCGCCGTGCCGGTGCAGCGGACCGCGGCGCAGGTAGACGAGGCGCTTCCGCCCCGTGCAACGCTTCCCACCGAGATTCCATCGCCGCCGAGGGCGATCGTTCCGACCGTTGCTCCCGGATACCGCGCGCCGCTTGCGGAGCCCAGCAATCCCGGCATCGTCGGCGTCACGGCGACCCCGTTCGTCGGAATCTCGCTCCAAGACGCCGTCGCGATGGCGCTGCTGAAAAACACGAACCTGGCGATCTCGGCGTCCAACGTCCGGATCGCGCGCTACCGCATCGTTCAGGCGAAAGCCAACTACGACGTACAGCTTCAGGTCGGGCCTTCCTCGAGCTTCTCGGTACTACCGCCCGAGAATATCTTCTTCGCCGGACCGGGCGTTTCGGGCAACTACACGTGCATCAATCAGTTCAACGGCCAACCGTATCCATGCTCGACGACCGGCCCCGGCTACATCATCCAGCATCAATATTCGTTTCAGTCCGGCGTCCACGGTCAGACGATCAACGGATTGCAGTATGGCGCGAGCATCACGCAGACGCGTACGTATAACAACACGATCATCAATACGTTCAATCCCTACTATCTCGCCTCGCTGAACCTGTCGGCGACACAGCCCCTCCTCAAAAACGCAGGCATGAACGCGATCAAACACGACTATAAGCTCTCGTTTATCACGGCGGATTCGAACGAGGCGCAGACGCTCGTCGACGCATCCAATACGCTTGCGCAGGTCGAGGACACGTACTGGGATCTCGTCGCCGCCTGGCGCAACGTCGCGATTCAAGAAGAGGCGCTGCACCAAGCCGAAGCGCAAGAGCACAGCGTCGTGCGGCTGGCGACGCGCGGTGCAGCGCCGGCGGTTACCGCGGTCGAAGCCCAAACTCAAGTCGCAAACTTCCAGTCACAAGTCTTCGCGGCGCTCGAAGACGTCGCGAAACTGCAAAATCAGCTCAAGAGTTTGATCGTAGCCGATCCCGGCGACCAGATCTGGAAAGCGAATTTGGTTCCGTCGTCGCCCGTGCGAGAGCTGCCGTCGATCGGCGAGCTGCGCGATGTGGTCGCTCAGGCCCAACAGCTTCGCCCGGAAATGCGACAGGTGTTCGATCAGCGGCGTGTGGCCGACCTCGACCGCGCCTACGCCAAGAATCAGGCGCTGCCGCAGGCCGACCTTATAGTGCAGTACCAGAGCAACGGCTTCGCGGGGCGGCTGCAGCCGGTGCCCAACTTCGAGTATCAGGGTTGCGCGCTGCCTCCGCCGTTCCAGTTCACTTGTCCCACCCCGCCCCCGCAGACTCAGGGCAACATGACGCAGGCGTTTCACAACATGTGGACCGGCGCGTATCCGACGTTCAACATTGCGGTCAACGTCAACATCCCGCTCGAAAATCACACGGCCCACGCGCTCAAGCAGATCGCGAGTCAAGAAGAAGATCAGGCGCAGATTCAACAGCAGGCGCTGAATCAACGCATTGAGTCGGAGGCGCGCAACGCGCTCGACTCATATCAGGCGGCGCTCTCCCGGCTCTCAGCGGCGAGCCAGGCGCGCGCGTCGGCCGAGTCGGTGTATGCCAGCGAGCTGCGCAAATTCCATAACGGCGGCTCGACGACGTTCTTGGTGCTGCAGCGCCAGGTGGAACTGGCCGAAGCCCGCGGCAGCGAGCTTCAGGCGCAGACGGATTTGAACAAGGCCGTGGTAGAGCTGCAGCGTGTCGAGGGCACGATCTTGAGCGACAACGGCGTCAATCTCCAAACCCTCGGCGCCCAAGCCTTGCCGAACACACCCAAGCCTCGCTAGCAACGCGGCGACGATTGCCGAACCTGTGAACGGGTGAAGCCGCTGACCGTCGCCGCGCGCCCATTGTGGGGCTGGACTCTCGCCGTCGCGGCTCTGTATCTCATATTAGCCGCCGTCTACGCGCATCTTGGAATTTGGCGCTACGATATCTTCAGGGCCGGCGTGGACGACTGCATATTTACGCAGGTAATCAACGGCGCATTCAGCGGCTTCTCGGCGACCCTCGAAGGCTCGGTCAACCACTTCTTGATCCATTTTTCGCCGATCTTAATTGCGGCGTTGCCGTTTGTAAGAGCCCTCGACGGTGCGCGTGGGCTCGTCGTCCTGCAGGCTTTGCTCGCCGCGGCCACGGTCTTCCCGGTGTGGGGAATCGCCGCTGCCCGCTTACCGAAATGGCTGGCCTTCCTCGTTGCCGCCGTCGCCGCGTCGTATCCCCCGTTGAGCGCGCAAGCAGCCGGCGATTTTCACGAGCTCGCCTTCGCGCCGCCGCTTGCCGCTGCGTTGGTCTGGGCCGTCGACCGGCGAGCGTGGCGAATCGCGGTGGCGGCGGCGCTCGCTCTGGCGATGGTCAAAGAAGATCAATTCGTCAGCCTGGCATTCATCGGCGTCGTCGTCGCCGCGCTGGGCAGAGGCGACCGCGCGCAGCGAACTTGCGGCATTTGGATCGCCGCAATTGGGGTGGCCGGAGCGGTATTCTATTTTGGTATCTTACGGCCGTGGATCGACCCGCACTTTCCCTATTTTTCGCTGCACTTTTACCAGTGGTGGCGCTTTCCCGCAACGCCCGCGGGCTTCGTCGGCCCATTCTCGGCGGCACGAGCGCAGTATCTTTTTGCGATTCTGGTGCCGTTGGCGTTTCTTCCGCTGGGTTCGCGCTACGCGCTCTTCGCGTTGCCCGGCTTGGCCGAGGTACTGCTCTCGCACGAAGGTATTACGATGGCGTTAGGCGCGCACTACACCGCGACGTGGAGCGGCTACCTCTTGTGTGCCTTCGCGGACGGCACGTACACGCTGTACTGCCTTTCGGATGTCTTGGCGAAGGGGGCAATGGCGTTTGCCTTGCTGGCCTCTTTTTGGACGAGCCGATACTTCAGCCCGATTGCTCCCGGATATGCACTGTATCGAGCGCCGACCGAAGCCGACGCCGCGCGCGAGCGCGAACTGCTGACGCTGCCTCGCGGTGCCAGCATCGGCACAGGCGGATTTGTGATCGCGCACCTCGGCATGTTTCCGCATGCCACGATCGCCATGAACGGACAAGACTATCTCATCTTCGACGGCTTCAGCGATCCGGCGGCCTCGCGCGCCGGCGACTGGCCGAAGATCGCAGAACTCGTTGCGAGCGGCGCCTACGCGAAGGTTTCGAGCCGCGACGGCCTCATCGTGCTCAAAAAGCGGTAGAGTACTTTTTTTCGCGCCAGCGGACGGTACGCCCGACGAGGCTCACCGCCCATACCGCTAAGCTGAGGAAGTCTCGCGGACCGATCAAGGCGACGTCGTCGCGAGCCGCGTGGAATACATAGCGAGCCAGATAGTGCACCACGAGCCGGAGGCCGACAACGCTCGCGAGTAACGGAAGTCCTGCGATGAGGTTACCCGAAAGCACGAGATAGAGCAGCGCCAACGGCAGCGCGTACATCAAGAACGAGAAGGCGTAGCCAACCGGTGCCAGCGCGAAGTGCGTTCGGGCCCAGCGCAACTCATGCGACCACAATTCGGAGAGCCGCCGCTCATTGACGTCGGTACCTACGGTATACCGCGACAGCTCGATCTCGTAGCCATTGGCGGCGACCATTTCTCCGAGTTTGTGATCGTCGGCCAAATGGTTGCCGAGCGCCGCGATCCCGCCGATCTCTTCCAGCACGCGCCGCCGCACCGCCATGGTCGCACCGAGACAAAACCGCAGCTTGCCGAGCGCGAGCGCCACGAGGACCGAGGGCGCGAACTCGTCTTGAATTTGCAAGGCGCCGAGTCGCGACACGGTGGTCGCATTAGGTACTCCCGAGTAGAGGCAGGTCACTGCGCCGACGCGCTGCGAAGCGAAGCCGGCCGCGATGGCTCGCAAATAGTGGCGGTCGACGCGAATGTCGCTGTCGGCGATTACCACGATTTCGCCCTGCGGATCGACGCCCGGCTTCGCGAGGTTCGCGACCTTAGGATTGAGCATGCCTGGTGCGCGACCGACGGCGATCGCGGCGGGGCACCACGAAAAATCGGCGACGACGCGCCGTACGGTCGGCAGCGCCGCGTCATCGGTGCCGGCGAGACAGAATATCACTTCGTAGTGCGCATCGTAGTCTTGATCGCAAAACGAGGCCAAGTTCTCATAAAGATTCGGCTCGTCGCCTGCGACCGGTTTGAGGATGGTCACCGTCGGAAGAAACTCACGCGCGAGCTCGAGCGGGCGCAGCGCGAACTGTGCGAGCCGAAATGCCGCGATCCCGAGATAGATGGCACCGGCGCTCGCAACGACGAGCAACACTCCCGATGTCATCCTGAGCCCGCCAGCTCCCCGTACGTCGTCAATGCTATGCCCTGTGCCGAAATCGCATCGCGGACTCGATCGCTCGTTAAAGCGGCGAGCTCTTCTTGCCACCTGAATCCTTCGGCCCCGCGATCAGGTGACTCCAGCGGACGCGTCGCGGGATGGAAGACCATCTCCGTTACGCCCTCCGGGAGCGCCTCGAGCATTTCGAGGACGCGCGGTTCGGTCATCGCGCCGGCGTCGTTGACGCCGAACACGTAATCGTTACAGAGAATTCCCGCGCGCCGGGCACGCGCGCGCATCAGCGCCAACCAAGGCGCAACACTGCGGGTGCCGCCGCGCGGCTCCCGTGGAATCCGGATCGCGCGCATCCCGTAGCGCCGACCGATCTTGACAATCAACGCAAAGACCGTCGGGTGGACGTGCATGTGATTCTGCGCGTCCACGTGATCGAGCCGCAGTCCCGTCCTCGTAAAAGCGTCGAATTGTGCCGTAATTTCATCTGCGAGTTGCCGCCGCGCGCGCGGACGAAAGAAGAAGCGTACGCCGGCGGCACCGAGGTCGTGCAGAAAGCGGCCGTCGTCATCGACCAAATCCGGTACGCAGCCCGGCGGCAGCGTAGGGCGGCCGTTGACCAGCACGACGTGCAACCCCACGGCGAGCTTGGGCATGCGTCGCGCGCGTTCCGCGGCGTCCTCAGCGGCCGGCGCCGCGACCATCAGGCTGGCGGATCGAAGGAGTCCGTTGCGATGCGCGATCTCGACGGCCTCGTTGACTTGCGGCTCGGCGCCGAAGTCGTCCGCCGTGAGAATCAGCCGCTTCACCTACCGTCGCAGGGTCTTATCACTACGCAAATGATTGCGCCGCGGGCCGTTCCTTGAGATTCGCTGCCGCCGCTTCGTCCACGAACCACAGAAGCCGGCCCGGAACCGGCTGCACCGCCTGCGCCGGCCACTTGGCGGCATCGCGCGGGCCTTCGAGCACGTCGGCAAGTATCCGCGCCTTCTCCGCGCCTGCCACCGCGAACACCACGGCGCGCGCCATGTTGAACACGCGCGGCGTCATCGTGATGCGCCACATCCCCAGCGCGGGAACGTCAACCGCGCGGACGAGGGACTGATCTTCCATCTCCGGCGAGGCGCCGGGAAAGAGCGATGCCGTGTGCCCGTCGGTTCCGACGCCCAGCATCACGAGGTCGAAGTGCGGTGCGCCGCCTAAGTCGGTGCGCAACAGCGAGGCATATTCGTTGGCAGCGATGCCGGGCTCCACTTCGCCGCGAATGCGATGGACGTTTTGCGGCGGAAGACCGATCGCATCTAGAAATGCCTTGGCCACCATCGCGTAGTTCGATCGCTCGTCGGTCGGGGGCACACAGCGCTCGTCGCCAAAGTAGATGTACGTGTCGTCCCACGGAATTCGGCTGCGCAGCGGTTCTCGCCCAAGCAGCTCGTAGGCCGGGCGCGGGGTCTGTCCGCCCGAAAGGGCGACGTGAAATGCGCCGCGTTCGCTCACGGCATGGCGTGCGGTGGTGGCAAAAAAGTCGGCTACGCCGTGCGCGAGCTGTTCCTGGTCGCGATAAACGCGGAGCTCTCCCAAACCGGCCACGGTCACTCCTTTCTGCAAGCGAGAATCTCGCCCGCTGCGATCAGCGAGTCGCGAAAAATGCGGTCGTTTTGGCCCCACAGTATCGCGCGCTCCAGCAACGCAGCGATTCCGGGATTCACGACGGCCCGGTAGCGGTGCTGCTCGCGCTCGCCGCCGCAAACGCTCAGATGAATCGTCTCCGACTTCGGGTCTGCTTCGGCCAGAAAGCGCACGCGCGCCGACTGCAGCCGCACGGTTGATATGCGCCGCGGCTCGCCTTTGCGCTCGATCTCGAACGTAATACGCCTGCCGCGGCGATCCAGGAACGCGTCGCTCCCGCAGCTTCTCCAGTTCAACCGGCTCGCCAGCCATCCGAGCAAATAATAGGCCTCCGGATCCGACCCGCAGGCAACTTCGACGCCCTGCAGCTCGAAGAGCTCGCCCACGTCCTTGCCGTCGAAGAACGTGGCGATGCTCTCTTGCCACGGTCCAAGCCGAAGATAGGCGACGTCCGCGAACGCCAGGTTGCGATGATGGTGCAGGTAATCGACCACCTCGCACAGCGCGGCGCGCCCGTTATCCATCAACGAGCTGTTGTACACGACGATCTGCGCGTGCTGCGACAACCGCGCAAAGCGTTCGTCGCTCCCGATCTCCGGCGCTACCCACAGCAGAACGATCGGTGCTTCGGGTGCGCTCAGCGCCGCGATCGCCGAGCGTAGTACGTCGGCGCCGCTGTTCTTCACGCCGAGCTCGATCCAGTCGCGCGAAACCACCCGATGCAGATCCTCGCCCTGCCCGGCGTCGAGTACGATCACGCGCGATGGGTGCTTCCCTGCAAGCATGCCGATGCGCTCGCGCGCGAGCTTGCCGATGGCGGCATCCTCAAAGAACACTACCAACGTCATCGTCGCCACCTGGCTCTCCGTGCCGCTACGCCGGTGTTGCTCGCCGAGTTCGTCGAGCACGGGAGCGAGTTCCAGCGTCACAAGCGCCGCCAGTCGTGAAAGAGTTTGACCGCGCTCTCGGGCCCCTCGCTGCCCGCCGCGTAGTTGGGGAACGAGAAGTCTTTCGTGTTCTGCCATACCTCGAGGATCGGCGTTACGATCTCCCACGCGCGCTCGACCGAATCCCAGCGCGTGAAGAGCGTCTGATCTCCTTGTATTGCATCGCCGATGAGCCGTTCGTACGCGGGCGGCGACTGAACGCCGAAGCCGCTGCCGTAACTGAAGTCCATGTAGACGCTGCGGATGTGCTCCTTCGGCCCCGGCACCTTGGCCTCGAAGCGCATCGAGATGCCCTCATCGGGATCGATCTTGATCACGAGCACGTTCGGCTCGATCTGATCCGTGGACTCGCCGTAGAAGCGGTGAGGAATCGGCTTGAAGGTGACCGCGATCTCCGCGAGCTTGCGCGGCAACCGCTTTCCGGAGCGCAGATAAAACGGTACGCCGGCCCAGCGCCAGTTCTCCACGTAGAGCCGCGCCGCCGCGTACGTCTCGGTGTTCGAGTCCGGCGCGACGTCGGGTTCTTGACGGTAACCCTTCACCGGATGTCCGTCGATCGTTCCGGCGCCGTACTGCCCACGCGCCGACATCTGCCACACGTCGGCGTGAGTCGGCGGCGCAATCGCCGACAACACCTTGTACTTTTCGCTGCGGACGGCGTCGGCGTCGGCGCTGATCGGCGCCTCCATGGCGACGAGGGCGAGCAGGTTGATCACGTGGTTTTGAATCATGTCGCGCAACGCGCCGGCGTGGTCGTAATAGGCGCCGCGTTCCTCGACGCCCAACGACTCGGCCGACGTGATCTGCACGTTCGCGACGTAGTTGCGGTTCCAGATCGGCTCGAATATCGTGTTAGCGAACCGCAGCGCAATGATGTCTTGCACCGGCTCCTTGCCGAGATAGTGGTCGATCCGGTAGATCGAGCTCTCCGAAAAGACCGATTCGATCACGCGCTGCAGCGAACGCGCCGACTCCAAGTCGGTTCCGAATGGTTTCTCGACCACGACGCGCGTCCAGCCCTTGTCGTTCTTGTCGAGACCCGACTTGTTCAGGTGTTCGATGACGACGGGGAAGACCGACGGGGGCGTTGCAAGGTAGAACAAGTGGTTGCCGGCCGTGCCGAACTCTTCATCGTTTTTGGCGAGCCGGTCTTTGAGCTGGCTGAAGTGCGCGGTATTCTTGAAGTCGGCGGTAATGTAACTGATGCGGCGCGCGAAGTCGTCCCATAGCGCGCCCTGCGGCTTGCGGTCGGCGGGCAGAAACTGTTCGAGCTGCTGACGGCAGTAGTCGCGGAATCCGTCGTCGTCGAATGGGGTCCGCGCGAAGCCGACCAGTGCAAAGTCGGCGGGCAGCGTTCCGCGCAGGCGCATCGTGTAGATCGCCGGCAGCAGCATCCGCTTGAACAGATCCCCGCTGGCTCCGAAAAAGACGGCGCTGCACGGATTCGTGATCCGATCCGATGCCAAGCCGACGCGCAACGGATTGGTCGCGGCGCCGTCGCCGGCGACGGGCGCCGCGGCGGTCGTCGCATCAGCCATGCGTCTCGGCTTTGACGGCGTGGCCGCCGAACTGATTGCGCAGCGCGGCGATTACCTTCGCACTGAACGATTCGTCTTGGCGCGATGCCATGCGCGCGAGCAGCGACAGCGTGATGACCGGCGCCGGAACGTTCTCGTCGATCGCGGCCTCGACCGTCCAGCGCCCCTCGCCGGTGTCGTCAACGTAGCCGCGAATGTCTTTGAGTCCCGGATCTTGGCGAAACGCGAGCACCAGCAGCTCCAGCAGCCACGACCGAACGACGCTGCCATGCCCCCACAGTTCGGCCAACTGTCCTAGATCGTACGCATATTGCGAGGCCTTCAGAATTTCGAAGCCTTCGCCGTACGCTTGCAGCAGGCCGTACTCGATGCCGTTATGCACCATCTTCGAGAAGTGCCCGGCGCCGGCCGGGCCGACGTGCGCGTAGCCCTTCGGCGGCGCCAGCGTGAGAAAGATCGGTTCGCAGTGCGCCACCTGTTGGTCGTCGCCGCCGACCATTAGGCAGTAGCCCTCCTTGAGGCCCCACACACCACCGCTGGTGCCGGCGTCGATCAGCGAAACGCCCTTCGCCTTGCACGCATCGTACAGCCGCAGCCCATCTTTATAATTGGTGTTGCCGCCGTCAATGATGACGCCGCCCGTTCCCAGCAGCCCGGCCAGTTGCGTGATCGTATGATCGGTAGGCGCACCGGCGGGAACCATCACCCAAACGACCGGCGGCTTTTCGCTCAGCTTCGCAACCAAATCTTCCAGGCTCGAGGCGCCCGTCGCGCCGGCCGTCGCCGCGCTTTTCACCGCGCCGGCATCTCGATCGTAGGCGACCACCTGATGCCCGCCGCCGATCAGTCGCTGCGTCATGTAGTTGCCCATCTTGCCGAGGCCGACCATGCCGAGCTGCATTCGCTCTCCCTCCAGTGCCGTTCGGTGCGGTTCGTTACGCGCGAACCGTCAGCGCTTCATCCACGGCGGCGACGAGTGCCCGCAGCCCGTCCTTCACGTTGCCCTTGAGGTGGATCCGCAGTCCGCGCCGATCGCGCTTGTCGAGCGACATCCAGTCTCCCAAGGCCTGTGCCGCGAGCAGCGTCCGGAACCCGACGTTCATGCCGGGAATCATCGGATCGTCGGGATCGTCGGCGACGATTTGGAGCACGACGCAGCTATCGGGCCCGCCCTTGTGCAGTTGTCCCGTGGAATGGAGGAATCGCGGTCCGAAGCCGACCGTCGTCGCCACGCGATGCGCGTCACGGATCTTCAGCCGCAACTCTTGCAGCAGCTCCTCGTGCTCGGCGTTGCGCGCGACGTACGCCGTGATGGCCTGATAGTCGTGCGGACGCAGCTG
>JAFAXS010000164.1 GCA_019240755.1 Vulcanimicrobiota bacterium
TGAACAGGCTTTTTGTTCCAACGCGCTGCGTCGATTGTCTATCAGCAGGCGGCCAACCGCTGCTTGTTTTGTCATGAACATCGAAGGGTAGAAAGCGCCGGAAAGCGAGGAATTATGTACGACAAAGATGACGCGTTCGAATCCGAAATATACTATGACCGGGAACCGGCGACCGCGGCGGTCGACCGCTTACACGGGCTCGGCTACGGTCAGGATGACATAAGCGTAATGATGGATGACAAAACACGAGAAAAGGCGTTCTCCGCAGTCGTGAAGGCCAAAGGCAGCGAAGGGCTTGCTGCCGGAGCTACCATAGGAGGTGTTCTCGGCGCGATCGTTGCGGGGCTTACGGCGACTGGTAGCGTGGCGGCAATCGCTGGTACGGGCGGACTTGCTGCGCCTCTGGTTGTGGGCCCTTTAGCTGCGGCATTAGCTGGCTTGGGAGTCGGCGCGGCGGGCGGTGGCATCGTCGGCGGGCTCGTCGGGGTCGGAATCGGCGAGAAACGCGCCAAAGACTATGAGAAAGGCTTGCGCGAGGGGGGCATTATCGTCGCGGTGCGTCCGAAAACTAAAGAACATCGGGCCGACGTACGCAAGGCGCTCGGCTCCGACTCCGGCAGCTACGACGCAGTCGACCGCGACGTGGAATATGCGGGTGAGGTCTCCGAAAGGCGCCCCTAAAGGTCGTAACGCGGAGAAAAGTTGCCCCTTAAAGGTTATTGAATTTACGGGATCGGCCAAAGCCGATCCCGTACGTTGCTCGGCAGCTGGAATCAGAACTTCGCCAGCATCTGCTTGTCCTAAAAAATCGACGCAGTCTCGGTCACGGCGCATGCGCGCTTTTTAAGCCGTGAAGATCAGCCGATTTCGACTCTATTGATGTGCGCTAAGTGCGTTTGCGTTGGTCGCGTTGGCCTGCGTGGCGCTATATTGACAGGTATCGATACAACTGCTAGTATCGACGCATGCCAATGCAGCGTTGCTGTCCTCCGACACGGGTAACATCGAAAACATTCGAAGGAGAGGTCGAGCTTTTTAAAGCGATCGCCGACCCTTATCGACTTAGGATGCTCGCGACGTTAGCTTGGAGTCCCCACGAGGTATGCGTTTGCGATTTTACCGATGCGCTGCCACTCAATCAGCCAACCGTGTCTCACCATCTTCGCGTCCTGCGTGACGCAGAACTCGTGACATGCGAGCGACGAGGAACATGGGTGTACTACCAACTCGCACCCGATGCGTTAGATCGGGTTGAAGCGGCCACGCGCACCGTTTTTAGGCGGAAAGTAGCGGCATGAAGACTCACCTAAATCTTGCGACGAGAGACCTCGACCGCAGCGTTGCCTTCTATACCAGACTGCTGAACGCGCGGCCCGCCAAGGTGCTCAGCGATTACGCGCTCTTCATCACAGAGGAGCCGAGTCTCGAACTCGCGCTTGACCTTCGCAATCAGGTTACGCCAACGCTTGACGTGCACTTTGGCATCTTCGTCGAAAGCACTGACGACGTCGAGACGGCGATAGTTCGCCTTGAATCAGCCGGCCTCGCCGAGTCAATCGAACGCGAAGATACGTGCTGCTACGCGAATCAGACCAAGGTGTGGACAACGGACCCAGATGGCCGGCGTTGGGAAGTCTACACGGTGCATGCCGACACCGAGGAACGCGACACTGAAGCTACCCTTTGCTGCTTGACTGAAAGCGGCGATGGCTGGTCATGCTGCACCTAGTCCGATGAGTCGACGCCTCACCGCCGAGTTTGTCGGTACGGCATTCTTGCTCGCCGGAATCGTCGGGTCGGGCATCATGGCGGAGCGGCTCGCCGGCGGAAACGTCGCGGTTGCACTTCTCGCCAATACTCTCGCGACAGGCGGTGTTCTGGTTGCAATCATTCTGGCGTTCGGACTGATTTCTGGGGCGCACTTCAATCCGGCAGTAACGCTTGCCGACGCCCTGCAAGGCGGACTGAAATGGACCGACGTCCCAGCCTACATCATCGCCCAGCTTACCGGCGCGGTCGCTGGCGTCGCTCTGGCAAACGTCATGTTCGGCGAGCCAATTTTCTTTGTATCGCACCATGCGCGCCACGGGCTTCCGATTCTACTCGGTGAGTTCGTCGCCACCTTCGGTTTGCTCGCGGTAATCTGGGGTTGCTCCCGCTATCGCTCCAACCTCACAGCCTTCGCAGTGGCCTCGTACATCGTTGGCGCGTACTGGTTCACCGCCTCAACCTCGTTTGCCAATCCCGCCGTGGCGATCGCGCGCTCTTTGAGTGATACGTTCGCCGGCATCGCCCCGGCAGACGTCCCGGCTATATCCTCGCGGAGTTACTGGGCGCATTGGTAGCTACGTTGCTATTTGCTTGGTTATGGTCGAGCAAACTCTCAGCAGATGTGGTCGTTATACCTCACGATTCTCGAAAAGGGAGAGCGAGCAGTGTGAAGCAGGCTGTTCTATTTGTTTGCGTTCATAACTCGGCGCGAAGCCAAATGGCTGAAGGGCTTCTCAATGCGCGTTGCCCGGGCGACTTCGTCGCCGAAAGTGCGGGCCTGGAGCCTGGAATACTCAATCCGCTGGCCGTCGAGGCGATGCGCGAAGTTGGCGTCGACATATCCCACAACACAACCAAGAGCGCCTTCGATTTGTTCAATGCGGGTCATTTGTATTCGTATGTAATCACGGTTTGCGACGAAACTAGCGCAGAGCGGTGCCCGGTATTTCCTGGTGGCGTGCAGCGATTGCACTGGAGCTTCCCCGACCCGGCGGGGCTCGAAGGTTCGTGGGAACAACGACTCGCTAAGACGCGGCTCATTCGCGACCAAATCCGTGCGCACATCGACGCGTGGTGCGCAGAAATGTGCGAACCAACACCGAAAACCGCCTAACCCCGCGAAAATCGTATGCTTATGCTGTTTGCCGGCCAACGTTGGCTCCGGCAGCCGCCGCTACCACCGTGAGTATCCGAAGCAACAAGATGTCGCGGACGGGCGTACGTGCCGCAGTTCCGCACTAGCGGCCTGAGCACGCTCGACCGACCTATTTCAAACTTTTAAGGTACGCGACAACCGCCGCGGCATCGCCATGGTTAAAGCGATATTGCGGCATCGGGGGACGAGCCCGCGCGCCGCCCGGTAATCTACCCGTCTGCAGGAACGTGACGGCGTCGGCTGTCGAAAGTTGTGGCAAGCCGGCGATCTTAGGGGACCGGTACGCAAACGGCATCCCTGGCTTGAGCAAACCGATGAGTGAAGAGCCTTGGAGCTTCGGACCGTGGCAATCGTTGCATTTGCCTACGCTCATGACCAGGTACTGCCCGCGCGCGATCTGATCGGTGCTGGTTTGGGCCGACGCATGCAGAACCGCTGCAGCTGCAGCAACAGAGGCGCAGCAGACGACGATGGCCGCTAGTGCATATGCTCTCATAGCTTCCTCGCATTCAATATGCGATACTTCAAGTTCTTTCTCGTATCAAGCTCGGAGGCCCCTGCCTTGGGCTCGAAGTCCGAAAAACCCGTACAAGAAAGGACTGTCGGGTGCTATACGGGATCAGCCGGGGACCTCGATTTGCGGGTACGAATTCGCAAATTATCTCCAGACTGAACGAAGATTAATTGAGACGACGCGAGATCATCGCTGTCGGCTTACAATCGGTGATCCCGCCCCACCGTCTCCTTGTTGAAGGCGAGCAGGAGCGTGCTGAGCCGAGCCGGCTGCTCCTGTTGGACCCAGTGACCGGCGCCGTCGATCAACTCGATGTCACCCATCATCGTCGCCGCCTTCGTCCTCATAAGATCGACCGCGCCCGGCGCTGAATAGGTGCCCCAATCACTCTTCCCGGCGATGAAGAGCGACGGGACATCGATCGTTTTGCCGGAAAACAGGCGCAACTCAGCGTTTAGGTCAGGATCGGAATAGACGCGATAAGCCTGCAGGGCACCTTGAAACCCAGTGCGGCCGTACTCGTCCGTGTACACTCCAAGTTCCGGCTCGGTGAGCCATTTGCAGGCCAGGACCTCGGCGGCGGAAGGTTGGAATGGAGCGACGGTCTGGGGCATCGTCTTGCCGAGATCCATAACATAATACGTGGGCATTTGTGCAAGTTCTGTGGCGGTTCGCGCCTTCAACGGATGCGGCTTATTTGCCGGCCAGTCAGCACTCTTGACGTAGAAAAATGCGCGAAGAAATGCGTGTAAACCTTGAGGTGGGTGCCACAGGTCATCGTTCGCCTCGCGTGCGCTCAGGTATTGTTGATAATACACTCTGGGCGGATCGAGCGCCGCAAGCGCGGCGGCTAGCTTTTGATTTTCAATGTTCGGTTGAACCGAGGATGCCTCGCTTTCCGCGGTGCTGAACGGAAACGCCGGCGGGCCGGGAAACGGTGCGCTCATCAGCACCACCGAGGAAAAGACGTCAGGTCGGGCTAGCGCACAATATGCCACCACGGGTGAGCCGAGGTCGTGCCCGACGAGCATTGCCGTACGCCGATACCCCAATGCCGAAACCAATCCGAGGGCGTCACGCGCCATATTCAAGAGGCCGAAGGGCTCTAGCTGGACGTCATAGCCGTTCACCCAACCGATTGTGCGGCCAAAACCCCGCTGGTCGGGCGCCACGACATGGTACGCGGCGTCAGCCAGGATTGGGATCAGGTGTCGCCAGCCGTAGGCCAAGTCCGGAAAGCCGTGCAGAAGCAGCGCGAGCGGACGGCCGGCGCTTTCATAACCGGCCTCGAGAATATGAACATCGAGACCATTGACGCCATGGATCATGCGCGAACGGACGCCCTTGGGAAGCGTTCCCTCGCCATACGATGATGTTGTCAAATCAGTTCCTCCTATGGGGTTTGCGCGCACCATAATATGTCGATCGCCATGTCGCCCGGCTCAGTCGGCTCGGGTTTTACTCGAAGTCGACTGAAACAAGTTATGGCGTCTCTTGGCAACGTTGGCTGCTCGAGCGCAGCAAATAGCCGCCTTTTCCCATTTGGCGCGATCGCGTTCGGCGCGCCATAGACGCGTGTATCGAAAATGAGTCGAGCTACTTCACCGCAGCCGCCCATCCGATCGACGGCGTCACGCAAAACACGCGCTTTGCTATCGGTCTATGATTATTGCGGCGCCCCAACGCTTTAAGGCCAACGAACTCCTAATGGGTCACCTCAAATGCGTTTCCGCAACCCGCCGCAGCCACGCAGTGAACGTCGCCGCCTCCCGTTGACGTCGTGCCGAACACGTGGCCTGTGCTATCAGGGACGACCGGGGTCAGAGGCGTGCTGCCGTCCTTGCCGTCGAACGCCCAGACGACTCTCTCGCGATGGCTGCCGCCCGCGAGCTCGAACACGGTTCCGTCGTTCGACGTACCGCCGGCCTGTGTCGTGCCGTAGATGTTGCCGGATGCGTCAAACGTAATTCCCGCGTACGGTAAAGTGCCGTCCGCGCCGCCTTTGAAAGCGTAGAGCGTGTGCAGCTTCCACGATCCGGTTTTTGAGGGGCTCAACCTGAAGACGGTCCCGTTACCCCCAGGGCCGCCGCCGTTTGTTGTGTCGTAGATGTTTCCGGCTTTATCGAGCACAGGAGCGCCCGTTGGAGAACCAGCGCGCGTTTTGAACTTGAACAGGATGCTCGGACTCCAGCCACTGCCGGCCGGCTTGAGCTCGAATACGATCTCCGGCGCGATGATTTCGTTCGAAACCCCGAAGATATTGCCTTTCGAATCCAACACTAGTCCGCCGCCCGCACCGTTGGCGGCAGCCATGCCGAGATCGTAAATGATTTTGTACAGCCAGCCGCCGTTTGATGGGCTGATCGCGTACACGCCTTCGGTAATGCCCCCGCCGTAATGGTATATGTTGTCCGTGCCGTACAGGTTGCCGCGTCTGTCCATGATCAAGCTGCTGAATGGATAGGCGTCGCCGTTTCCAAAATTGTGCAGGACCCTTTCAACCCAACCCCTTGCCGTCCGATGAAAACGGAACGCGACGCCCAGCTCGTTCGTGCCCCCGTTATGGGCGGTTCCGTACAAGTCTCCATGTTTGTCGAAAATGAGCGGCGTGAGTTCGGGATAGCCCCCGTCCAAATAGTCCTCAAAGGTATGGAGCACCGTCTGACTCCAACCGCCGTTGGCGCTTGGCGAAAGCTCGTAGAGCGTTCCGTATCCCTCGCCGCCGACGGAGCTCGTTCCGTAATAGTTGCCGGCGCCATCGGGCGTTAAGGGGGAAGGCAGACTATTTCCATAGTTCGGGGCCGTAAAGGTGGCCATCACGATCTCCTTCGACGGCTGCGCTGCGTGAGCCGCAATCGCGGGTCCTACGGTCACGGCGGGATTGATTGACGTGGCGCAGCCGGCTAGGACCAGCGCCGTTAGAGCTGCGATGAGGCGACGGTAGCAGTTATTCATCACCGATTTGACTCCTTAAGTACAGTCTGTGCACGATATTCGATGGTTCCAAAGTTACCGATTCGGCGCGGTGATCCCAGTAAGGGCCGGAACCGAAATGCTGCCCGTGCTTCGCCGGCGCGGTTAACTAGGGCGAGAGCGCGAAGATTACTCCGCACTCAATTTTCTGGAAGCAGCGTAGACCTCCGTCCAAAGTCGTGCCGTAAAGCACGCCCTTTACGTTGGTCAAGCCCGTCGGAACAGATCCGTCGAAGCCGCCTCTGAAGCGGTGCAGCACTCTTTCCGCTCCGGCCGTACTTACACTGAAAACCGTTCCGCAGCCGCCGTAGCATTTCGAACCGCCGCC
>JAFAXS010000035.1 GCA_019240755.1 Vulcanimicrobiota bacterium
GGAATCTTTGGCGGCGCGGTACTCCATGCCCGTGCCGACGATCGGCGCATCCGGATGCAACAACGGCACTGCTTGACGCTGCATGTTCGCGCCCATCAGCGCGCGGTTGGCGTCGTCGTGCTCCAAGAATGGAATGAGCGCCGTCGCCACCGAGACGATTTGCTTGGGCGAAACGTCCATCAGCTGCACGCGCGCCGCCGGCTCTTCGATGTATTCCTCGGCATAGCGGCAGACGACCGATTCGGACGTGATTTTGCCCGTATCGGAGTCCACCGGAGTATTGGCTTGGGCGATGATATACTCGTCCTCGCGGTCCGCCGTGAGATAGACGATCTCGTCGGTCACAACGCCGTCGCGCACCACGCGGTAGGGCGTTTCGATGAAGCCGAACTTATTGACGCGCGCGTACGTCGCGAGGGAGCCGATCAATCCGATGTTCGGCCCTTCCGGCGTCTCGATCGGACAGATGCGGCCGTAGTGCGAGTGGTGTACGTCGCGCACTTCGAATCCCGCGCGCTCGCGCGAGAGACCGCCCGGGCCAAGGGCCGAGAGCCGGCGCTTGTGCGTCAGTTCGGCGAGCGAGTTGGTCTGGTCCATGAACTGTGAGAGCTGCGAGGAACCGAAGAACTCTTTGATCGCCGCGACGACCGGACGGATGTTGATCAGCGCCTGCGGCGTGACCGTCTCGATATCTTGGACCGTCATGCGCTCGCGGACAACGCGCTCGAGCCGCAAGAGACCCACGCGGAACTGATTCTGCAGCAGCTCGCCGACGGAACGCACGCGCCGGTTGCCGAGGTGGTCGATGTCGTCCTTGGGAACGACGCCGCCGGCAACTTTGATCAGGCGCCGGATGACCGCCACCATGTCGGCGCGCGTCAGGCATTTCGACGACATCTCCGGCATCTGCAGGCCGGCATCCGAATATTCGTCGATGACGACGTACGGACGCTCCGCTCGTGCGTCAACGTCACGATTCTCGACGCGGTAGTGGAACTTGCCGTTGAGCTTGTAGCGGCCGACTCCCGCGAGATCGTAACGCTTCTCGTCGAAGAAGAGGCCTTCAAGAAGCTTTTCGGCGTTTTCGGCGTTCTCAGGCTCGCCCGGACGGAGCTTCTTATAGATTTCCTTGAGCGCATCTTCGCGCGTCTTGATGTCGCGATCTTTTTCGATCGAGTTGCGGACCAGCGGGCTGTCGTCGAAGAGACTCAGGATCGCTTCGTCGCTCTCCCAGTTTAGGCCGAGATCCGGACGCGAGAGGGCGCGGATGAAGGTGGAGACGTAGATTTTGCGGTTCTTGTCGATCCGGACGCCGATCGTGCCTTCGGTCTCGTCGTTCTTGGTGCCGTTATCGGTCTCGAACTCGATCCATGCGCCGCGGTTTGGAATGATCGTGGCGTTATACGTGGGACGCGCGTTGGTATCCACGTCTTGGCTGTAATAGACGCCGGGCGACCGCACCAGCTGGCTCACGATCACGCGCTCGGCGCCGTTGATCATAAAGGTGCCTTTGTCGGTCATGAGCGGGAAGTCGCCCATGAAGATCTCCTGGTCGGGGATGCCCTTGATTTCGCCCGACTCCGCCGTGATCAGGCGGACGCGCACGCGCAGCGGCGCGCTGTAGGTCATGTCGCGCTCGCGGCATTCCTCGATCGAGTACTTCGGTTCTCCGAGCGAGTGCTCGCCGAATTCGAGGATCAGATTGCCCGTGAAATCTTTAATCGGGGAGATCGAAGCGAACGCTTCGGCCAGACCCTCCGTCTTGAACCAATCGAAGCTCGCCTTCTGGAGCTCGATGAGGTTCGGCACCTCGAGGACGTGGGGAATCTTGGCGAACGAGTGTCGCTCGTGCTTGGGGCCGGGCTCGGCATGCTGCTCGATGGTAAAGGCGCCGGTCGGCATGGGGAACGTCGAAGGCATGACCGTGGACGCACCGTTGCGGTCGCCGCCTACCTTTGAGACGGCGCTCGACCGCTTGGCCTTAGACTTGCTGCCCTTCGCCGCTTGGGCAGCATCTACTGAACTCTTCGGTGTGGACTTCGGAGCCGTCGTCTTCGCCATTACTCTCTTTCTTTGCGCGGGTCAAATCGTCGAATCGGTCCACCAAGGGGGCTTTCGGGCACACCAAAAAGACGAAACACTGGCTCCGCTAGCTGGAGGTGTCTCGCCCTTTCTCTTGCGGCGGCTTTCATGCGCCCCGGGGCATAGGCCAATACTTTAACACCCGTCGCCAAGAGCGTCAAGGAAACCTTCTTCCGGAGCAGCACCCTTCGAGTTTTGTCGCAGGTGCGGCCGCATTCGGCGCCGGATTCCATGACGGTCGGAGGACCGAATGATGGATTGGACTCGCGCATTCCCTCGTTACGCCGGCGCAGCGGCCTGCACAATGCTGTGCGCGCTGTCGTGGACCGCCTGTGGAGGGCAGACCTCGATGCCCGCCGG
>JAFAXS010000071.1 GCA_019240755.1 Vulcanimicrobiota bacterium
CGGCGTTCGCGCTGGCGGGGAATGCTTCGAAACTGACCGGCGCGGCGCACATTTGGATCCATCACAAGGGCAACATCAACGACGTCATCAAGGGCAGCAACATCGATCCGCACCTCGGCGTTAACTGCGCGTCGTCGGTCAAGTACATCTGCCACGCGCGAGCGGGCTTCGACGGGCCAACGGGCTGGGGCACGCCCTATGGCGTCGGAGCGCTCTAACGCGGTGCTGCGCGCAACGATCTTCGGGCTCGTAGCGTTCGCCAGCTGCATGGCAAGCACGCCGCAAGCGACGGCCGTCATCCTGAACTCCGGGTCGACGAACTCGCACGGCTACAAGATCACGGTCGCGACGGACGGCACAGGGACCGCTGTGTTGGCGAATCGCGACGGGAGCGCAGCGGGTCCGGTGAAATCGTTTCACATAGCTCCGCAAATTGCTGCGCGCTTCTTCGCCGACCTTGCGGCGGCCCGAAAGAGCAAGACGCCCGCCGCCGGATGCATGAAGAGCGCATCGTTCGGGAGCGTCACTCACGTGACGTGGGATGGATGGCAGTCGCCGGACCTCGACTGCCCGCCGGGCGACGCGTCGATCGGCGCGCTGGTCACCGACGTCGAGCGGATCCGGGAAGCGTCCGGCATCCCGGCCTTCCCGTTACGCCAGCCCTAGAACGACCGTAACAGGCCCGCGACCGCGGCGGTGACGTCGACGCTGCCGCGCGGAGCGGCGCGGCCAACGACGACCTGCCGGAGTCCGCGTTGCTGCGCCACGCGCTGCGCCAGCCGCTCGATGTGCGCGACGATAGACCGATAGAGCTGGAGGCGGTTTCGCGCTAGCGTTTCAATTTGTGTCGCCGTCTGTGCTGCCGACGTTCGGTCGGCATCCGCAACGGCGCGGAAGCGTTGCGGCAGCCCGCGCGCCGACGCGCTCAACGCCGCGGCGACTGACCCGGCAGTGCGGTTCCCCGAATAGTCTGCGGCGAACACCCGCATTCGTTCCGACAGGTTTGGGACGGCCGTCGCCAATTCCGACTCGGAACGCGCGACGCCCATCCGAAGGTCGAGATTCGCCGCCCCCTTCGAGTGAAGTTGCGCGGCGAGCGCCGCCAAGGATGCGTCGCCTTCACGTGTCACGGTTTGCCGATAGGCCGCCAAGCTCCCGGCGTCGCGCCGGGTTTGCGCCGCGACGGTTTGGTGCTCCGCCGCGTCGAGCGCGGCGAGCCTGGTCGCCAGCAGCCGGCGCTTCGCGGACGTGAGATGAAGGTCTTGGAGCCGCAAGCGTAGCGCCAGTCGCGCTCCGCCGTTGCGCCGTGCGAGATCGAAGGCGAGTGTCAGCTCTTTCTCCCGCAGCTGCTGTTCGCGCGCGGAGAGCGCGCGAGTGTTGCGTTGCGCGATCGCAGCGGCGTAGTCGCGCAACGTCGCGTTCGTTTCGCGCGCGAGCTCCGCGCGGTACGCCGTCAGCGCCGAGTCGCGCGATCGTTGCGCGGATGCGATGTCCGCTAGGGCGGCGCGCTCGCTCTGCCGGTCAGACTGCGGCGCGCTCGCAATGCGCTCGATCTGGCCGTTTGCGGTGGCGCTCCGATGCGCCACGATCATCGCGCTGCGCTCCGCTTGTCGTGCGGGATCGCGCAGTCCCTCGAGCGAGGCCGTACTGCGCAGCCCCGCGATCTCGCGATCGTACTGCCCGAGCATCGGCGCCAGCGGATGCGACGAGATCAACACGCTCAGCTTCGCGAAGCCCACGCCGCCCGGCGCATTCGTCGCGCCGACGAGCAGAATGGCCGGCAGAAGTGCGGCGGCGCGCGTCAACGGCCTCATGGAAACTTCCTCAGGTAGGAAAATGCGATGCCGTTCGTTCCGCTCGTCGGCGTGAACGACGTCATGCGATTCAAATTCATCACGTCGCTGGAAATCGCTTGCGGCTGTAACAGCGAAAAGAGCGTGGGCCCTTCCGACGTGTAGGCCGTGAGCCGCAACCCCGTTCCAATATTCGGATGCGCCTCGAGCGCGATGCTTTGCGACCTCGGGTAACCGAAGGTTTGCGAGAAGATTGCGGTGACGGTCTTGCCGAAGGCTTTCATGGCGCTGAGTCCGACGCCGCTCTGAATGTCGGTAGTGATCTGCACTTCCGTGAATCCGAGCGAGCTCGCGAGCGACGCGGAGAGCGGTTCCAACAGCGTGCGAGTGAAAACCGTGTTCAGCTGTCCGAGGGCGACGTTCGTAGCGGCCGACGTCGCGGAGAAGGCCTCGGCGTTGCTGTGAACGCCTTGCACCGCCCCGAACTGCTGGGCGCCCACGAGAATTCCGAGGATCTGCTGGCGGCTGTACGGCGGGTCGGACGCGAGCGCGAGGTCCATGTTCGTCGCCGGTCCCGTGACGTGCAGGCGAATGGCCGTCGCAGGATTATTCACGAAGGTCGTCGCGACGGCGTTGACGTCGGGAATGACGCCGCTCGAGGGATCGAAGCGCACGACGCCCCGCTCTAAGTTGAAGTTACGATAGAAGTTGAGCGATCCGCCCGTCGACTCGAAGCTGCCGGCGAGCGTCGGCGCCGTCAGCGATCCTCCCAACGTCACGTCGCCCGTGGCCCCGATGTCCACGTTGCGGCTTTGAACGCGCACGTTCGATCCGACGGAGATTTTCATGCCGTCGAAGGCAACGTTCGGCAACCACGAGGACTGCTGTCCGCCGCCTTGGGCTTGCAGAAAGGCCGTGAACGGTATACGCGCGTCCGAGACGATCGCACTGCCGCTCAGCACGGGCGCGCCGGCGCTGCGCTCGAGCGCGACGTCGCCGTTGAGGACGCCGGTGAAGTAATCCGGCAGGTCGAGCCGCGCGTTCGTCGCCGTCGCGCGCAACGACGTGTGGACGCCGGCGGGACGCAACAGCGATGCGAACGTCGCGGTGCCGCCGGCCGCGATGCTTCCCGAGCCGACGTTGCCCTGCGACTGCAAGGACGCATGGTTCCCGGCAAAGCTCAGGCTCGCGCGCAGATTCGCAATGGGCGAGCGTTCCATCGGGCCGCTGAAACTGCCGTCGCGCAAGCCGAAGCCGCCCTCGAGCGCCGGAGCGTCGACGTTACCGCGCGCGCTGACGTCGCCGTCCACGCGGCCGCTCAGCTTCGTTCCTTTGGGCAGCAGCGGTGCGAAGTTTGAAAGCTCGACGCCTTCGGCGCGAACCTGCGCCGAGATCGGACCGTGCCCAGGCGTGATGCCGGCAGAGGTAACGGCGATCGGAACGATCGCCGATGCCAGGGCCCTTCCATTCGTGAAATCCGCTTCCGCTCGTGCGATCCGTACGGCGCGGCGATCGATCTCAACGTCGCCCGCGACTTGCGGTATCGTGAAGTCGCGGTAGCGCAACGTGCGCAACGCGAAAATGTCGCGCACGCGAGGCGCCTCTCGCGTTCCTTCGATCGTGACCGTCGAATCGAGCGTGCCCTTGACCTGCGGCTTGACTCCGGTTGCAACGAAGAAGAAGTGCTGGATGTCGGGACTGACCGCGTGTGCCGAAAGCGCAAGCCGATCTTCCGCGCGGACGCCGAACGTTCCGGAAAACGTCGTTGTGAGCGACGGCGCTTCCAATATTCCCGAACTGATCGCGCCGCGGCCGTGCGACGCGGCCGCGGTGATCTCGAACCGGCTCAGGGGCAATCGGCCCGCCGTTCCGCCGAAGACGGCGGCGTGGACTTGCAGTGCGACGTCGGGGTATGAGCCGGCGACTCGTGCGTCGGCGTCGAGATGCCCCGTGATCGGCGCGTTGAGTCCGAGCATCGGCAGCCACGTGGCGAGGTCCACGTTTCGCGCGGCGGCGCGTAGGTTTGCAGCGCGTTGCGAGGGCGTCACGCTTCCGGAAACGTTGACGGTTCCGGCCGGGCCGCCGACGGCGGCGACCGTGACGACGCGACCGTTCGCGGTATGCCAGTCGGCAGCGACGTTGCCCAGTTCTAAACGACGAAACCGTGCCCCCGTAAAGCGCGCCGCGCCCGCGCTGCTCTCGACCGTTTGTCCGCGTACCGCCGCGTTCAACCGCAGACGCCCTTTGCCCGCGAACATGTCGCCGGCATCAAAGAAATCGTTCAGGTCGCTGAGATCGAGGTTAGGAGCGTCCAGCGCGACGTGCTGCGTTGCCGCCGTCCCGCCGGCCGAGAGCGCAAGCGCACTGGAGCCGACGAGCACGCGTCCTTGCGTCAGGGAGAACGCTCCGGGAGCGCCCGTCACGTCACCGCTGAAATCGCGAAACGCGAGGCCGTTCACCGATCCTTCGGGAGCGCGTACGACGCCCGCGACGATGGTCGCGGTATTCTCTCCGCGTACGCGCACGTCGGCGTCGAGGCTTCCCTGCACGAGCTCGGCCGTGCGCGGTTGCACGAGCGCGACGAGCGCCTGCGCGTCGGACGTATGGACGTCGGCCGCCAAGTCGTAACGCGGCCGCGAGCCTTGCGCAGGAGCGATTCCCGCGATCGTGCCGGCAAGCCCCACAAAGAGCGGTCCGAACGCCGCCTGCGTATCGTGCAGAAAAACCGAGCCGTCACGATACGCAACTGCAGCGGTGCCGTTGACGCGCAAGTCGCGGTAACGCATGCCCGATGCTACGGCGGTGCCGTCTACTCGCGGCGATTGTGTCGTGCCCCCGACGTTCGCCGCGAAGCTCGCCGCATCTCCGAAGTTTCCAAGAATCGCTCCCTGTACCGCGCCGTTTCGCAGCGCCAGCCGCGCTTGCGCGTTCGCCTCTCCCCACGCGCCGCTTAAGCGGCCGGCGGCGCCCGCGGCGATCGTCGCGCCCGATGCGCCGCCAAACAGAGTTCCGGTGAACGTCGCGCGTGCCGACGGAATGGCGAGCTCGTTAGCCCTCAGGATGCCGAACGTCAGGTTGTGCGGGCGATCGAGCGCGACGCGCCCATACAACGAACCGGATCCTTCGCGGACGTGCAACGGTCCAACGAATCCCGTTCCCCGCTGATCAACGTTCACGATCGCATCCATCGCTCGACCCGGACTCGATCCCCACAGGACGCCGTGAATCGAAATCGCTCGCGGGTCGTCCGCCGTCGCGACCGCGATGCCGTTGATCGGCAGATCGCCGAGCACCGCGCCGGCATAGGGAACTCCGCCCGGCGGTGCATGGAGTGTCGCGAGCATCTGGACGGCGTCGGTTTCTCGCTGAAATCCCGCTTGGCCGCGCGCGCTCAGGGCGACCCCCTCATAGTCGCCATGCACGTCGATGGCGTCAGCGTGCCGACCGTCAAATGCGACGAGTCCGCTCAGATGCGCTAGCGTGGTCGTGGCGTAGCGGAGCTGCGGCGAGCGCAGGCTGATCCACGTCAGCGGTCTGTTCGCCGGGCCCTCCACCAAAAGGCCGAAGCGGATGCGGCCCGCGATGGGCAACCGCGCCGCCTGCGCGAAGGCCGCGCGGAGCGCGGCGGCATCGCCGCTTCCATCCGCGGTCATGCGCACGTGCGGATCGTGCACCCCGTAGATTCCGCCCGCGATGGCCAGCGGTACGCCGCCGAGGCGAGCGTCGAAGCCGCTCGTCACGAGTCCGTCGTCGTAGACGTCCAGCGGTCCGCGAACGTCGTCGATCGGCCGCGCGAGTCCCGCGATGGCGATGCGTCCGTGCACGAGACGGCACGTCGCCGCCAAGTGTGGCACGAGCGTGCCGCGATCGTCTGCGACCCCTGCGTAGCGCGCGTCGAGATGCTCGAGCGTGCCCGCGAGAAAGCGCAGCGACGATGAGTCGGCGATGAAGTTGACGGCTCCCGCGACGGGCAGCGCGCCGGCCGTCCAATGTTGCGTGATATAACCCGCGGGCGCGTTGAGATCGCCGCGTCCGCGCACTGCGTACAGCGCGTCGGCACGCTCGCCATAGCGAAGGCTGGCGGCGTACTGCGAACGGGCTGCGGTCGAGATGTCGGCGTTTACGGTGAGCGCGCGCACGTAGAGCTGCCGGTTTTCGCGGACCGCGCCGAAACGCTCGTCGATCACGTCAATGCTGCCGTTGCGAACGCGAACCGTCGCGATCAACGGGCGCCCTCGCGCCGCCGTGCCGGCCTGCAGGTGCAGAATCGGAACATTATACGTTCCATCCGGGCGGCGCACGATGGTGACGTGCGGTGACTCGGCCTCAACGCCGCGCAGGCCAAAGAGCCGTTCGCCGCCGGGCAGCCAATCGCGCGTGACGAATCCGACGCGCAACAGGGGAATCGTCGCAATCGGTTCGTTGCGCCGCGACGTGACGAGCACGTTTCGGAACGTTGCGGTGTCCGAGCCGAGCGACATGCCGGCAAACGTGACGCGAACGCCGATAACCGCGTTTGCAACTGCACCGATCACGCCGCGCGCGACGCTCTGCCACTGCCAAGCCGCAAGCCCTAATGTGAATAGGCACAATGCAAGCGTGCACCACAGCCATCGGTGACGCGAGCGCTTCATACGACGAGTCTTTCCCCATTGGCGCAGCGTGCATACCCCGGGTTGCGATTAGTCGGCGCTTCCTGTGGAAATGCTGAATGTGGTGACTGGTCCCGTGCGATTGCAAGGTAGCTTCCCTTGCTCACCTCAAGGAGCACGGGGTGCGCGGAAGTTGATCGTGGATTTTGCGCGGCCGTGGGTGGCGGGCGAAGTGCTCGCGGCCCTGGAGTTAGCGTGTGGCGAGGCCTTGGCAAACTCCGTCGAACACGGTGGCGGTCCGAAGCTCGACGTCGTCTGCCATTTTGCCGGCGACGAATTGACGGTCGAGATTCGGCACGAAGGCAAAGGGTTTGAGCCCCCCGCGACGGTCGCTGCGCCGCCGCGCGGATCGCTACGCGGTTACGGCTTGTACATTATGCACGCCGTGCTCGACGGCGTTGAATACCTCGATGGCGGAACCGGTTTGCGGCTCCGAATGAAGCTTCGGCGTTAGGCGTGCGCCGCACCGCTCGCGTGCTGATGGCCGCACTCGTGACAGACGTCGATTGCGATCATCGTTTTTTCCTCGAGCGCGAGTTGCGCGTCGAGCAGCTGGTCGCGCTTCTCGGCTTTGGGATCTTCGACCAGCGCCTTTTCGGCGAGCGCCTTTTTTTCGGCGGCGGCGCGCAAATCGAAAATGGCGTCGATCTTCTCTTTAGACGTAGCCATTGGTGGCACTCTATTCTACGGCACCGCGGGCTTCCTCTGTGCGGGGGACTCATGCCCGCAGTCGTCTAAACGGCGAAGATTCGAGGAGGTGACCGTGACTAGGATCTTTCACGCTCGAATCGGGGCGGTTACGACGGCGTTTTTCCTGACGGCCGTCACGCTTCCGGCGGTGTCCCAGGCTGCGCTCGAACTCGTTATCGGCGCGCGCCAAGTCGTGAAGAACGAGCCCGTGAGCACCTGCAACACGAAAGCGCGTACGGCGTTGAACAGCGTATTCTTGAATGCGGGCGAAGTGGGCTCCGGCGATACCGGCGAGTGGAAGGCCTTTGGCGCGGTCGATTCGGAGGGTCACTCTTTTTCTGCGGGAGCGATCCATTGCTACCCGCTCGACGATAGTTATCTGGTCACGTTTACCTGCGCGGCGCAGTCGCCGCCGAGTCCCGACACCGCGACCGCGCTGTGCACGAAGCTGGAAGCGGCCTTCAACGGAGGAAAGGCGGAGGCCGGCACGATGAAGCGAGAGTCTCCGTGATAACCGCAACGCGCATCCGTCGTACAGTTTTCGCGGGATCGGTCGTCGTGACGCTTCTGCTATGCACGCGATCCTTCGCGCCTGCCGCCGTTGAGCTGTCGACGGGCATTCGGCACGTGAGTGACACCGGCGGCCTGGACGATTGCAGCGCTAAGGCGAAGGCCGCGCTCGACGCCTACCTTACCAATGCGACCGAATCTTCGAGCGGCGAGTGGCTCGCCACGGCCCAGAACCCGCAGGCGCAGACGGTGACCGCGGCCGCCACCGTGCGCTGCTACGCGCTTCCCAAAGGCTACGTCGTGACCTTCACCTGCGCGGTCCAGATTCCGGAGAACCCGTACGGTGCAGACGCGCTCTGCCTCAACATCGCGCACAAGTTTTATGGCGGCGCGTTATCGTCGTTGGCCGCGATGCCGACGCCCACGCCGGTGCCAACGGGGTGCAGCCCCGCGAATCTCGTCGGCACTTGGGTTTCCGATGACAAGCCCGGGCTCACGCTCACCGCCGATCTCAATGGAGGTTTCACCGATAACGACGGCGTTTCGGGCAACTGGGGACTCCGCGGGATGACGGTGACGCTGACGTACTACGGCGAGCACACGTTGACGCTCTCGGCCGACGGAAAGCACATGCGCGGCGGCGGTTACAATTTCACTCGAAAGTGCTAGGAGTACGGGCCCTGGCGCTCTGCGCCGGGCTCGCCGCCTGTTCCGGCGGTAGCGCGAGCGTCCCCGGCGCCGCGATTCCCAGCGGCCAGCAAGCCGCGCGCGGAGACTCTTCCTCAAAATATATTTCGCACGTGATCATCATGGTCCAGGAGAACCGGAGCTTCGACGACCTGTTCGCGACGTTTCCGGGCGCCGATGGAGTGCGCTGGGGCAAGATGGAGCATCGGGGCCCCGTGAAGTTGCAGCAGGTCAACCTTACCGGACCGTGCGACTGGGGACACTCCTACGAGACCTTTCGTAAAGACTACAACCACGGGAAAATGAACGGCTTCGGGCTCGAAGGGGGCGGTCCGCGGTGTCCCGGACCGGCCGGAACGAAGGTCTACCAATACGTGGATCCGGCGCAGATCGCGCCGTACTGGGACATCGCGTCGCAGTACGTGTTAGCCGATCACACGTTTCAGACCGAGGGCAGCGGCAGCTTTACCTCGCATCAAGATCTGATTCGCGGCGCGACCACGTACGACAAGTTCGCGGTAAAGAGCCTCGTTGATTTCCCCAGCCAGCGTCCCTGGGGATGCGACGCGAAGCCCGGCACGACGACGTCACGGCTGCACTGGACCAAGAAAAAGCTACTGTACGAGAATGGCGCGGGACCATACCCCTGCACGAAGTATTTCCCATACCGCGGGCTCTATTATCCGACGATGCGCGACGTGCTCGATGCCAAAGGAGTGTCGTGGAAATACTACTCTCCCCCGGTACACGGCGTCGGCGGTCTTTGGAATGCATTTGATTTGGTCGCCTCCGTGCGCTTCGGGCCCGAGTGGATCAACAATTTTCCGGGCACGCCCAACTTCGAGAAGCAGATCTTCTACGATATTTCGGCGGGAACGCTTCCGGCCGTTTCCTGGCTGATTCCCGACGACGTGAACTCCGATCACCCTGGGCCGCAGAACGACGACGGACCATCCTGGGTGGCCAGCGTCGTGAACGCCGTCGGTCAAAGCTCGTACTGGCAGTCGACGGCCATCATCGTGGTATGGGACGACTGGGGCGGATTTTACGATCACGTTCCCCCGCCGTTTTTCGATATTTGGGGCGGCCTAGGATTCCGCGTGCCGATGATGATCGTCTCCGCGTACGCCAGGCAGATGTCTCCCTCCAAACCCGGATATATTTCGCACACGATCTACGAGTTCGGCAGCATCTTGCGCTTCGTCGAAGACACGTTCGGGCTCGCGCGATTGGGCACGACGGACTCGCGCGCGAACAGCATCGCCGACAGCTTCAATTTCAGGCAGCCGCCCCGTGCGTTCAAGCAGATTCCGGCGCCGCACTCGCGCGAATACTTCCTGCGCCAGAAACCCTCGGGCCGGCCCATAGACAGCGAGTAGGCCGATAGCGGCTCCAGCCTGCCAGGACGACTGCTCGCACCCCCTGAATAGCGCCTCTGCATAACCCTTTGCCTCTTTATAGGAGACAGCATGCTACTATTTCGGCGCTCCTTACTGTTTTGCGGTTTCGTCGCGCTGGCGGCGTGCGGCGGAATCAACGGAGCATCCACGGCGCCCTCGCTTCCCACCGCGCAAACGCCGGCTGCCGGCGCGACGATTGACGCGATCCTCGACTCCGCGCCCGAAGTCTCAGGCGCACACTTCGCGATGCACAAGATCGTCGTTGCGGCGAAGAGAAAGCTTCCGGGGTTCTTGATCAACTTCGTGGCGAACGGTCCGTCGCAGGGCGGCGTCCCCTGTGCTGGCTGCGTCAACGGAGCGTCGACGGGCGACACTCTCGGCCTCACGGGACCGTCAAGCTACGTCCTAAAGAACTCCTACTGGGAGTACCAAATCTCGTTTAGCGACCTCACTTACGTCGGCAAATGTAAGCTCGCGTGGGGGATCACGGCCGGGAAGAAGGTCCTCGACAAGTTCTCAACGACGGCGACGATCACGTCGGCCGGAGGCTGGTACATTTACTTCTTTAGCCGTCCGCGCGTCAAGTACTCGGGTCCCGCGCTCTTGATCGGCAAAGTCACCTGCGGAAAGAGTGCCCAAACGCTCCAGGCGCCGCTCGAGTTCCAGTAGCCGTGACATCAAGCGCGTCGCCGCGGGGGTTCAGAGCCTTTGCGGCGGCGCGTCACCGTGTGTAGTCTATGATGAGGTTCGTCTCCCACGTCTTGCCGTTATCCCGTGAAAACGCTTGTTCGAAGTGGAACGCGTGCGCCGTCACATTGGAGAAGAGCCAGCGGTCGAGGATCAGTCGCCCTCGGTAGAGCTCGTGATCGTAGAACGTGCCCAGGCCATGCTCGAAGCGCCCGACGTTGGAGACTCCGAGCGTTCCCGTATCGCTGCTTGCGAACGTGACCGACCACCGCTGCGTTTGAGGATCGTATAGATGCAGCGCGCCGCCTTCGATCCGCGAACGGGAGTTGCTGACCTCCAGCTCGCTGATGTTGGCCTTTCCGTTCCACAGCTTGTGCACGACCAGCGTGCCGTGATAGTCAACCCAATCGTGCGAACCGGCGAACCGATGCGCCAACAGACGCAAGTGGGCGTTCCACGTGCCCCATTCGAAATCGAAGTCGTGCTGATGTAAATCTGCGCCCTTTGCCTGCACGGCACCGGCGACTATGAGCAAGCAGAGCGCGGCGCCGAGCGAGCGAGCTGCGAAAGCGATGCGCATGGAATCACATCCTCGTGTAGACGCAGGTCCAGTTCGTTTCCCAGGTCCGGCCGTTGTCAGGCGAGTAGGCTTGCTCGAAGTACGGATGATCTCCGGGCAAGAGGCGCCATTTGTACCGTACGATGATCGGCTTGCCGGCGTGCGTATCGGGAGCGTAGAACTCTCCGACGCCCGCTGCGTCGAAGTGCCCGACCTGCGGCGGCGGCACTAGACCGCGCGTTTTGGTCCCCCACCACAGCGACCATTGGTGCGTGCGCGCGCTGTACATGCGCAGCGTCATGCCGACGATGTGACTGCCCGGGCAGCGCAGGTCGCCGTCTTCGAGATCGCCATATCCGCCCCAGAACGGCCGAACGACCGAGGTGCCGTCGCAGGCGTACCACTGATGGTTGTTTTGGAGGCGCACCTTGAGCAGCCGATAGTGCGTGTGCCAGGATCCCAGCAGAAAGTCAAAGCCCCGGTGGCCGTCCCGCGTTGTCGGAGCCGCGACGCTCTGCGCCGGCACCGGAGCCGCGGGCGCTACCAGCACCGCGGCCGCTCCAACGAGCAACGCAAAGAATCCACGCAGCAGTACTCGCAAAGGCACCTCCCTGACTCTGGCTCAGCGTTCGCCGGTCCGGCCTTGTGACCGCCCGGTTCGCGTGCCGGTCTAGACGATAGCCGGACGGCTCCGCTGTATCCTTGAACGCCATGGAACGCAGGCAGCATTGTTTCATCGTCCGACTCTGGCGCGAAGGCGGCGTAGAGAAAGGCGAGTGGCGAGGCTGCGTCGACCACGTGGCCTCCTGCGAGCGCCGCTACTTTAGCGCCCTCGACGTTCTTGCAGCGTTGATCGCGGAACGGATTGCGGCGAATGAAGATAGCAAGCGCCCACATGATTGAGCCTCGGGCCCGCGGAACGATGCCAGGGTAGCCGTATGCTATTCTGCGTAGGTGGTGAGCACGTCAGCGCGCGGGCGCGGTGGCGCGTCGCGCAGTCTTCTGGCCATCCGCCTCTTTGGCGGCGCGCAGTTTAGTTTTGACGCGCGGCCGTGGCGCTTTGCCGCACCGCCGCGCACGATTCCGCTGCTGGCGTATCTCGTTCTTCACCGCGGCAAGGCGTTGCCGCGCGACGTCGTGGCGTTTGCGTTATGGCCCGACGACGACGAAGCCACCGCCCGCGCGAACTTGCGGCGTCACCTGCACTATCTCCGCGCCGCCCTTCCGTTAATTGACGGCCAATCGCCCTGGTTGACCATTGGCGGACGCTCCACGCTTGCGTGGTCGCCGGGCGCACGCTGTACCATCGACGTGGTTGAGTTCGAACGACTAAGCGCGCGCGATTCCTCGCTGGAAGCCGCCGACGCCTTATACGCCGGCGATCTGTTGCCCGACGTGAGTGACGATTGGATTCTCGGGGAACGCGAACGCTTGAGGGCTGCGGCCCTGACGAATCTGACGAAATTGATACAGGCGGCGAGGCTCGACGGCAAGCTGCCGGCCGCGCTGCGATTTGCGGAGCGCCTATTGACGCTCGATCCGTGGCGTGAAGATGCGGTTCGCCACGCAATGGAGCTTCGCTATGCGCTCGGGGATCGTGCGGCCGCAATAGCGGAGTTCGAGGACTTCGCTGCGCGCTTGCGGCGCGATCTCGCCGCCGAGCCGATGCCGGAAACGCGCGCCTGTTACGAGTCGCTGGTCCGCGACGCGCCCGTGCTTCAGCCGGGGCGCGGGGTCGAAACGAGTACCGAAAAGGCAGAGCGGCAGCCGATACTGCCGTTTGTCGGCCGCGACAGCGAGCTCGCGCAACTGCACGTCTGGTGGACGAAGGCCGCACACGGGAACGGATCGTTGGGTCTGCTCGGCGCTGAGGCGGGCATCGGAAAGACGCGGTTGCTGTCCGAGTTCAAACGACTCGTCGAGTCGGAGGGTGGCCGCGTCTTGGTCGGAGCCACGTCCTCGCTCGAAAGCGTTCCGTATCAGGCGATCCTTCAAGCGGTTCAGGGTGCCGCGGCGATCGTCTCCGGCCTGCGGGTCGATCGAGTCTGGGTCGCCGTCTTCGCAGATTTAATTCCAGAACTCCGCAGCCATTATCCCGGACTGCCGCCCGCACCGGGATCGGGCGACGTGCGGACTCGCCTTTTCGAGGCGTTCTTTCAAATCCTCAGTGCCTTGGCAGCGCAGCGCCCGACGCTGCTGATCGTCGAGGATCTCCACTGGGCGGGCGAAGCGACGATCGATCTTCTGGAAAATCTTTCGCGACGTCTTGGATCGACGCGATTGCTCGTCGTCGGCTCGTATCGCGACGAAGAGGTGGACCGCGCCCATCCATTGCGGCGGCTTCGCAAACGTTCCGGCCCCAATCGGCCCGTCAGCCGTCTTGCGCTGGGGCCGATACAGCGGGACGACGTGCGGCAGATGTTGGCGAAAATGCCACGCAGCCGTGCCGTACGTCCGGACTGGTCCGAGCAACTCTATAACCGCAGCGAAGGAAACCCGCTCTTTCTCACGCAGTTGCTCGCGGCGGCGCTCGAAGCCGGCACGGCGGAGCCGTTCCACGAGACGTTGCCCGGCGGCATTCGCGAGCTCATTCGCGCGCGTCTGGCGCATCTAAGCCCGGACGCGCATTCCCTTGCGCTGCTTGCCGCCGTCGTCGGCGACGCGTTTGACGGCGATCTGCTCCAAGACCTCGCCGCCTGGGATGCGCCGCGCATTGACGGCGCAGTCCACGAATTGCTGGACCGGCGCGTCATCAGGGATACCGGCCTGGGGGAGAGCGGCGATTATACGTTCGCGCACCATCTGATTGAAGCGACCGCGTATGCAGAGGCGGCGGCACGCGATCTGTCGCGCCGCCACGAGCGCGTTGCCCGCGCACTGGTGGAGCTCTACCCGGCGCGGCAAGACGAGTTGAGCTATCGGATAGCGCGTCACTTCCAACGCGGTGCCAACCCGCACGAAGCGGCGGGCTTTTACGCTCGCGCCGCACGCTTCGCGTTGGCGCGATTCGCCTACGACGACGCCGCCGCGCGCGCCACGGCGGGACTGAACCTTGCCGATTCGGACGAGCAAAAACAGACGCTGCTGCTCGTTCGCGAAGAAGCCCATGCGCGCCGTGGCGATTCCACAAGCCGCGAGTCCGATTTAGAGGCTCTGTCCGCTCTCGTCGCATCCGAGGACGTGCAGACGCGCGGTGAAATCATGCGACGCCGAATCAACCTCTTTCATACGGCGGACCGGCGCGACAAGGAAAGTGCATCAATCGAAGCGTTGGTCGCCCTCGCCGAATGCTCGGGTTCGGCGAGCGCCGAGATCGAGGGCCACTACGCGCGCGCGCGCCTGCTCATGCTCGCGTCGCGTGGAGCGGACGCAGTGACCGAGTGCGAGCGCGCGTTACAGCGGGCAAGTGCGGCCGAAGACGTCGGCGCACAGATCCGCTGCCATTGCCTATTGGCCGATATCTACGATCGCTCTGCCGAGTTTCCGAACGCACAAAGTGCGCTCGCAAAAGCGGAAGCACTGAGCCGCAGTGCCGCCGATCCTGCCGCCCAGCTTGCGGTCCTCTTGATGGCGTGCCGCTTGGCAAACTGGCAGAATCGCTATGACGAGTTGCACCAACACGCGGAACGAATGCGGGAAATCGCGACGGCCTGCGGCGACCGGGGCCACGAGGGCATCGCCAACAATGCGCTCGGGGTCGTCGCATTGTACCGGTTTGAGATCGCTGAAGCGCGCCGGTACTTCGAACGTGCGATTGAAGTTTTTGAATCGGTGGACCGGCCGCGCAACGTGATCGCGGCACGCCTCAATCAAACCCTGTTACTGACCCGCTTGGGATGTTTGGACGACGCGATCGCCGTGGCCGACGCCGGCAAGAGAATGGCGCAAGCGGCGGGAGCGGCGCTCTTTGGCGAAGCGGTCGACTGCCTCGCCGCGGAAGCGTACCTGCGCCGAGGCAGCATTGAGGAGGCGCGGGCGATTGCGACCGATGCGCTCGAACGAAGCTCCGTTTCGGGCTCTCGCAACAAAGCGATCGCGTCCATGAAGCTCGTGCGCTGCGACGCGATGCAAGGCGACTTTCAAAGAGCGCTCGCGCGCCTAGACGAGACGCTGCCGCTGCTTGGCGTTCCCGGACTCGAAATACAGCGCTGCGACGCGTTGGGCGATCGCGCGTGGATTGCGACGCAACTCGGAAACGCCGCCCTTGCGCTTGCGAGCATGCGCGAGTTTTTGCCGGCGGTGCAATCCGAACCACTACGCTTCGGCGAGCCCGAAGTGGTCTTTTGGGTGGCGTCCCGGGCCTGCGGCGCGGCGGGGCTGCAGGAAGAGGCCGGCGCGCATATCGCGACGGCCTGGAGCATTTATCAGAGTCGATTGCTCCGCATCCCGGAGGAGGCGGTGCGCGAGCGGTATGCGCGCCTTTGGTTCCACCGTGACTTGGAAGCGGCGTACGCGCAGGGGGCGGTCGCGGCTCGTCCTTAGACGCTGCCTAGACGCTACCGCGCTACTGTTGCGGCGATGGCGCGACTTGTTGAAAAGCGATTTTTCTATGCCTGTGGCGCGGCGCTTCTGCTCTGTGCGGCTGCAACGTCCGGAGCGAGAGCGCCGGCGCAATCGCTGCTTCACGGCGCGGACGTCGCGTACGACGAGATCGTCCGGCTGCTGCCGGATGCGACGCCCCCTCCGGTCGGCAGTTTTGTGGAGGACGCCGCACGGATTGCGGCTCTGCCGCCGATGCCGAGCACGAAGGGCGTCAATAGCGCGTTCGATGCGATGAATGCCATCGGGAGCAACCCGCTGCTCATGATGAGCGGCATGGGTCAGTTCATGATGATGGCGCAGATGGGCGCGATCAATGCCTACCAGCAGCAAATGAAGTCGGCCGGCGCTGCGTATCAGAAGGCGGGTGTCCTGAAGCACGTCTGGTTCTATCGCGGCTGGAGCCGCGCCGACACCGGTTCCTATGCCGTCATCGTCAAACCCCAACAGGGGCTGCAAGTCTTCTTGAACCTCGCGAACCATAGCTATCGGGAATCGCAGACGCCGCCGACATCCGGCGACGTTGCGACCTATTCGCTCGACGACAATCCGGCGTCGGTTGAGTATTCGGCTGGGCCGACGATCACAGAGTTAGCGCCCCTAAGGGTCGCGGGCCGGCGCGCGAGCGGCTACCGAACCGACGCGAGCTTCACACTCTCTGCGACACTCGGGTTTTGCCCGCCGGGGCGTCACGAGGTCCACGAGGTCGAATACGTGGCCGACATGCGCGATCCGCAGAGCCCAAAGCCGGCCCCGGTCGCGGTGGATCAATTTGCGCAGGCGGCGTGCGGCGCGGCCGCGCCCGGATCGCATCGCGAGGCGGGCCGGCTCATGCTCTTCCGTTCGACGGACATTTCCGCCGTTTCGGGAGCGCACAACTACGTGGTCGTCCTCGAGCGCGGGAACGTCCGCGCGCTCGGCGCGACCGACGCGAGCGTATTCTCGATTCCACCGAACTTTACGAAGGAGCAATCACCGTGAACAAGTCCACTCTAAGGCCACTGATCCTGGCGGGCGTTACGGCAACCGCATGCGTCCCCGCGGCGGCCCAGGCGCCGCGTTCCGCCGGGCAGACGTTCGTCTACGAACTGACGGTTACCAATAACGTCAGCGCGGACTACTCGAGCCTGCCGGCCAGCATCCGCGGGCAGGCCGAGGCTACGCAAGCGCGGGGGAATAAGACGCCGATCGTTTACGTGCTGACGCTCAACGCCGACCGCGTGAACCCCGATGGTTCCGCGCACGTCAACGTTTCCTTTACGAACTCGCTGGAGGCCGGCCTACGGGGAGCGGACCAGTCGGTCTTTGCGCGCTTCAATCAGTTCGCGGGCACGCTTGGGAGCGACGGACGCTTAATGCCTCAATACGATCCCAACATGAAGCTCACGACGGGTTCGCACGGCATGTCGTCACCCGAAGAGCTTCACAATCAAAAGGCCGAGGAGATGACAGATCGCTTCGCCGACTTCAACACGTTTGCGGGCGGCTGCGGAAAGCGCGGTCAGATCAAGGCCGGCGCCGTCTGGCGCGTGGATAGTCACGACCAATACGGCGGCTCGCGAACGTACGACTTCTCGGCGATGGGCGTGGCCGCGGCCGTTGCAGCGGTGACGATGAAGAGCAGTTCTGCGTCGCAGATCGGAACCAATAGCATCGAGGCAGACGGTCATTACGACCTCATGCGCCGACTCGTGCTGGATTTGCACGTTGTGACCACGTTCAAGAACGCGCCGCCCGGCGCTCCGAGCTCGAGCGGAACGACGACAATGGACTACACGCTCAAGCAATAGCGGGTTTTTTGTGGCGGAACTAACTAGTAGGTCAACCGTCCTATTTGGTTTCCAATCGTATTTGTGAACCAGATCGTTTTCCCGAGACCCGCACAGATTCCGGAGAGAGTTCCGTTGCTCGTGGGCACCTGATAGCTCGTCGCGGAGCCCTTGGTCGTCATGCGGCCGATTTTGAGGCCGGTCTGCAACGTATACCACAGCGCCTTGTCGTTGCCGACGGTGATCGCGCCGGCGTCGCCGTCCGAGGCAGGCAGTGGAAATTCGTGGATCTTGCCGGCTGTGGTGATTCTTCCGATACGTGGGAGGCCGACCGTGTACCACAAGTTGCCGTCCGGACCGGCCGTGATGCCATCCTGAGAGGGAGGTTCCTCGTTTTTCGTCGGCAGTACGAACTCTTTCCAACTGCCGCTGGGCGTAATGCGTCCGATTCTGCCGGTCGTCGTCTGACACTGTTCGGCTACCCACACGTTCTGATCAGAGCCGATAGTGATGCCGTACGGCGAGCAGTATTTCGTCGGTGCGGTGTACAGCGTAGTCCTGCCTTTAACGACGTGGCCGACGTCGTAGTTGCCGGGATCGGTGAACCAAACGGAGCCGTCCTTGGCTCTCTTTAAAAAGTAAATTGCGGCGACTGTAAGGCCTAGATCTTTGAATTTACCGTTGGCGTAGTCGTATAAGCTGAATCCTCCCGATCCGTTGACACCGAAGTAAACGACGCCCTTTGCCCCCGTGATCCCCACTTGGAATCCGTAGCCCAGCTTCGGCTTGATTTTCGTGATGTGTCCCGTTTCAGAGATTTGCCAAAGGTACGAATAGGGCGTTCCTTGCGGTTGAGTCGCGTATAGGTAGCCGCTCGCCCCCAGAGCGATGTCGTAGGGATCGGTCTGCGCCATCGGCATATTGAACAGCGTCACTTTGACGCCGGCGGGTGATGCCGCATCCGGTTGCAGCATGGGACCGGATACACCGGGGTTAAATGCCGTCCCGGACGGTGAACCGCAGGCAGTAACGGCCACGGCGACGGAGAGCGCTGCCACGTGCCGAGAAATTGCAATACTCATGAGTTTCTTCCTTATTAATGTTATGGGCAATCAGTACGTCAGGCGACCGACTTGACCGGAGTTCGTCTCGGTAAACCAGATCGTTCGGCCGGCTCCAGCGCTGATGCCGGTGAGCCCGGCGCTCCCGCCCGCCGGGACGGCGTACGCAGTGTAGGAGCCTTTTGTCGTCATCCTGCCGATCTGTCCCGACTGCTGCAGCGTATACCACAGCGCCTTATCGTTGCCGACCGTAATCGCATAGCCAGGGCCGTCGCTTGATCCAAGCGCGAACTCCTTGATCTTTCCCGCCGTCGTGATTCGTCCGATATCGTTGGGCGTGCCAAGTGTGAACCAGAGGTTTCCATCCGGACCGGCGGTGATGCCGTCGCCCTGCGAGGTCTTTTGATTCTTGGGAAGCACGAACTCCGTCCACTGTCCCTTCGCCGTGATCCGGCCGATCCGGCTGGTCGTCGTCGCACACTGCTCGGCGACCCAGACGTTCTGATCTGATCCGATGGTAATGCCGTACGGCGAGCAATACTTGGTCGGCGCGCGCAGCGTCGTGAAAGACCCCTTGACGATGTGACCGACCTGATAGTCTCCCGGATCGCTGAACCAGATGGATCCGTCTTTGGCTTTCTTCAAATAGTAAATGGCATTCACCGGCGGCCCATTCAGTCGTTTGAACGTCAACTTCCCCGAATAGTAGATGCCGAGACTCTCGTGATTTGAGCTCTGCTGCAACCCAAAATACACCGCGCCCTTAGAGCCGGTGATTCCAACTGGACCGGTGTACCCTGTTGAGCCGGCCGAAGCGATCTTTCCGGCCTCGGTGACTTGCCAAAGATAGGTCTTCGGCACGCCGACCGGCTGACTGACGTAGAGATTGCCGCCTTGGCCCAGAGCAACGTCGGACGGCTGCACTCCGTTCAGGGGGATTTTGAATTGCTTGACCGTGACGCCGGCGGGCGTCAGCCGGTCCCACTGCGTCCTCGGCATCGTGCTGCCGGCGGGCAACGAGCCGATAGTCGACGAGCCGCACGCCGCCGGTACCGTAACTGCCAGCGCGATCGCGGCGGCCCGAAAAATTGAGAGTCGCATCGTGGTTTCTCCGTATAACGCTGAGTGACGTGGGACCAGCATAGCGGGCTACCGTCTACCCACCGTCTAAAGATCGAGCCTGGCCGTACCCCGCGCGCGTCCATCGCCTCGGCAGCAATCCGGCTCCCGTTTGATGAAGGACTAGCACATTCCATCGCCGGACTGCGCTGTTCAAGTTGAGACATCGAGCGTAATAATATGGCGGACGTTAGGATCGAAGGCGATCACCTGGTGATCAGGCTTTCCCTGATGGACTCGGTGTTGGCCTTTCATGGCTCGTTTAACATTCCGCTCTCGCACGTCACGAACGCATACGTCAGCGATTACGAAGATCTCGAGTTGCAGTATCGCCTCGAGGGCCTAAACTTCGGCATTCTGAAGTCGGCTGGGGTTTTCGCCAATCCCGAAGGCTTAATATTCGTCGACGCGGCGCAGGGTGATTGCTTGGTGATCGAGACGCTGGGTGAGCGGTTCCCCCGAATCGCCGTGCAGCTGGCCCACGACGTCGATCCTAACGCAATCGCGCACGAAATCGTACGAGCGATTCCCGATAGCGGACCCGTCGAGTAATCCACGAGCTGGGGTTAGCGGTCCTAACCCCGACGGGGGCGTTTCTTGGCCGAGACCGACTTCACGTACAACCGGCCTTCTCGCTTCGGATCGAACGGCACACGCGCATGATCGATCGCAACTTGAATAAGCATCTGCGCGCCGTTGCTTTCCAAGTCCTCGACCGACGTCAAGCGAATATTACGTACGACGGGTCCGCTGCCGCGCAGGATGTTGTGCGGATCCGGGAGCACAGCACCTTGCAGAAAGCAGAGGGCTACCCCGCGTGCACTCATTGCGATCGAGAACACGGCATCGGAGGGCCGATCATTTGGCGAAAAACCCGCTACGAGGAAGTTATAGTTATCGTAGATCATGACGTCGGCCGTGGGCAGCCGACGTCGCAGCCAAGCTACCGCGTCGCGCCCAAGCGCGGCATGCTTCGGAGTGAACTCCGCGAGAAACGACGCGAAGCGTCGCTCGTCCGTCACGGGTTGACTTTACCCTATCCCGTCGCGGCCTAACTGCGTTCTGTCAGCCCGGCAAAGTGAAGGCCTCGTCGTAGCGCAGTAGCTTGTAGACGCCGATCGAGACGAGCCAGCTCGCGACGAAGAGCCCGATAATGATGAAACCGAGTGTGCCGAAGTTTTCGTTCACGGCTCTCACCGCATCCCACAACGCGCCGCTCAGCCGAAGCTGGCCGGCGACAACACTCGTCACTTCGATCGCGCCCACGATCGCCGCAACCAGCACCGAGACGAGCGTAACGACGAGGTTATAGTACAGCTTGCGTATCGGCCGCACGAACGCCCAGCCGTAGGCGCCTACCATCACGATGCCGTCGGTGGTGTCGATCAGCGACATGCCGGCGGTAAAGAGCAGCGGGAAGATCAAAATCGCAAAGACCGGCAGCCCTTTTCCCGCTTCGACCGCCGCAATTCCCAGCAGCGCCACTTCGGTCGCGGTATCGAATCCTAGCCCGAAGAGTAATCCTACCGGATACATCTTCCAACTGCGATCGACGATGCGCAGCAACGGCCGAAAGAAGCGTCCCAGCAATCCGCGCCGGTCGAGCATTGCGCCCACGGTTTCGTTGTCGATCCTCTCACCACGCCGCGCTCGACCAAACGCTGCGAAGACGTCGAGGAGCACGATGAGATTTATCCCGGCAATCAGCAGCAAGAACGCCGCCGAGATCGCCGTGCCGACGAGTGTGCCGACTTGCTGGAGCGACGGTAGGTGCACCTTCACGAGCGCCGCCGCGAGCGCGATTGCTACGGTCAGCGCGACGACGACTGTCGAGTGGCCGAGCGAAAAGAAAAACCCGACGCCGACGGGCCGCCGTCCCTCTTGCATCAGTTTGCGCGTGACGTTGTCGATCGCGCAAATATGGTCGGCGTCGACCGCATGGCGCAAACCGAACGTAAAGGCGAGCAGCGCCGTTCCGAGCAGCACCGGATGCGACCAAAATGCGAGCAACGCCGCCGCCCAGGCGCCTAGATTCATCGCAATCAAGAGCGCATAGATGCCGAGAACTCGCGTACGCATCCTCAGCTCCCGAGCTGCGTCAGCACGCGGCGCGCATCGTCCGCGTAGAAAGGATGGAAGTGCGGGTTCGTTGCGAGCGCCGCCGCGAGCCGGCGCCGGGCCTCGGCGGTGTGCCCGGTATGCCAGGCGATGATGCCGGCGTGGTATTGGACTTCTGGATCTTGAGTGCCGTACCGCACGGCTCGCTGCGAGTACGCCCGCGCCGCATCCCAACGGCCGATTGCAGCGTACACCCACGCCGTCGTGTCGTCGGCATAGATCTCGTCCCCGCGCTTTGCCAGGTCGGAGAGTGCCGCTCGCAGCGCCTCGTGAAGATGCTCGCGATGCTCCGCGTAATACATCGCGAGAAGGCGATCGTTAATACCCTGCGCGTTGAAGAGCCGCTGCTCCGCACCGATGAGCGCATCGGTCGTGCGCGCCGCCGCGGCGTCGCCGAGGGCGCGCTGCGCGTCGGCTTCGTAGCCCAGCGCCTGCGGGAGGGGATAGAGCTGCGCGCTGCGGGTTGCCGAGGCCAGCGTTCGCGGCCAGTCGCGCTGCGCGCGATGGAGCTTCGCTTGAAAAAGCAGCGCCATCGCGTTGTCGGGAAAGACGCGCAGGGCTTCCGCGAAGCCTGCCTTAGCGGCATCCTCATCGCCCGCCTCGAACGCCAGCTGCGCCTCGCGCATGTGATACCACGAGCGCGCGTAGGCCGCGATGCTCGGCATGCCGTCGACCATCGCAGTCGCTTGCGCCATCAGCAGGCGCGCGCCGGTGAGGTTACCTGTGAGCTCGTCATAGCGAGCGCGAATCGACATCCAGGTAGGATTCGGGTCGCGGTCGCGTGGCCGATCGAGAATGCTCCGGGCCTCCGCATACCGCCCCATCTCCATCAGGATGGACGCAATCTGCGCGCGCGCCTCGTCGTTGAATGGCTCCGCCGCAAGGGCGTCGCGTTCGGCGGCGAGCGCGGCGGGAAACTTATGCAGCGCGAGCTCGCACGAGGCGACCACGCTCAACGCCGCGTCGTTGCCTTGACGCTGCAGCTGCAGCGAGCGCATCGCCGCGGCGAGCGCACGCGTCACGTCGTTGAGGTCGCCGGTCTCCCGAAACCGCTGCAAGTATTCGGCGCCGAGCATGCGCCGGGTGATCTGATCGTCGGGGTCGCGACGCGCCTGCGCTTCGTCAAAGGCGATCGTTGCATTGCGCGTTCGGTAATCGGCATACACAGGTGCGGTCGAGGCGGCGCTGGCCTGCGCGCGGTGCGCGGCGAACCACGGCCATGCCGCCCCGACGGCGGCGGCCGCAACTAGAACGACAGCCGCGCTGCGTCCGCTCACGTCAGAGCGGCGCCTGGATATAGGGGAACGTTGTGGTGTTGTTCTTGTCGTACGCGACGTTGTCCAATGCAAGACAAGGCGCTTCCTGATGATCGTCCGGGATCACGCCAAGCGCGGAGAGGGTGTTGCCGAAGATCGCGCCGAGCGAGATATCGATGATGTCGTCGTCGAGCGCGCGTCCGCCGAACTTGCTGCCCGTCGCACCGCCGGTCTCGTAGCCGAGATAGGCCGCTTTCGTCGTGTGTTGCGAGAGGTCGGCCTTCATGACGTTGGGATATAAGATGGCTTGCAGGGTCTCGGCCCACTTCTTGCTGCGGAACATCTCGGAGAACGACTTGATCTGGCCTCGCAAGACCGGATCGGCGTACGGTTCCGAGCGATTCGTAGTGTTGTGATCTTCGAAGAGCTCGAACGCCTCCTTCACGGCGGGACGTGAGAGCAGCTCGATCTGATGGTAGGCGACCGTCGTGCCGCCGGCCGGTTCGCTTTGCGTCAGCCGCAGTTGCGGATTGAACGCGGACGAGCCGGAGCTGCAGCCTCCGACGATCGCACCGGCTAACGCGAGGGCGACGAGGCCAATGATATAGCGTTTGTTCATGGTTGCTCCTATTCCGGATGGCCGTGGGGCGTGGCGGTCGTGGCCCAGAGGGCAATCACTCCCGGCGATCCGCCCGCGGGCGCGAGCATCTTTTTAGGCATCTCGATGACGATGGACAGCACGTCGTACGGCGCGAGATAGTCGTGCGGCTTCTTGATCACGCAGTCGTTCGATCCCGCGGTTCCGTAATTGACGCCGTTGAGAATGATTTTCTGATCGGCGTGGGCAAAACGGAACGACGTCGCCGTCGCCGGAGGCGTGTGCGGATGGTTCATGTAGTTGCGATCGGGAATGATCTTGAAGAACTGCGCAAGGTCGAAGAAGAACGGATCGCGCCGTGGCCCGACGAAAACTTTGATGCCTTTGCCAAGTTTCGCGACCTTTCCGAAGTCGAACGTGCCGGTCTTCGCGACGAGCGTGTTGGTCGTTCCGACTTCGTTGGGCGCCGCGGGTCCGTAGAGCGTGATATGTTGCGACGATCCGGTGGTGTCCGCGGTGAACTGGATTACCGTGTCTTCCTTGATCGAGTTCGACGCCACGCCTTTGGTGGCGATTTTGATTTGATAGAGCACGTGCGGGTCGAGGCCGATGCCGGCATACATTCCGCTCGGAATGAGCGGGCGAACGTCCATGGCCAACGCGACGCGCGACCCGTTGTGTGGGTCGGGAAATGCGTAGACGTCGGTGATATCGGCGAGCGGATTCTTAACGACGGTTGGCGAGTCTTGGTGATCGGATCCCCGCGCCGCCCTGAACGTATAGAGCGAGATCGAGAACGCGAACAGAAAGACCGCCGCCATCGTTCCGATTGAGCGAAGCAGTCTCATGGGGTCTCCTTTACGATGAGGATGCGGTGCGCGGACCGCGTTGTGACGAACGCAGGTAGAAAAGCGATGACGGCGATGGCGAGTAACGCCGCAAAGACCGCGGCCGGCTCGGAAACGGCAATGCCTTGCGCGATGAGGCCTTGCACCAGCAGTACCGCGCCGATCGTGCAGATCACGCTCGCGGTGACGAACGGCGCGACGCGCGTCAGCTTTGCGAAGGCAGACTGCCGGCCGAGCCACGCGGCGCCGTGCACGACGGCCAGGCCGAGACCGCTCAGCACGGTAGCCAGACCGAGACTGAATATCACGATCAGCGCGAGCCCGTAGCCGACGCGATGCAGGTGCAGCGCCGTGAGCAGCACGACGATCGCCGCCGGGCACGGCGCGATGCCTCCGCTCATCGCCGCGACGACCGCGCTGCGAAAATGCAGCGGTGCCGAACCGGGAACCGCGTGCGAGTGCGTGTGATCGTGGTGCTGGTGATCGTGGTGGTGACGATGGGCGAGCGCGTGCGATACCGCGTTCGAGAGGCTGCGCGCGCCGATCGAGGCGACGGCAACGCCGGAGATGATCGTAATCCACGTAAAGAGGCTTTCCGTCGCGAAACCGGCGGCGAAGCAGAGCAGCACGCCGAGCAGCACGACGGCGATGGTGTGCGCGAACGTGAGCGCGGCGGCGAGAATCACGGCTTGTTTGAACGTTGCGCGCGCCCCCACGAGCGTGAACGCGAGCAACGCCTTCCCGTGGCCCGGTTCCAAGCCGTGCAGGGCGCCGAGTCCGAACGCCGCCAGCACCGTGAAGAGCACCCAGAGCGGCGTCGGCGCATCCCGCGCCATGAGATCGGAGAGCGCGGAGGAGCGTACGATCGACGACGCGCCCCACGACGCAGCGTCGTCGTCGCGCACGCGCGCGTGCGCGATGCGCCCGTCGAGAACGTCGAAGGTTGCAGCGTCGTTGCGCCGCGGCGAGCCGATGAGCGCGCTCGGATAGGAGCGCAGCTCGTGCGTCGGGTCGGGCAGGCCGGGAAGGATGATGTCTTTCCAGCCGATGCGGCGATCGGCGTAGACGAGGTCGCGGACGCTGATGCTTGCGTGTTGTGGAAGCGGCGCGGTATAGTCGCCGGTCCAGTAGAGAATCGGCAGCCCTCCTGCCCCCGGACGGGTTCTTACCGACGTTGCTTGGAGGTGGAGCGGAAGCGCGACGCCGTTGCCCGCGATCTGCAGGCCGGTTTCGACGGTCCTACTCTCGTCGTTCGCCCACGCGCGCATTTTCGTAGGCGTCCAGGCGCCGGAGGCGTGCATGATTTGGAACGTTGGAATCTCGGCTATGTCGAGAACGTAGTGGACGCGCAGATCGTGCGCGCGTGCCTCGATGCGCGCCAGGTGGTTGATCGTAAAGTTGCCGAGAGGGTGGGCGACGGCACTGCGCGTCCCCACGAATGGCAGACATAGCGTCCACAAAACAAAGGCCGCGGCCCGTTGCACGTCGCGATGCTCCTTTCCCCGTTTCGCACGTAACGGGGCAACGACGCGCTTGGATTGCGGTGCCGCGAATTATTTTTACGGCCGCATCACGAAGGGAGGCGCAGCGTGCGCTTTTCGCCACGAGGTTCACGTTCCGTCCGCGCGCGATGACACGGCCGATCGTCTTGTATGCGTGCACCGCAGGGCGCGGCTTCGCGCTGGGCTTCGGACTCGGCATCGCCACGACCGCGGACGCCAAGGTCAACGCCAGCATCACCGATTGCACTCCTCACACGCTACGACCTAGAATCTATAACGGCGAAGCGCAGCGTTTGGATTGCGTCGGACTTTAGCGGTGGAGGTCGGGGCAGATCGCCAATGGAAGACCGTCGCGATATTTGTGTGGCGCTTAGGATTCTTTCTACTTTGGATTGCTTCGGTGGCGCCGGCTATCGGCGTCAAGGCGATAGTTTTGGCGGCATCCGCGACTTTAGCTCGTCGGGTTGGAAGGGCAACGCCCTCGTCTGGACGAGCGACGCGCAGGTCAGGCCACTGCAGCAGTTCGCATACACAAAGATGTCCGACGAGTCTTTTCGGGTCGAGTGGCAGGTTTTCAAGAACGGCGGTTACATCGTCGGAGATACCCTGACGTGCGCGCGGCAGCCACGCCCAGCCGAACCTTAGGCTCGAGAAGTCAGGAGCCTTGGCACTCCCCGCATTCGGGATCTGTGTTATTGCTCGAATCGTCACAACCGGAGATATAGCCACACCGCTTATAGCCGCTCACGCCGGTACTAGTTACACACGTGTCAGTATAGGTCGTTAGCTGGCAGCCGGGCGCCAATCGCGGTTCTATCGCGGCGCGTATTTCCGATTCGGTCTTCCCTTCACGGATCATCGACATCATTTCATTGTGAAGGACTTTAGACATTTTAGCCTCCTTATGACGCCTCGCCTCATCCCCGAAAGCCGAATCGCCGGCGACGCAACTTCGGCGTTGGCTTTGTCGCTGCCCCCTACGTGGGCCGCCGATGCTAGCTCTGTCAGTAGAGGTCCCGCGTTGTTGCCAATCCCAGTGGATAGGAATTGGGCGTTTGGGCCAAGGTTTCGACGAACTTCGCGTCCTGATAAGAGAACTCGTCGATGGTGCCGTTCAAACCGTTCACTTCGTCGACCCAAAGCCGCTTCGCTCGATGGCTGAGCGCAATCGCCCAGCATTGCGCGCTGCACTCGATGACTTCTCTCGGTTTCTTATGACCGAGCGAAAAGACTTCGACAACCTCGCGGCCGATGTCGCGTCTCACCGCACGAGTGCGTTAACTGTGTTCGAATTCGTGTCGGTGAAGAAGATAACGGTGTCGGAATCGTTCTTCCCGCGTGCAGCCAGGCCGAAGACGCCTTGCGTCGGGCTCTTATCGACTACCTTGGTGTCGAGTACCTGACCCTGTGGCGTAAGCTCGACCAGCGTGTTGGCCGTCCCTTGTGTGTTGGCGACGACGAGATTGCCATTGGGAAGCAACGTGGACGCCATCGGTGCGTCGAGCGGTGACCCGCTGTAGACCAGGCTTGCGCACGTGACCTTGGGATACTTACACTTGAAGGTCTTTCCCCCGGGTTTGACGATGATTTCGTCCTTGGCCAAAAGTTTGCTTGCGTTGGAAAAGGCCACGAGCGTATTCGTTACGCCGTCAACGATGTAGAGGGTATCGATGTTCCTATTGTACTGCAGTCCCGACGGTCCCAACTCATCTAACCCTTTGTATTTAGTGGCGGCAAAACCGTCGGCCACTTGCAACACCTTCCCGTTACCGTAGAAGCCGATGCTCAGGCTGGCGATCCCTCCAGCCGTAGTGCCGGCGTAGATGTATTCCGGAGAGAAGCTCTGTTCGGGAAGGGCGTCGGTATCCGAGAGCGGCTTGGCGAGATTCTTACCGCCGAACGTTAGTACCGGTACTCCATTGTCATTCATCTCAGCGATCTCGCCGCTCGTGCGTCCTGAACCAAACACGAAATGACCGCGCGTATACGCGTCTCCGTCGCAGCCCTTGATCGAGTCGCCTTGGAAGAAGCGAACCGGCTGTGACCCTGGCTTGGGATTGAGGACCTCTATGGTCGTTCCGTTGCCGGGCACCCCAGCCGAATCTTCAAAGTTACAGACCAGGAGCTGGCCTTGGGTCAGCACGCCCTTGGTTCTACCGACGATTGAGAGCGCCCGCGGTCCCTTGTCGCCGTTCTTCGCATCAACTGTCGATCCGATGACGACGTCCTTCCTGAGTTTCTTTAGAATCGATGTGGTGTCGGGAGGGCGGCTGTCGCCGGCGAGGACGCTCGGGAGTTGCAGCGCAGGATTAGCTCCTACGCTCGAGGGGACCGCGTGTTCCGCGCAGGCCGAGGTTGCCAACAGCAGCGCCGCCACCGGCATCATTGATCCGCAAGAGCGAAGCCTCATGCTACGTCCTCCATTAGTTGCTGAACTTCAACTTCACTGATTGGGTATCAACTACCTGTGTTCTAACAGACTGAAGCAGGGGCACAGCCCCTTATCGGAGAAGCGTAAGATGCAGCTACGACGAACGGGAGGCGACGGTCATGCGGAGCGGTGGTCTGTTGTTGAGCGTCATTATTCTTGTCGGCTGCTCGCGCATGCCGGCCTCGTCACTTCCCGCGACGAGTCAGACGAGTCAGCCCACGCCGAGCAGCTCGAATTTCCAGACGCTCCATATTTTTAGCAAGCTGCAGAATGGAATCGTCCCGGTCGGCACTTTGCTCGATCTGAGCGGCAGATTCTACGGCACCACGAACTTTGGCGGTGATGCCGGCAAAGGCTGCACTCCCGGGCCCGGCTGCGGAACTATTTTCGATTTCAACTCCGTTAAACAGAAGGTTTTCTACCGCTTCACGGGTCCTGCGAGCGGTGCCCGGCCGTATGCAGGACTGATCGACGTCAATGGCACGCTCTACGGAACCACACAAATAGGCGGTCACAAGAATCTGGGAGCGGTTTTCGCCATCACGACGTCGGGCTCGGAGAAAATGATCTACTCGTTCAGCGGAAAAGATGGGAACGACCCACGCGCGAATTTGACGAGCGTTAATGATGCACTCTACGGCACCACCTACTACGGTGGTAAAGGGGGAACCGGGACGGTGTTCGCCGTGAGCACTTCCGGCGCCGAAAAAGTGCTCCACAGTTTTAAGGGCGGCGCAGACGGCGCGCTGCCGCTCGGCGCTTTGATCGACGTGAACAATGTGCTCTACGGCACCACTTCGTCAGGCGGAACGAGCAATGACGGAACCGTCTTCGAGATCAGCCCAACCGGCGCAGGCTACAGCGTTCTCTATAACTTCAAAGGCGGGACCGACGGCGCTTACCCCTTTGCGGGACTCACCGCGTGGAAAGGTGCGCTCTACGGAACCACGCAGCAAGGCGGCGAACATAATAAGGGAACGGTGTTCGTCATCACGACGGCAGGCTCTGAGAGAGTGCTCCACAGCTTCGGCGGAAAAATGGACGGGACGAAACCTTTTGCGGGCATCACGCCCGCGAAAGGCAAGTTGTACGGAACGACAGCTTACGGCGGCTCGAAAAATGACGGTACGATTTACACGATAACGCCGTCGGGGGCAGAACAGGTACTTCACGACTTTACCGGTGCACCCAACGGTCGAGTCCCCTATGCGAACCTTACCGCTGTACGCGGGATACTCTATGGCACGACGGTATGGGGCGGTGTGGGTGGCGCCGGCCTCGGCACCGTATTCAAGTTCACCCCTTAGTCAGTCCGCCGCGCTTAGCTCTTATCACGCTCTCCGCCTAGGCTCACACGGTGGAAGGCGTCGCACGGGATGCCGTCGGCAGCGCCATGAATCCGCGAGAAATCCGGATGACGAAAAACTCCAGTAGAATATGGCTTCACGAGAACTTGGAGAGGTGGCAGAGCGGTTGAATGCGGCGGTCTTGAAATGCACACCGTTCACCTCGGTAAGAGCCGCCAAGTGCCGGGAGGTGCGTGGAACAGGAACGTCCGGCTCGTTAGCGCCACGGGGCAGCGATTATCCTGTGAGCAAACCGTGAGCAAACTTAGCGTTGCTCACTGTCGCACCGCCTTTAGTTCTCGTTCGTCGCGCCTCGGATCACTGAGTATCGTGTAGATCTCGTCATCCGAGACATGCCCCGGGGCACCAGCGATCGTGGAGGTAGCTAGGCTCCACGATCGCAGCGGCCTTGTGCATTTACGGTAGCTTTTATTTCCCCAAGGCTAGGAAATGGGGGTTACCGCTAAAGCCAACAGAGGCGCTGTCGCCTTGCCCCAACTCGAACGCACCGGAGGTGAGCATCGTGGTGACACCGTCAATTACGATATTCGAGACACCCGAACCCCAAACGTAAAACGCGATCGGACCGTACCAACCTTGCGGCGCGCCAGTCCACGCCATCGTATTAGAAAAAGCTCCGGAAGGCGGTGTGCCGCTTAAAAGGGTCCGAGCTGACGCCGGCTGGTCGTTGTATCCGGGACAGTCGGTCACCCGCAAGTCCTTGCCGGCAGTTCCCACGTACAACGGTTGGTTGTTGTTCTGACCGTTGCCGTTTAGATTGCATCCGCGCACTTGCATCGCGACGACTGCGCCCGTCACTGAGATGCCGTGAGGTTGTGTGCCTCTGGTCGGTTCGGAGCTATATGGCGGAATCGAGCCCGTACAGTCGGCACCGACGATCGTAACGTTCTGAGCGGGACCGGTTATCGCAATGCCGCCGCTGAGCAACATGGACGGGTCGCTCGCGTTGGAACCGAACCGTCCACCGATGACCTCAATGTCCTGACCGCCGCGGATTTCCATCCCGGCAGCGGCCCAATCGTGGCTCATGCAGTTCGAAAAGAAGATATCTGAAACGTTCGCAGCGGGCCCGCCGTTTGTGTCGACGAGAATGCCTGGACTGACTGCGGTCGAGTCTGGAGCACGAGCGAAGTCGCAGTCGTTAACGAACACTTGGAAGATATCAACGCTGTTCGATAACGGTTGAATCCTCAATCCGTACGTGAAGCATTCACACGAGACGTTGGAGAGCGTTGCACGCAACAGACTGTTGCTACCGCCCTGAATCCAGATAGCGGTGTCGAGATCGTCGAAATGCGTGTTGCTTACATACGGCACGCTAGCCGTCTGGATGACGATGCCCACAACTCCGGTTGGTCCTCCCTTTGCTACCGACGTTTGGCTGAAGCGGCAATGATCGACGAAATCTTGCGAACCGGTGAGGTACACTAAGGTCAAGCCTGGGACACCGGCGCCGTAATCAATCGTGCAGTCGAACAACCCGCATTCGTTTGATCTGTTGTCGTTAATAAACGCCGGACAAGCGGAGAAGTAGACTCGCTCGCAGGTGATGTTTATGCAATCCGTTGTCCGGATTGCATATGGTTGCGGTGGTGGCGGGTTTAGCGGTACCACGTAGGAAATGCGCAGGTCTCGGAAGCGTACTCCACGGCCGCTCGTAAGACTCGTGAACTGGAACATGTCTTGGTAGGCATTCTGCCTGAGCTCCGCGGTGCCGCCTGCGCCGGTAATGATAATACCCTGATCGTCTCCAGGCGTTCCGGCGTAGTTAAAGATAATGGTTCCGTTGATCTGATAGAGGCCAGCTGGGATCAAGACGATGCCACCGGTACTAAAGGCTGCGGTGATCGCGTTCGTAAGCGCGGTCGTATTGTCGGCCGCGCTGGCGCTTGGCGACATGCCATAGTTCACTGCGTGATAGATCAGCGGCTGTCCGGTGCCGCGCCACGCCGAGGTCGCCCACGGGCCCGAGTTAGCAGGCATATAGAGATAGCTGGTCGAGCCGTCGGTGTTTTGAGTTCGAGCATACGCCGGCTGCGATGCGTTTGCGAGTGACCATGTAAAATTAATCTTATCGTCGAACTTAGCGTTGGCGGCATGGTACCGTACTCCGTTGATCTCGTGATCCTCGTGCCAGACACCCGATGTCTCGGTCGCGTCGTACAGCACAGCTGGATCGTTCTTCGTGATTTGGATATTCGAAGTAAATGACATGAAGGTCTCCTTATTTGAAGGCTTTGATAAAAAGAGGCGGCCGAGGCCTGTCCAGAGCTAGCGAGACGACGATGCGCAAAGTGTTTTCCTCTAAATTGCGCTTTTGTCGCCCCCATGAGCTCTAGCCGTCGGGGGAACCCGTTCCACCTTCAATGATCGCGCGTTGGCAAAAGAGCGCGTGTGAAAAGGCAAGGCGATACGATTTCGATTCGTGGTGCTGGTTTCGAGCGATTGCATTGATACACAGGACGGCTTCGAGCCGCCTCAGGTCGGAATCGCGGGGCACTCGGCGCATCGCACACAGTTACGGCGGCACCCGAGCGCGTTAGGCGCGCCAGGCAATGAGTGAATCATATTTCGAGCTCCAGATAGCTCAGCCGTGTCGACGCTCGGATTCACCACTCTGACCGAAGTGCACTCCAATCATAGATCAACAGCCTCCAGGCTGCAAGGGTTTTGGAGCCAAGTTTTTCATAAACCTAACTGTGGTCTTCATTTGAAGTCACCACCCTTGTGCGGACAGGGAAAAAATTAAGCATGGCAGATAATGGTTCGTTATTAAACGCGAGCTCTTAATCGCGCGGTGGTTAAAGTATTTGGTTCCAATCAAGACAGCGAAAGGAGGGCGGGCGGCGCGTCCAATTCGAGCTACGCTCATTTTGCTTAGTATACGATACGGGCAAGCCGCGCCATACGTGATCGCTTTACGCTGTTACGGCATGGGCGAGAGGTGCGTTGCCGAATTCAAACACGGGTCAGCTCAAACTCGAGAACCGGCTTACCGCAACGGCATTGCTCAAGCGGGGTAGCGGCTCGACTACGAGAGAGAAACGGTTCGCCGGCACCTCTTACGACAACGCGCACCTGGTGCGGTTCCGTAAGAGGTTGAAAATTTGACGAGGTACTTGTCAGTGGAAAGGGGCCGAGCGACACGGTCCTAGCGAGCGACGCCTCGCTATAACGGAGCCTTAGCTTTAACTCATTACCGCTTTAGACTCGGTAGGCTCTAAGTAGGTAGCAGTCAAGGTTTTCGCCAAGTTAGCCGTCGTACGAGGAAGGCAAGCAACAGGGTGTCGCCTGACTAAGGTGCAACCATTTTGCGGATCGGAGCGCGGGGCCCATTAATTGCTGGGAGATTAAAGGTGAGTTGGCATTGTATCCGCCGCGCTTTTAGCATCGTCGCCGCCTTTGCGATCTTCGCGGGCTGCGGCGGCTCGCAGCAGGCAATGAGAACGGTCCCGACCCTGGTTCGGGTCACTCAAAAACGAGACGCGCCGCGCTCGACGCAGGAGCCATCGGCGTCACCGGAATCGGGCCGCTCAGTCAAGTACAAGACTTCGAAGCCGCTGCTATTTGTCGTCAATTTTGATTCGCCTCCGTACGCTGGCGTTACCATATATGAAGCAAGTCAGGATAATCCAAGCCCGATCGCCGTCATTACAAAGGGACTATTCCAGCCCAACGGCGCCTGCGTCGATGGGGACGGCACGCTTTACGTCGGCAACGATCCGGGTAGCGGCTTGGGATGGATTTCCGAGTATAGCCTTGGCCAAACCAAGCCAGTAAGGACAATTACCAAAGGCATCAACATACCTGCATTTTGCGCCATAGATGCTCAGGGGAACTTGTGGGTGTCCAACGCTGGCGGTGTGAATGTCACCGAGTACTTGAAAGGCTCGGTCAACCCCCACGCCACCATCACGAAGGGCTTGACTAATCCAGATGGCATTGCAATTGACCGCGCCGGCAATCTATACGTTGGAAATCTTGTGCCCTACGGCGCGTCTAACGTTCAGGTGTACCCCGCTGGTAGCAAGTCTCCGGCGAGAACGATAACCGCCGGGGTAACATGGCCGGTCGGTATCGGGATCGACCCCAACGGGACGCTCTATGTGACGAACGATGCGCAGTGCAACGTGGAAGAATATCGCTCTGGTCAAAGCGAACCGTACCGAGAAATAACAGACGAGATCGATGGGCCGAACAGCGTGACATTTAACAAGGACGGCAGACTCTACCTTGTCGACGAAGGCTTCAATGGTTGTTCTGGACCATGGCCGGTAATTCTTGAGTTTCGACGGGGCTCCGTAAATCCATCAAAAAAAATCATCAGCGCTGGTCTTCATTCTCCCGTAGGGAGCGCCTACTATCCTCCGTTGCTACCTTGATGAAAGCTTGTTTCAAGCTAACCGTCGAAGCGAAGGGCAAGGTTCGCTCCGCATTCCGGCGTGCGAATCGACGGGTTAAAGGCGCGCCTGCGCCCTGCAACACAGCGGACGGCAAGTCATAAGTGGGCTCAGAATTCGGTGTCTATAGATTTCGCGGCAGGCGGCTGTGCCAACTCGAGCCGATCGGCTGAGCGGGCCTGCAAGCACCCGAGCCGGGTCGCCCTGGTAGCGCCTTTGTGCGCAACCACCGGCTTGCGTTTTGAAAGATGGCCAATCGAGGTCGACGCGCCGGCACGACGACGGCATGTAAAAGTATAGCGCGAAACTTGCGTTCGTGGTATACTTGGCCTAAGAAAACGTACTCGAATTATGTCCGCATAATTATGCGGATGTAACTCAAAGGTCCCGATGCGACATCGTTCGCGCGGGGCTTTTTCTTTTGCCCGAGGTGAACGTCATGATCTCCAAGGCAGTGTCGGCGCGATCGCGCACGCGCACCTTCGCAACCGGCATCGACTACATCACCGAGCATGCCCACGAGCGCGCGTGTCGACAGGCCGGACGTTCCTTCGAAGATGGCATCGGATACGCGAGTGCACCGAAAAAGGCAGCCTGGGTACAGCTACGCGGCGTCACCTCGGTTGAGACGGCTGCACTGGAGATGGAAGCGGTCGCCGTGCTCTCACGACGCTGCAAGGATCCTGTTTATCACTTGATCGTGGCCTACGCCAAGGGTGAGCATCCGACGCGCGGTCAAGTCGTCAGCGACGCGGAGCGGCTCCTGAAATCGGTCGGCATGGAGCGCAATCAGTATGTGCTGGCGGCACACCAGGATACCGACAACTACCACGCCCACGTGATCGCCAATCGCATCGGTCCGCACGGCAAAGCGAACGACCTGTGGCACGAGCGGATCAAGCGTGAGCGCACCTGTGCGGAGGTCGCAGCGGAGCGTGGCTGGGAGATCGTCATCGGCCATCACAACCGCGACATCGTGCAGCGGGCGCGCCATCTATATATGCCGCCGGCGGACCCCGAGCGAAGATTGAGCGATAGCGCGTATCGGCAGCTGCACGAGCGCGGCGAGCTGCCGTGGCACGAGAGTGCGCGTCCCTACGCGCTCGATGCCGTCGACCGCGCCAAGGACTGGAACGATCTGCATCAGCGGCTGGGCGCGCACGGTGTCGTCGCGAAGCTTGTTCGGCGCGGTGAGCGGATACGGGGGCTAGCATTCGCCGAAGGGTTCGAGCGCGGTGCGCCGGGTTGCGCAGCATCACGCATCGATGCGGGCTGCGCCTTGCCGGCGCTCGAGCGGCGCTTCGGACCGTTCACGCCGTCGCACGAGCTCGTAAAGGAGACGGTGGATGCGACGCGCTGGGCGCAAAACGCGCGATTAACGATCCTCACCGCGGTCGATTGCGCGCGTTCATGGGGCGATCTAACGCAGCAGCTCGACCGCGACGGCATCGTCGTCAAGCTGATCGCGCGCGGCACGCGCGTGCAGGGACTCGCATTCGCGCAAGGGCGCGATCCGGGCGCATCGGGCTGCGGCGCGTCCCGCATCCATCCAGGTTGCAAGAAAGCGGCACTCGAGCAGCGCTTCGGCCCATGCCCGTTTATGCCGGAGCAACCGCCGAAGCGCAGCCGCAGCATCGTTCGCGATCGGGCCGAGCGCGAGGCAACCACGGACCCGCGCTGGGCGCTGCGCGACGCGCAACGCATCGTCGACCACGCCCGGATGCGCTCGGAGTACGCTGGGTATCGCGACCGGTTCTTCGGCGAGCGTCATGCTGCAACGGCAGCGCGCCGTGAGGCGGCATGGGAGCGCGAGCAGATGCAGCGCCGGTGCGAGGCTCAGCGGCGCCGCGAAGCGCGCCTGCTCTTGCGCGCAGTGGCGCGGCTGGCCGCGCGCGGCGCGGTCGCCCGGCAACTCGCGTACTGGTCGATCGGCGTCGTTATCAATCGTCGGCGCGCGCACGAGTACGGCGCTGCTCGGGTGCGCTGGGAGGCAACCAAGATCGTGCTCGCGTCGGAGCGCACGTCAGCACGCGAGAAGAAGCCGCTGGACTATCGTTTATATGTTGTGCAGCGAGCGCGCGCCGGCGATCTTGGAGCGCAGCGCGTTTGCGACGCATTCGATGCTCCCGTGCGTAACCGGCACGGGCGAACCCCAGAGGCGCAATTGCAGCCGGCAACCCTTGAGCAGGTGCGCGAGCGCTTGAACGTGATTCGCACCGAACATGAGGCCCGCTACGAGCGCGCTCGCGCCGAGCGCGCGGGCTTGCCCCGCGTCGAGCGGCCGCCGACGATCGGGCAGGCGCTCGCGGCGGCGCGAAACGAGATCGAAGCTCACGTCAGCGACGTAACGCAGTTCACACCGGCCGAACGCGTTCTGCTCGCGCGGCTGACGAAGGAGCAGCAATCCTGGAATCCGTTCGTGCGCAACGCGGCCAAAAGGGAAGCGGCGAAGCTCCATGGCGAGCAGCACTCGCGCTATGAGGCGGAGCTCACTAAAGCAATGCGCAACTTTGAGAGTAACGACGCCACGCAAATTGAACAACGGATTCGAAGCAATGAGCGAATCTACCGCGAGCACGTGGCTGCGTCGCTCGATCTTGAAACCCAGATGCGACAAGCGCGGGCCGAACTACGCGACGAGATACCCAAGGTCGAAAAGCAGTTGACCATGCTGCAACGTACCGGCGTTGCACAACTCGACTGCGAGGGTGCGTTATGGGGCGCCGGCCTGGAGAAGCTCGCGGCCGCCGTCGATCGCCCGTACCAGGCGCTGCCGCGGGAGCTGCGGCGGGACGTCGAGTTCACCGCGCGTCAAGAAGAGCGCGCTTTGCGTCGGAGCCGTGAATCGATTTCGATGGAGCGGTAAGACTCTTACTGCAAGGTCCTGGCCTGCGATGGCGCCATCGCAACTGCAACGAGCAGTTGACGTGCGGATCGATCCGCGCGACAATTAGTTCGTCACCACACGTGCGACTTAAGTACGCATTTTAATGCGGACACAATGCGTGTCGTTGCACTAGCGCTGATTCGAAAGTGTTCCGATGGAAAACGTAAGGCACCGCAGTCTAACATGGGAGAACGCTCCCGAAGTGTTGACAGTAAAGGAGGCGGCGGCGTTGCTTCGCGTCACGCCGAGCGCAGTTTATGCCGCCATTCGGCTGGGCGTCCTGCCGGCCGCGAACTTCGGCAAGCGCCAAACCCGACTCGCCAAAGCCGCGTTACGAGAGGAATTGGGTAAGCGAGGCGAACTGTGCATCTTGACCGCCGCCTTCGGCCGCGCACCGGAGGCTTAAATGAAAGGCTTTCTTCGCAAACGGGGGAACGTCTGGTACACGACGTTCGACTTGCCGCGTTTGCCTAACCAACCGCGACGTCAGAAGTGCGTACGACTCGGGCGAACCTCAAAAGCCGAAGCGCAGGAGCGCGAACGTCAGGTACTGCGCCGCAACGACGAAGGTTCGTTAACCGAGGAATCGACCAAGACGGTAGGCGATCTGCTCGACGCCTGGCTGACCGACCTCAGGCCAACCGCGAAATCGCAGACGATCTCACCGACGACGTATCAGCGTTATGCGTCGATCGTGAAATTGCACCTGAAGCCGCACTTGGGTGCGGTGTCGCTTCGACGGCTGAGCGCCGGCGATATCACGACTGCCTACGGCAGGGTGCGAGCAAAGGGCCTGTCGGGCCAGTCTTGCCTGCACACTCACCGCGTGCTTCATACCGCACTCGAGTACGGGACGAAGACGCTGGGATGGCTGCGAGCCAATCCGGCGGCTGCGGTGCGCAGCCCAAAGGTGACGAGAAAAACGGCGGCTTTGGACGGCAACACCGTACCGATTCTGCTGGAGGCGACCAAGGGAACACGGTTTGAATATCCTGTAGCGCTTACTGCAACGACCGGACTACGCCGCGGTGAGCTGCTCGCACTGCGATGGTCGAAAAGCGTCGACTTCGAGCGTAGGCGTCTGATCGTCGCGGAATCTCTCGAAGAAACGAAGATCCTCGGGCTGCGGTTTAAGGCGCCGAAATCGGGCAAGCTGCGCGTTCTCCCGTTAGCCGACGTCGCGGTTCCACTGCTCCGTTCGCATCGTGCCAGGCAGGACGCTGAGCGCCAGCGGCTCGGCTCGCGCTACAACGATAACGACCTGGTCTTCTGTAACCCCGATGGAACGCCGTGGCCACCCGAGACGTTCACCAAGCAGTTTGCCCAAGTCACGCGGTCGATCGGGATGAAGGGCTTTCGCTTCCACGACCTACGCCACGCGTTTGCAACGCTGACACTCAAGAACGGGACATCGGTGAACGAAGTCTCTCAGCTCCTCGGGCATTCGTCGCCGGTCATCACACTGTCCACCTATGCGCACGTGATCGAGGGTGTCGCGCGTGATGCAGTCAACCTGCTGGCGAACAGCTTGATCTCGCGTCCGACAGGAACGGACGGTGCGTGAGCAAATGGTGAGCAAATGGGCTACGGCCACCGCTCGGTGAGCAAAGCCGTTCGCCGAAAGCACCCGTAAATAAGGCACTTGGCGGGTCTTGGAGAGGTGGCAGAGCGGTTGAATGCGGCGGTCTTGAAAACCGCAGGACCTGATGAGGGTTCCGAGGGTTCGAATCCCTCCCTCTCCCGTGTCGCTAGAACTGCAGACGTATGCGCTTGAATCTACAGCGCGATCCATGCGCAGATTCAGCAGCGCAGAGTTTGCAGAAGCTCTGAAGTCCGTTCCACTTAGCCTGGTTTCGCTTGGGCCGCTACCACAATTATGACCAGCGCCACATTGAACCAAAGACTTCGAACGGGAAGAAGCGACCTCGTCATTGTATCAGCGCTGAATCATGCGAATTGTTTCGTTCCTTGCTTGTGCTGTACTGCTGGCAAGTTGTGGCGGCGTACGATCACTGCCGGCAACTTCTGATCTTTCGCCGTCGAGCTTTGGGTATGCTGCGGCGCGACACAACACAGGTGGCCCATGGTTGTGCGGACAGACGCCGTCGTTGCGTACACAGGTTGACGTCGGCGAGCCGTTCTCAAAAAGCTATCGCTCGTTATACCACTTTAGAGCCGGCAACACCGACGGTGGGCTTCCATATGGCAACCTCACGCTGTACAAGAGCAACTTCTACGGAACGACCGATCAAGGCGGGACGGTGGGCTGGGGAACGGTATTCGAGATTACGCCCGCGGGCAAGGAAAAAGTACTTTACAGTTTCCAGGGCAAGCCCGATGCCGCGTATCCCTGCGACGGTTTGACGCTCGTCAAAGATACGTTTTACGGGACCAGCCAGACCGGCGGCGCGTACGGATGGGGCGCCGTGTTCAGCGTGACGCCGCAGGGGCAAGAACGGGTGCTCTACAGTTTCAAGGGCGGCCGCGATGCCGCAGTTCCCTACGCGGGTCTGCTGTATCTCAAAGGCAAGCTCTACGGCACGACGGTCGAGGGTGGCAAGTACGGATGGGGCGCCATCTTTGAAGTAGCGGGTGGAAAAGAGCACGTCGTCTACAGTTTTAAAGCGGGAACGAAAGACGGCGCATATCCTTATTCGAAGCTGATCGCCATCAAAGACGTCCTCGTTGGAACGACGATGGGTGGAGGCGATCCCGGTTGGGGCACGATCTTCGCCTGCACGCTCGGGGGCAAGGAGCACATCGTTCATAGTTTCAAGGCCGGCCCGAGCGACGGCGCGTATCCATTCGATGCACTGACCGAGCTCAACGGCAAATATTACGGAACGACCAAGGAAGGCGGCAAGATCGGTTATGGCGCCGTCTACAGCTTGACGACGACCGGCAAAGAAGCCCTCGTATATTCGTTCAAAGGCGGCAACAAAGACGGCGCGTATCCGTACGCCGGATTGACGCCGCTGAACAGTGTCTTATATGGGACAACGGTGGACGGCAATCCGGCAAACTGGGGAACGGTATTCGCCGTCACTCCTGGGGGAAGGGAAGCGGTTCTCTATAATTTCAAAGCCGGTAGCGACGGGGCGTATCCGTTTGCGCGCCTTGTCAACGATCAGGGAACGCTGTACGGAACGACCGAGGGCGGCGGTTTCAGCCAAGGCTGGGGCACGGTGTTCCGCATTACGCCGTAACGGCGTTTCTTCATCCTCCGTTGATGTCCAAGAAGAGTTCCGTTGCGAGCGCGATCAGAAAGCCCGCGCACATCGTCGCCGTGACGGGCGCGGTAAGCCCGGTGCGCCGCAGCACGCTCCAGAGCTCGCCGATCACGAAGACCAGCGCGCCGACCGCAACGGCGAGGAAAAATACGGAGAGCGTCGGCGAGTAAAAGCTGTAGCCGATTATCGTCCCGAGAAACGTCGGGCCGCCGGCGATGAGCCCTGCGAGACCGATCTGCGCCCACGAGGGAACGACGCGCCCGACCAGCGGCGCCGCCACGCCGAAGCCTTCCGTCGCGTTGTGCAAACCGAAGCCGACGATTAGGGCGAGCGCGATCGCCGTCGCTCCCGCAGCGGCCGACGCGCCGATCGCGAGACCTTCCCCGAAGTTGTGCGCGCCGATCCCGATCGCGATCACGGCGGCTAAGACGATCGGATTTTCGGCGTGACTGGCGGCTTGGCGGGCGAAGTGCGTGGCGGCGCTCCCGAGGCCGACGAGACCGAGCATCAATCCCACGACGAACACCACGACGAGCGCCACTGGAAACGGATTGCCGCCGGCGTGCCACGCATCGAGCCCCTGCGAGATCGGCGCGATCGCGTTTCGCGCGATTTCGACGACGAGATAGAGCAGAATTCCGATCGCCAGCGCGTTGAGCATCGCGATCGTCGTCGCCGAGAGGCGCCGCGCGCGCGCGATCGGTAACCCGAGAAAGATCGTGAATCCCGCGATCGCGCCCAGCAGCACCGTCATGCCGAAGCTTAGCGCGCGCACCGGCGCGGGCACGGCGGGGGCCATCGCGCGATACATCATCGCGAGCGTGTTCGGCGTGCCGGCATAGTGAATCGCGGTCACGAGCCCCGCGGGCATGCCGCTCGCATCCTCGATGTGATCCATCACGTGACAATGAACGAGCCAGGTTCCAGGTTTCGCGTTCGCCGTAACGACGACGTCGATGCGCTGCCCGGGCGCGACCAGCACGGTGTCCTCGACGTCACGGTAGTCGACCGGCGCGGCGTCGCGCGCCACGATCTGCTGATAGTGGCCGTGCGTGTGCATCGTGTGGAACTCTTCGCCCGAGATGTTGATCCAGCGAATGCGAAAACGCTCACCGCGCCTTACCTCCATGGCGCGCGTACTCGGGTACTCCTTGCCGTTGAGTGTAAAATGATTCTCCGCCGCGCTCTGGATCTGCCACGACGAGATCATCTCGAGAAAATCGTGCGCGAGATTGCGTTCCGGCGCGGTGGGCGTCGACGGCTGAACGACGATCGCCCCGTACAGCCCCGAATCGAGCATCGCCTCGTTATCATGCGTGTGATAGATGAACGTGCCCGGCTGATCGGCAACGAAGCGGTAGATGAAGTGACCGTCCGGCGGAACGAGCCGTTGCGAGATTCCGCCTACGCCGTCCATGTCGACCGGAATGTCGTGGATGCCGTGCAGGTGAATCGAGTCGGGCACGTGGCCGTCGTTCACGTAATCGAGCACCACGGTGTCGCCCTGGCGCACCGCGATGACCGGCCCCGGCACGATGCCGTTATACGTATTGGCCATGACCGTCAGCCCCGGCTTGAGTGTCCACGGCGCCGGCCGCTCGACGATGCGAAAGGTCTTGACGCGTCCCCGAGCCGTCGGAACGGCCTGAAACGAGCCGTCGAGCCGCCCAATTAGCCGCGACTCGCCCGGCGCCGGCGTCGCCGCCGGAAACGGGGGCGCAATCGGCTGCAGGCCGAGAGAGGTCGAGTTCGGGGACGCCGCCGCATTGTCGGCGTCGGCCAGCGCAACCCCCGGGGCGATCAGGAACGCCGCGGTCATCAGGAAGAGCGCCGCGGCCGCGGGACGTAGAAGGGGTTTCATTTTAGGCGTGCCTAAGGTTTTTGCTAGGCATGCCAATCTCCTAGGACGGTCGAGGGCGGCGCGCGTAACCACCGCCCGGCATGTCTACCGCCGGCGAGCAGAGCGCGCAATGTTGCATCGTTGGCGGAGGCCCAGCGGGGATGATGGCCGCGCTGCTGTTCGCGCGGGCAGGCGTTCGAACCATCTTGCTGGAGAAGCACGCGGATTTTTTGCGCGACTTTCGCGGCGACACGATCCATCCCTCAACGATGGAGATCATGTCGGAGCTCGGTTTGTTGGAGGCGTTTCTCGAGCGCCCCCATCAAGAGGTGACATCGCTCGCCGGCAACCTAGGCGACACGGTGGTGCAGGTCGCGGATTTTACGCATCTGCCGTCGCGTTGCAAGTTCCTGGCCTTTATGCCGCAATGGGATTTCCTTAACTTTCTGGCAGAGGAGGCCAAGCGGTATCCAACCTTTGAGCTGCGCACGCAAGCGCGCGCCGGCGACCTTCTCTGGGAAGGCGAGCGCGTCGTAGGGGTGCGCGCGCAAACGCCAACCGGATCGCTCGAGATTCGCGCAACCCTCACGGTCGCCGCGGACGGTCGCAGCTCGCTCATTCGCGAACGCGCGGGGCTCCGCCCGATCGATTTAGGCGCTCCGATGGACGTGCTGTGGCTGCGCCTCAGCAAATTCCGGGATGACCCTCACGAAACGTTCGGATACATTCGCAACGGTCGCATCATGGCGCTCATCGACCGCGGGGCGTACTGGCAATGCGCGTACGTGATTTCGAAAGGAACGTTCCAGGAGCTGCGCGCTCGCGGTCTGGATGCGTTTCGGCAGGACGTGAGTTCGCTCGTGCCGTTCTTGAGCGACCGCGTTGAAGAGATCGACGCGTGGGACGACGTCAAGCTACTGACGGTTCAAGTGAACCGGCTCACGCAATGGTATCTGCCGGGCCTGCTCTGCATCGGCGACGCGGCGCACGCGATGTCGCCGATCGGCGGCGTCGGAATCAATCTCGCGATTCAAGACGCGGTCGCCGCCGCCAATCTGCTCGCGGGCAAGCTCGCGCGCGGCACGACGAGCGCCGCCGACCTGCGCGCCGTTCAGCGGCGCCGCGAGCGGGCGGCGCGACTGACGCAGACTCTGCAGCTTTTCATCCAACGCAACGTGATCGGGCGGGTGCTCGGGGGCGATCACGCGCCGCCGGTGCTCGCAGGGCTTCGGGGACTCGTTCGCCGCCTTCCAATTCTTACGCGAATTCCGGCGCGCTTGATCGGACTTGGATTTCGTCCCGAGCACGTCGAAGCAACGCGGTCATGACGCGAGGAATCGTAATCGGCGTCGTCGCGACGCTGGTCGTTTTGGGATTAGCGGTCTATCTCGGAGTCGAGGCCGGCCTGATGCCGGCGAACGCCGACGGCAAACCGTCGAAGTTGGAGCGCTGGGCGGCGCGCACGTCGCTGCGCGCGACGGTGGACCGCGATGCGCCCAAGGAAGCGCCGCCGATTCCGGTGACCGACGACAACCTCATCGCCGGTATCCGGCTGTACGGCCAAAACTGCGCCGTTTGCCACGGCGCGTCGGATGCGATGCCGTCGCACATCGCTCGCGGACTTTACCAGCGGGCCCCGCAGTTGGCGAAAGACGGCGTGGAAGACGATCCCGAGGGCGTGACGTACTGGAAGATTTATCACGGCATTCGCTTCACCGCGATGCCGTCGTTCGGCGCTTCGCTCAACGAGCGACAGATTTGGCAGTTGACGCTCTTCCTCAAACACATGGACGGCCTTCCGCCCGCGCCGCAGCGCGTGTGGAAAGCCGTCCGCTCAACGTAGGAGGACGGCGTTACGACGAGGGGGTCGGCTCGATGTCGCTCGTCGGCAACGCGGAAAAAATGTACTGCTCGTTAGCCTCCGGTGACGGGCTTTGCGCTTGATTCTCCATCGAGATGCCCGATAGGACGGCCGTCGTCTCGGGATAGACCTGTCCGCGGAATGAGCCGTCACCGTTCATGGTTCCGACCACGTGGAGCTTCCCACCCGGCCCCGCGCCCAGCCCCAGGTCCACCGAGGACGGCCCGATATCAAACCAAATGTAGTTGCCGTCTCGGCCGCCGACTACCGGAATAAATAACTTATAGTAACTTGTGTGATAATATCCGCGCAGATTACCGGACGGAAACACCTCGATATCGAGACGACCGGTGATCGGATACTTCGATCCGTAGACCTGGGTTATCGAAGTCGTGAAGTGCAAGTTCGTGGCCTGGGCCGACGCGAAACCGCCCGCTGCCAGTGATGCGAGGCACGCGATCGCGATGCAGCAGACGACGCGACGAACCAGCGACCTTACCATGCTACTCCTCTCTTTTTTGACCATTCTCAGGGAGTAGAGCGCGCGGCTTGCCGAGAACGTGACGGAGGTGGTACAACCGGCAGAACTCGACCTGCGTGGTTTCCCCGTATGGGAGCGCCCCGATCTCGTTCGAAAAGCACTCGACCGTCTTCCATCGGGAGCCTCACTAACCCTCATCACCGAGAACGAGCCGCGCGCACTGTCCTCGCGCATTACGCAGGATCGCCCCGACCGGTTCGTCGTCGAGACCCGCCGGATCGGCAGCCGCATGTGGCAACTGCGCTTGACGCAGCGCCCGCACGAGGCGACCGAACGCAACTCCTCGGCGCAGCACCTCGCGCGGTCCCCGGCCTTTACCGCCCTGGACGTCGGCGTTCGTGAAGAGCTTTCCGCGGCCGCCGTTTGGCAGACCGGACGGCGCGGCCAAACGCTGGTCGCAGAAAACAGCGATTGGCCCTTCATCGGAATGGTGACGGACGGAATCGTTGCACGCGCCAACGGCGGAGGTCGCGAGCGCGAGCGCATTCTCTATGAAATTTTTCCGTACGAGCTTTTCGGCGTAGCCGAGTATTTCGATCGCGGCTTAAAGATGGCGCGCATCGCGGTGTTCTCAAAAACCGCTCGCGTCCTGAAAGTGCCGTGGGACGTCGTCTCGCGCGTCGCCGCGCGCTATCCCGAGTTAACCAATGCACTCGGCATCGTGATGGCTCAGCGGATTCGCCTGTTGGCCGACGCCCTCAACGTGCAAGGCTCCCTGCCGATCTTGGGACGGATTGCTCGCGTTCTGCTGCCGTATGCGATGCCCGAGCGCGGGTTGGTTCCGGCCTCGGCCTCGCTTTCAACGATCACGCAATCGCAGATTGCCGCCGCCGGAGGCACCGTGAAAGAAGTGGCAGCTCGCGCGATCGCCGAGCTCGAGGCGCGCAAGGGCCTGCGCCGGGAGCACGGGCACATCCGGTATCTCGATCGCGAAGTATTGCTGGAGTTGATTCAGGACGTTTCGTAGCGCGCGCGCTACATCTTGGGCGTGGGAATGCGAGCCGCGCCGAAATACGGTTGCAACGCCTGCGGAATCGCGATCGAGCCATCGGCGCGTTGACGGTTCTCCAAGATTGCGAGCAGCGTTCGCCCGACCGCCAGACCCGAGCCGTTGAGCGTGTGCACCAGCTCCGCTTTTGCGCCGCGCTCGGGCCGGAAGCGAATCCCCGCCCGGCGCGCCTGAAAATCGGTGCAGTTCGAACAGGAGCTCACCTCGCGGTACGAGTCTCCGCTCGGAACCCAGACTTCCAAGTCGTAGGTCTTGGCCGCATTGAAACCCGTGTCCCCGGCACAGAGCAAAACCACGCGATATGGGAGCTCGAGCTCTTCGAGCAGCGATTCGGCGTCGCGCGTCAGTAGCTCCAGCGCCGCCGAAGACTGCTCCGGATCGCAAAACCACGCCAACTCTACCTTATCGAACTGGTGCTGCCGGAGCAGTCCCCGCGTGTCCTTGCCCGCGGCGCCCGCTTCTTTCCGAAAACACGGGGTGGCCGCGCAGTATTTGTGCGGCAGCTCCGCACCTTCCAGAATCTCGTCGGCGTGCAGCGCGACCAAGGGAACCTCGGCCGTGGGAATCATAAAGAGGCCGGCCTGCGCATCTTCAAACATCGCATCGGCGAACTTGCTCAGTTGCCCCGTCGACCACATCGTCGTCCGCGAAACGAGCAAGGGCGGCGCTACCTCAACGTAGCCCCGGCGCTGCGCGCGGTCCAAGAAAAATGCGGTTAGAGAGCGTGCAAGCCGCGCGCCATCGCCGCGCAGTAGCGTGAAGCGGCTTCCGGAGAGTTTCGCCGCTCGCTCGAAGTCGAGGATCCCGAGACGCTCTCCCAACTCCCAATGAGGCTTTGGCGTGAAACCGAACGCGGGCGGCGCTCCCCAGCGGCGCACTTCGACGTTGTCGCTCGGGTCGGCGCCGTCGGGCACGGTCTCGTCAACGAGATTCGGCAGTTGCTCCACCAACGCGCGCAGCGGCGACTGCGCGGCGCTAGGTTCCAGTGCTCGGGCGCGCTCTGCAAACGCTTCGATTTCGCGCGAAAGCTCGTCTATTTTCGGGCGCGCTTCGCGCG
>JAFAXS010000078.1 GCA_019240755.1 Vulcanimicrobiota bacterium
GAGGTACTGTAACTATGCTCACTTAGGACCGAGCGCCAGCGAGACCGGGCTGTTGAAGAGATCGTTCTTTACGATCCTCACCGGCTCGACGCCGTTGGGCGCATACACGACGATCTTGCCGTCGGTCCTGCCGCCGACGTTTGCAACGTAAAGATCATCATGACCGTCGAGCGCCAGCGCCACCGGATCGTTCACTCCTTCAACTATCTGATACTTCGGCGACAACGCCCCGGGGGCGTAGACCGAAATCCACCCCTTCGATGACGACGAATAGCCACGGTTTGCCACGTAAAGGCGTCCTGACTCATCGAACAGCATGGCCGTCGGATTGTCGATTCCTTGCGTAATTACGCGAAGCAGCCGCCGCGACTCCGGGGCGTACTCACGCACTTCCGAGGGCTGATTGGCGATGAACAGGTCCCCTGACCTGTCCAACGCCAGCGCGCGGGGAACCCCGTTGCCGTTCTCTATCTTGAACCAGAGCTTCGTCGAATGCGGGCGGTAGACGGTGACATACGCATGATAGTGAGCGCTTTCGCCGTTTGCGACATACACGTATCCCGCCCCATCCACGACAACGGCGTGCGGAAAGAACAGCTTATCGTTGATCGCATATGAGCGCCGCGTCCTCTTAGCACTGAATACGACGATCGAATCATGGTTGATGACGTTCTTCCGGTGTGCGTAGGGTATGCATCGCACGCAGTTGATGACATACAGATTGTTCGAAGCGTCCAACGCCGAACCGATCGCCCCGTAGATGGGTCGGATCGCGCGCGACGGCTGCCTGCTGCCGCGATCCCATTCCGTTACTCCGTAAAAGAGGTTCGTGACGTAAAGGGTTTGCGAGGAATCGAACGCCACGGCAACCGGATTAAGCACTCCCTGAGTTATTTGCCGGACCAGTCCCTTCAGTAAAGGCTCGTAGACCGTTACGTTCCCATATTTGAGGAGCGTGCAGCAATGCGCTGCGTAGAGGTACTCGTTCTTAGGTCCAGCCGTCCTCGGTTCGTTTCCGTAGCCGTGGTCCTGATAGGCCAATGGCGTCGCGGTCACAGGGATGAGCGGCTGTCCACCGCAGCCCCAAAAATTAAGAGCCAGCGCGCAAGCTGCCATTCCGGAACGTACCGTGTGCATCGCCACCGTGCACCTCCACTGCCAGCGAGACGACAGCGCGAGAGCTTCGTGGTCAACGGACGAACTCATCGTTCCCTCGTTCACCGCGAGAGGGCCGGTAACGCCGCTTCGAGATCGGCGATGAGATCGTCGGTCGATTCCAGTCCGATGCTGAAGCGTACGAGGCGATGATCGTATGCCGGACGGTTCGGCGCGGGTGCGATCGTGTACGCCACAGCGAGGCTCGTGGTCCCGGCCCAGCTATAACCGATTTCGAATAGCTCGAGCGCATCCACGAACGCGAAGACCTGTTCGCGCGTCGGTCCCGGCGAAAGGACGATCGAGAAGACGCCGGAGGAACCGAGAAAGTCGCGCTTCCAGAACTGGTGACCGGGGCATGAAGGAAGCGCCGGATGCAGCACGCGCTCGACTTCGGGACGATCCGCGAGGCGGCGCGCAATCTCGAGTGCCGACGCTTCCACGACGGCAAGGCGCACGGCCATCGTTTGGAGCCCGCGCAGGGCGAGGCTGCAATCGTCGGGCGACGTGGCGCAGCCGATGACTTGCCGCGCGGCGCCCAGCTTCTGATACAGCGCCTCATCTCGAACCGTGATCGAGCCCAAGAGCACGTCGCTGTGGCCGCCGACGTACTTCGTGATCGCCTGCATCGTGACGTCGACGCCGTGCGCGAAGGCGTCGAACAGCACCCCGGCCGACCACGTGTTGTCGAGCACCACGAGCGCGCCGCGCTCGTGTGCCGCCCGCGCGATAGCCGGAACGTCTTGCACCTCCATTGTAACCGAGCCGGGGCTTTCGACCCAAACGAGCCGCGTGTTTTCCTGCATTACCTCGCCGACGCCGGCCCCGATCAGAGGGTCGTAAAACGTTGCCGTGACGCCGAAACGGGAGAGCAGCGCGCTCGTGAGCTGACGATTGGGACGATAGACGCTGCGTGGAACGAGAATGTGATCGCCGCTGTTGAGCAATGCGAAGTCGATCAGCGAAATCGCGGACTGTCCTCCGGGCGTCAGGATCGTGTGACAGCCGTTTTCGAGCTCGCAGATGCGCGCGGCCAACTCGAGCGACGTCGGCGTACCGTAGAGGCCGTAGGTGTATCCGACTCGTTCCTGGTCCCATTGATCGGTGACCGCCGACGCCGAAGGAAAGAGCGTGGTGGACCCGCGGTAGACGGCCGTCGCCAGGGAGCGATAGCCTTCCGGAACCGACACGGCCGAGTGGAGAAGTCGAGTCTGCCAGGATCTGCTCATGCGGCGCGATTTCCGGATGCGGGGTTCGGCGGCCTCGCGCCGTAGTTGTGGCGGATGCGCTGTTACTTCTTACGCCACGGCATCGCGGTTGAAGCCTCGAAATGGCATGGGAGCGACGACGACCGTCCGTTGACTCCGGACGGCTGCGAGGCGATGGAACGCGAGGCCAAGGCGATTGCGGAGCTCTTGCCCGATCTCGAGCTCATCGTTACGAGCCCGCTGCTCCGCGCGCGGCAAACGGCCGAGTACGTCGCAGAGCAGCTTCGCCTGCGCGACGTCGTTGACGACGCGCGCATCGCCCATGGTTTCAACGCTCGCGCGTGCCAGACCATACTCACGGAGCATTCCGACTCCGAAAGGGTGATGCTCGTTGGGCACGAGCCGACGATGAGCGCCGCGATCGGCCACATGATCGGCGATGGGAACGTCGAGCTGAAAAAAGCCGCGCTCGCCGGCATCGAGCTGGCCGAGCGAACGTCCACGAGCGGCACCCTCATCTGTTTGATCCCGCCCAAGGTGCTGCGAAGGCTGGGCGCAAGATAACCCGGATGAGGACATTGCTTGCGCTGTGCTCCACCGTGTTTCTGCTCTTGGGATCCGCCTTCGCGGTTGACGCTGCCGTGCCGCCGCTTCCGAGCCCCGTGGCGACGTTCGACGTGGGCTCGCTGCACGTAACGCAATACGGAACGCCGGCGCGCCAAGCGCTGATCTTCATTCCGGGCTTGACGTGCGGCCCGTGGGAGTGGAGCGGCCAAATCACTCACTTCGGGCCGCAGTACACGATCTACGCGTTGACGTTGCCGGGATTCGACGGCCGGCCACCGATCGGCGGCCCGCTGTTTGCGACGGTGACGGCCGATTTCTGGCAATTGCTCGACGAGCGGCACATCGTCAAGCCGATTGTGATCGGTCACAGCCTCGGAGGAACGCTGGGCTTCATGCTCGCCACGCAGCATCCCGATCGCCTCGGCGGCGTCGTCGCGCTGGACGGTTTACCGATCTTTCCACTCGCGCTGTTTATGCAGCCGGACGCCCTAAGGGCGATGGTGGCGCGCGCCGCCGCCCAGATGGCCGCGATGACGACGGCGCAATTTATGGACTACCAAAGGACGGTCACGCTGCCGGGTTACGTCAGATCGCCGCAGGACGTCGAAGCGATCGCCCCGCTCGTGGCCAAGAGCGATCCCGCCGCCACCGGCCGCTGGTTTCAGGAAGACGTCTTGCTCGACTTGCGTCCGGCCTTGCCGAAGGCCGCCGTTCCGATTCAGCTCCTCGTCCCATTCGACGCCGCCGCCGATTCGCAGTATCACATCCCGTCGGCGGAGGCGAAGCGATCGTTCTACGCCGGCATCGTCAAGGGCGCGCCCGACGTGACGCTCACGGTCATTCCCGACGCGCGGCACTTCGCGATGTACGACCAGCCGCAGGCGGTCAATAGCGCGATCGCAGATTTTCTCTCGAAAGTAACCCCTAATAAGTAAGGGCGTTACTTCGGTTCGCGACCTGCGATCGGAACCTCGCTGACGACTTCGCCGAAGAGCACCGGGTAAATCAGCCCCGCCAGGCCGCCGCCGATCAGCGGCGCGATCCAGAACAGCCATAGTTGCGCCAGCTCCGCGCCGCCGGCGAAAATCGCGGGGCCGGTGCTGCGCGCCGGATTCACCGACGTGTTGTCGATCGGAATGCTGATCAAATGGATCAGTGTCAGAACCAGTCCGATGGCCAAGCCCGCGAATCCGACGGGGGCGCGGCGCTCGGTCGCGCCCAAGATCACCATCAGGAAGACGAAGGTCAGCACGATCTCGGCGACGAGCGCCGACGCCATGCCGTAGTGACCGGGCGACAGCACGTCATAGCCGTTGCTGGCAAACTGTCCGGCGACGAAGCCCGGCTTACCGCTCGCGATCCAATACAGAACGCCCGCCGCCACGATAGCGCCCAAAATCTGCGCGATCCAGTACGGGATAACGTCCCGGCCCGGAAATCGCTTCGCCAAAAAGAGGCCGAACGTCACAGCCGGATTGATGTGACATCCGGAAATGGGGCCGATCGTGTACGCCATTGTCAGGAGCGTCAAACCGAAGGCCAGGGCGACGCCGGCGAAGCCTATTCCTAATTGAGGAAAGGCTGCCGCCAATACGGCGCTCCCGCAGCCACCGAAAACCAGCCAAAACGTTCCGAAAAACTCGGCGCAAGCGCGCCTCGAGAGCGGCATTCCAGTGGACTCCTTTCCGCTGACGTAAAAGCCCGTTGCGCGGATTCTAGCAAAGAGCAAGCGCTCGGCGCAACCTGCCGCGATGGGTAAGAGCGTTTGCAGGGCATGGAAGAGTCTCGCAGCCGCAGCGCACGCTATCGGGAAATTTTGGGGACGCTGGCCCGCCACGGAATCGGCGTCGTCGGCAACCACCAAATCCGCGCCGAACATCTTCGTCAGGCATGCGAAGAGCTCGGCACGGTCTTCATCAAGCTGGGTCAGATGCTTTCGACGCGCGCCGATTTGCTGCCGGAGACGTATCGCAACGAGCTGTCAAAGCTGCAGGATCAGGTTCCCCCTGTGCCGCTGCGCGATCTTCAAGAAGTAATTCGCGCCGAGTTCGGCACGCCCGCCTCGGAAATATTTGCTTCGTTCGACCCGAAGCCCGCCGGAAGCGCTTCGATCGCGCAAGCCCATAACGCAACTCTTCCCGACGGCGGCGACGTCGTCGTAAAAGTTCGAAAACCGGGGGCGAAGCAACTCGCGCTGACCGATCTCGAGCTACTCAGCGACATCGTCGAATCTTGGACGCCGCGGTTTGCAGTATTCCAGCAATTCGACGCGCCCGGTCTTGTGCGCGAGTTTGGCGACATGTTGCGCGAAGAGCTCGATTTTCGCCGGGAGGCGGCAAATCAGAGGGTCTTTCGCGATATCTTTCGCGACGAGCGCGGATTCAAGATCCCCGGGGTGATCGAGCCCTTCTCGGGCGAAGCGGTGCTGACATACGAGCGCATCCGCGGTACTTCTCCCGAAGAAGTTGCTACATTGTCGAAGCGCGGGCGCGCAACCGTCGCTGCGCGCATCGCGCGTTTCGTCGTTGAGCCGGCTCTCGAGCGAGGCGTCTTGTACGCCGATCCTCACGCGGGCAACTTCATCGTTCAGGACGGCGGCGTGCTGGGTGTGGTGGACTTCGGGATGGTCGAGCGTCTCACGCCCGAAGCGCGGCGTCGGGTGGCGGACCTGCTGATCGCCATCAGCCGATGCGATGCGGAACGCGTAACCGACCGGCTCATCGAAATCGCCGCGCCCTCTCATCCCGTCGATCGCGCGGCAATCGGCGCCGACTTGGACCATATGCTCAAGCGGTACGTGGACGTATCGTTCGAGAGCGTGCCGATCGGCAACGCGCTGGGCGAGTTCCTGGAGCTCTTCCGGCGCGAGCGCCTTCGGCTTCCACCTCCGATCGCCCAGCTCTTCAAGGCTTTGCTGATGTGCGAGGCGCTATTGCAACGCATCGATCCCGACTCCAGTCTCGCGGACTACGTCGAACCACTCGCAGGAAAGTTGCTGCATGGGGCCCTGACGGATGATCGCTGGGCCGAACGAGTTCGAGACTCGGTCACGGATGCGGCCGAGCTCACGATCGCCCTGCCGCGCAGAATCGATCGAGTCCTAGGCGAGGTTGAACGAGGCAACCTTCGCGTCTGGACGGCGCTTCAGGATGCGGAACCACTTGTCAAGCGCTTCGAGCACATGGTCGAGCGCGCGAACGCGACCATGCTCGCCGCCGCTTGCATCGTCGGGATCGCCATCGTGATGCAGTTCTATCACCCGCAGGGATGGCACGCCTGGATCGGAGTGGTCTTTTGGGTCGCGGTGGCAGCGGCTGTTGTGAGCGTCGTCCGCACGTTATTCGGCTTGCGCCGCTAATTCGCGGACCCGGTGCAACCCGCGGGCCGGGTCCTGCATTCGTGAGTGTACTTGAGGTGCCTATGACGTCGACCGCCGTTCGTCCCATGTCGCCCGTGACGTGCCGCGAGGAGCTGCTCTATCTCCTCACGCGCGCGTCGGAGCTCGAGCACGACCTCGCCTGCGCGTACCTGTATGCAGGATACTCGCTGAAAACGGACCTCGCCGAAGGCGGGCTGACGGAGACCGAGCTTCAGGCAGTTCGGAGGTGGAAGCGCAAAATCGCGGGCGTGGCCGTCGAGGAGATGCTGCACCTCGCGCAGGTCTCCAACCTGATCACCGCCGTCGGCGGCGCGCCGCACTTCGCGCGGTCGAACTTTCCCCTGCCGCCATCCACGTTTCCGTTCGGCATCGAGATCGCGCTCGAACCGGTCTCGCATGCGCTGCTCGAGCGGCTCGTGTGCTACGAAATGCCCGAAGACGGCATCATTCCGCCCGAGCGTGCGCCCGTCTACCGTGCGATGTGCGAGCGAGTCGTCGGCGAAGTCGATCGCTCCGCGCTGATCGCCTTCCAAAACAGCGTCGAGCCCTTCGATATCGACTTTCGCACGGTCGGCGAGTTCTATCACAAGATCGAGTCGGCGTTCCGAACGATTCCCGCGGAGCGCCTCTTCATCGGCGACCCGGCGGTGCAAGCCAATCCGCAGTACCTCGATCTTCCCAAGGAGCTGGTGCAAGTGACCGGCGTTGCGTCGGCGTGTAAGGCGATTGAGATGATCGTCGAGCAAGGTGAGTCGCCGACCAGCGAGCATCCCGACGCGCATTTCTGCGTCTTCGATTCGATCCGGCAGGAGTATGAGACGCTCTCCGAGCTGGCGCGACGCGACGGCCGGCTCTTCGAGCCGACTCGCCCGCTGCTCACGAATCCCACGACGCGCGGCTTTGCGGCGGAGCCCCGCACGAATCGGATTACCGATCCGGTCGCGTCCGAGCTGGCGGGGCTGTTCAATAACGCGTACGACGTGATGCTGGCGATGCTGCTGCGCTTCTTCGCGCACGGAGGCGAGACCGAAGAGGAGCTGCGGCTGCTTGCGCGCGGCACGCTGCGCATCATGGCCTCGGGCTTGCGGCCGATCGGCGAGGCGCTCGCGAAGCTTCCCGCGGGCCCGCAGTATCCCGGAAAGAATGCCGGCCCGACATTCGGCTACGCGCGCAACGTGCACTTGATCGCCCATCGGCAGGCCGCGTGGATTCTGTTTTTGGAGCGGCTGTACGATCTCGCGATGCGGCTCACGCGGCTCAGTGAAGAGGCGTCCTTGCCCGAGGAAGTGCAGGAGGCGGCGGCGGCATTGGAATCGGTCGCCGAACACCTGAC
>JAFAXS010000100.1 GCA_019240755.1 Vulcanimicrobiota bacterium
CTGGAGGCAGCCGGAATCGCGCCGCGCGACATCTACGTCACCAACGCGGTGAAGCATTTTAAATTCGTCGAGCGCGGCAAGCGCCGCATCCACAACAAGCCGAAAACGATCGAAATTCGCGCGTGCAAACCGTGGCTCCAAGCCGAGCTCGAGGTCGTTCGCCCCGAGTTGATCGTGGCGCTGGGCGCGACTGCGGCGCAGTCGTTGCTCGGCTCGACGTTTCGCCTGCTGATCAATCGCGGCCGCGTGATCGCGCAGCCGGGCCTCCGAGCGCCGGTCGTTCCTACCATTCACCCCTCGGCCGTACTGCGCGCACCCGATTCAGAAACGCGCCACGCCGAGATGCGGAAGTTTATCGCGGACCTTCGCATCGCTGCAAAAGCGCTCGCCACGGGGCTTCCGCCGGCCGCATGACTCGCAACCTGCACGAGGTTCGCGACGGCTTCATCGTCCTCGAAAACGCCGAGGAGCTGCAGAGCGCGGCCATGGTGCTCGCGCCGGGCGAGGCGAGCGGACCGCTGAGCAACGAGCATGGCGACAGCGAACAGGTGCTGTTCGTTGCCGAAGGCGAGCTAGAGGCGCAGGTCGGGGAGCGAAAGTTTCAGATGCGCGCCGGCGACAGCGTCATCGTCCCGAAGAACGCTCTGCATCGGTTTATCAATCGCTCGGCGTCGCGCGCCCTCACGTTTAACGTATACGCCCCGAAGGCGTACTGACTTCGCTCGTGCTTCGTGGCGTCGCGGTGCGTTCCGGCGCATCGCGCGCGACGCGCATGTCCGATTCCGACGACCCGACCAGATGCCGGTGCGCGACGCTGCCGCCGAGCGTCCCCGAGATGGCGAGCATCATTATGCCGATCGCGGTCAGTCCGTAGCCGGCCACCGACGTGTGATCCAAAAACCGCACGGCGCAGGCGAGACCGAAGATCACGATCACGCCGACGTTGATCGTCATGTGCCAGGCCGCGGTGCCCTTAGCGCTCTCCGTCATCGGCGCGGTCAGGTAATCCACGAAACCCGAGATCGCCGCTGCGAGGGCGCCGATCAATCCGAAGAGGATCAGCCAGGTGCTCATCGCGGCCCAAAATACCGGACCGGCCCAAATCGAGATGATATCGCAAACGACTGCGGCCACAAAGCAGCCGATTGGAAACGTTACGAGCATTGGGTGGATGGGATGGCCTGCTATCGTTGCCTTGCCTTGCATTAGCAATCCGTACCCATTTTCAATGAGGCGCCAATCGCTACGTGGGTAGAGTATTACCATGCGATGCGCCACGTTCGCGGTGCTGCTCTGCCTTGCGCCTACCGCGGCGGCCGCCGCCGATGAGGGCGCGCTTCTCTACGCCGCGCGGTGCTCGTCTTGCCACGGCGACCGCGGGCAAGGCTCGGAAAGCGCGCCGCCGTTAGCCGGTAAGTCGGCCGCGGACGTTCGCTTCATGCTCGGCACGGGGCGGATGCCCGCCGCCGCTCCCGGCATCAATGAAATCCATCGCCGTCCCGCGTTCACGCCCAGAGAAATCGAGGAGCTCGTGCAGTACGTCGGATCGTTCGCATCCGGCAGTACGCAGCCGGCCGCACCGCGCATCGTGCGAGGCAACGTCGCTCGCGGTCGCGAGCTCTTCGCCGCAAATTGCGCGGCGTGTCACGGCGTTACCGGTGACGGCGCATCGGTCGGCTACGGCAACGTGGCGCCCTCGTTGCACGATTCAACGCCGCAACAAGTCGCCGAAGCTGTTCGCGTCGGCCCGGGAGTCATGCCGCAGTTCGGAAGCGACGTTCTCAGCGATCGCGACCTGAGCGACGTCGTCGCGTACGTCGGCTTCATCCAGCACGCGCCGCCGCAACGCAATCCCGGCGATGCGGGCGGCATCTCCCTCCACCACGTCGGTCCTGTCGCCGAAGGGTTCGTCGCGTGGTTGTTCGGCTTGGGCGCGCTGGTGCTTTTCATCCGGAAGATCGGCACCACGTAACCCCGCCGAAGGGCAAGTGTTACTGTGTGACTACATAAATAATTCCATCGTTGAACGTACCGCCGCGGCTCGCGACGCCGTACAGCTTGCCGTTGATGGGGATCGGTCCTCCGTATGGCATCGCACCGTCCTTTTTGCCACCCTTGAAACTATGGAGGACGCGCTCCCCGCCGGCTTTCGTCACCGCGAAAACCGTCCCGTTGTTGTTCGCGCCGCCGAGGTTTGTCGTCCCGTAGAGCACGCCCTTGACGTCGACGAGCGTCGTGTAGAGTGGGTAGCCGCCATCGGGGCCTTTGAACGAATAGATCACCTTGTAGGCGCCCGAGGTCGCGATTGCGTAGACGGTACCGGACGTGCCGCTACCGCTGCCGTATGCGCCACCGTACGTCGTGGTACCGTAGAGCACGCCTTTGACGTCGGTCAGATTGCCGGTCGGGCCGTGTCCGTCTTTGCTGAACGTCCCTTCAAACGTGTGCAGCACTTTCTCATGCGTTCTGGAAAACTCGAAAACGGTGCCGATGCCGCCCGCGCCTCCGATATTGGTCGTTCCGTACAGCTTGCCTTTGACGTATGTGAGCCCGCCGGCAGGGCCAATGCCGTCCTTTCCGCCCTTGAACCGGTAGAGCACCGTCTCTTTGCCCGCCGTCGTCACCCTAAAGACCGTGCCGCAGAAGTTTCCCGAGCAATTCCCCCCGCCGCTCACGGTCGTGCCGTACAACACCCCATTGACGGCGATGACGCCCGCCTCCGGGTTGGCGCCGTCGTTGGCGCCCTTGAAACTGTAGATCACCTTCTCCGCACCGGCGGGCGTAATCCGAAACACGGTCCCTGAGAATGCGCTCCACCCGCATACGTCGTTCCGTAGAACACGCCGCCCGACTCGATCAACGGACCGAACTGCGGTTGGAGACCGTCGCCTGAGTGACTGCCGAAATCGTATAGCGTCTTTTCTTTGCCGGCAGCAAATTTGAAGAACACCCCTGAGCTGTCGGCACCGCCGCTCGCCGTCGTTCCATAGAGCGCCCCTTTGTAATAGATCAGTCCCGCCGTTGGGAAATTGCCGTCCGCGTAGTTGAAGCTGAACAGCACCCTATAAACTCCCACCGGCGGCGCGACGGTCGCACCATCGGATGAAGCCACGGGCACCAGCGGCGACTCCGCGTTACGGGCACATCCCGCCGCAACGACGGCGCAAAAAATGAAAGCCGTCCAACGCATAAATGAAACCTCCGAGCCCTACTTCGTAAAAATTTCTACGGGCGTTAGATCGTGAAGACCGTTCCGACGCCGTACTTTCCGCCGCTGCTGGTCGTACCGTAAAGCTTACCGCTGGAATCGATGAGAGCGCCTGCCGGGCTGGAGCCGTCGGGTTGGCCCTTGAAGGCATAGAGGACCGTTTCGTGTCCCGCGGCATCCACTTTGAAAATCGTGCCGCTGTTGTGCGGGCCACCGGAATCCGTTACGCCGTACAAGTTCCCCTTGATGTCGAGCGGCGGCGAGTTGGGAACGCTGCCGTCGTTCGGATATCCCTTGAAAGCATACAGTACGTGTTCTTTCCCCAACAACGTCGCCCGAAAGACGGTCCCGTCGCTTTTCGTTCCGCCACCGGCGGTTCCGTACAGCGTCCCGTTGACGGCGATGACGCCGCTCGTGGGCTGCTGGGCATCCTTGCCGCCCTTGAAGCTGTACAGCACGCCCTCCTTGCCGGCTTTGATTTTGAAGATGCAACCGTTGCCGAAAGCGCCGCCGTACCGCGCGGTACCGTAGAGAATGCTCTTCACGACGGTAATGCCGCTGTCCAAGGGATTATAGCAGTCGGGCTGGCCCTGAAAATAATAGATGGCTTTGAACGCACCTTGTGGGGTGATCTTATACACCGAGCCGCGATCGGAGCCGAATCCGACCTCTGTTCCCAAGAACACGCCCTTGTCGTAGAAGAGCGGCCCGGTGGGACTCTCGGTCGATCCGAAGCTGTAGATAACTTTCTCCTTGCCCGAGGTCGTCAAGCTGAAGAATATTCCGGAATCGTTCGCGCCGCCGCGTGTCGTCGTGCCGTAGAGCACGCCGTTAACCTCGATAAGCGGTCCGTTCGGAATCCTTCCATCGGATGTTCCACCCTTGAACGCGTACACCACGGCTTGCTGACCCGACGGCGAGATCCGAAACACCACGCCGTTGCCGAACTTGCCGCCGCCTGTGGTTATTCCGTAGAAAAAGCCCTTGACCGCGAGCAGCGCTCCCCGCGGCCCATCGCCGTCCTTCTTGCCGTCGAACGAAAAAATGACCCTATAGCCGGCCGGCGCCGGCATACTCGAGAAGGCCGCACCGGTTTGTCGCAGCGATTGAGGCGGCACCGCGCCGTCCATACAGGCCGACAGAAGCGCGGAGACGACGAACAGGCCTAGGGTTCTTGGAACCGTGACAGCGGACATGGCGATACCTCCTCGAAAGGCAGCGGGTAATCCGAAAGATACGCGCAGGAAATAGTGCTTCCTGGCATCACACGCGCGCGCTTTCCGCGCCTAGCCGCCAAAGACAGAGCAGCAGACACACGAGACCCGCGATGCCGATCAGCGGCGCCCACACGGCCCCCACCAGTACCGCGAGCACGCAGAGCGCCGTGAGCACCGGCCAACTGCTGTGCGTCGTGAAGATACCGAGGTCCTCACCGGCCGCATCGGAGATCGATTCTTTCGGATTATCGCCCTCGAGGCGCGCGTCGCGTTCGGCCACGATCGCGTATCCGGCGGTGAATGCCAGCGCGGCCGCCATGATGCCCAAGAGCGCAGTCCCCGTCGCCTCTCGATGCGCGATGAACCAATATGCCACTGCGATCGCCACTCCGAAGAGCGCCGCGATCATAAAGAGCCAGACAAACGCCCTCACTGGATCGCAGGCCTCGAGTTGCGTATCGGCGGCAAACGCCGGAAGTTGAACTCCGGCGGCGGCGACGACGTGAGCCACTCAAGCGAATAGCCTCCCCACGGATTGTCGGCGACGGGCCGGCGCCGGAGCACCGAGACCAAGACGTCGACGAAGAACAGCATCGCGCCGGCCGCCATCACGCCGGCTCCCGCGGTGGCGATCGCATTGAGCGTTGCGAGGTGCCCGATGGCGGGATAGGTATACACGCGGCGCGCCATGCCTTCCATGCCCATGAAGCCCATCGGAATGAACGTCAGGTTGAAGCCGACGAAAAACAGCGCGAAGACCCACTTGCCCAAACGTTCTTGGAGCGTCACGCCGAAGATCTTCGGGAACCAAAAGTACAGCGCTCCGAAGAGCGCAAAGAGGCTGCCGCCGCCGATCGTATAGTGAAAGTGCTGGACGATGAAGTAACTGTCGTGTGCCTGGTAGTCGATTGGCGGCGAGGCGATCATGACGCCGGTGATGCCGCCGATCAGAAAGTTTAGCAAGAACCCGATGGCAAAGCACATCGCCGCGGACAGCTCGATCGCGCCTTTCCACATCGTTCCGATCCAGTTGACAAACTTGATGCCGGTCGGAACGGCGATCAGAAACGAGACCGCTGAGAAGAACGGATTGCTGACCGCGCCGGTGGTGAACATGTGGTGGGCCCACACGCCGAGCGAGAGCCCCGCGATCGCGAACGCGGCGATCACCATGCCGACGTAGCCGAAGACCGGCTTGCGCGAGAAC
>JAFAXS010000009.1 GCA_019240755.1 Vulcanimicrobiota bacterium
GCTCGCGGCGAGCGACGCTCGCGCCCACGACCTTGGAGCTTCGACGCTGAACCTACAGCAGGCACCTAGAGCGTTCGTTCCAATTTAAGTCGGAGAGCGAGTTCATTCTCTGCTAGGAGTTCGGCTATGGAGTTACTTCGCGGCCGATGAACGCGCCGCGAGCGGTCGTCACGGCTTCAACGCGGCGGTAGCCTCGGCGATCGCGGTAAGCATGCGATCTTCGCCCTTCTTCAGCGTTTCCGGTTTCCCGCCCGCAAAGACGATCTCCGGAAAACTCGTGAACACACGGTCCAGCGTGTGGTAGTAGGAGTTTTCCAGTAATCCATCGCTGCGGTAGAAGGCGTCGCGCGACGCCTGCTCCTTCGCGGCGAGTGCCGCCATCGCGGTCGCGTCGCCTTTGGTTTCCGCCTGTTGCATGGCAACGTCCGTCGCGTGCGCTGCCGTCTGATACGCCACCAACGCGGCGCGAAGCTCGCTCAGCGTGACGCTGCCGTTTGTGCGCTCGATCGTGGTCGCCTGCAGCGCCGTCAAGTCCTTGAGCATCTGGGTTGGGATCTCCTCGAGGCGCAGCGGCTCGACGGTCGCGCCGGCGGCGCGCATCGCTTGGATCGCGGTCACCTGCGCGGTGACGACCGCCTGCTTCATGCCGGGGTCGTAGGTGCGCAATCCGTCGAGATTATCTTCGGCGGTGTGATGCGCGCCGAACGCGCCGTAGTAGCCGTTCGACGTGCTGAGAACGCCGAGCATGTAGGAAAAATTCTGGTGATCGGAACCGCCGACGATCGGATTGAGCAGCGGATCCACTCGCTGGTCGCGCAGTCCGAGCATGCTATGGCCGTCGGCGGCGGGCACGACGTCGCAAATCTGCTGCATGAACGCGTAGAGCCCGGGCGAAGCGCTTACGACGAACGGATCCCCCGTCGTGAGTTGATCCGTATTGATGTACTGAAAGACGCTCTGTCGGAGTTGCGGGCCGTCCTCATAAATATACGCCGCCGAGCCGAAGAGGCCCAGTTCGTGGCCGTCCCACGACGCAATTTCGATCGTGCGCTTGGGTCTCCAGCCCTGCAACGCGAGCGCGTGAAACGCATCAGCGTCTTGCAACATCACCGTCGTGCCGCTGCCGGGATCGATCGCGCCGAACGTCATCGCGTCGCGGTGACTGCCGATCATCACGATCGAGTCGGGCTGCTCGCTACCTTTGAGGTCGCCGAAGACCAGCCAAATCGTCTTAAGGCGGCGTTCGAATTTCGTCTGAACGTGCACGGTCTCGTTGCCGCCGAAGTGCTGGACGAACTCGAACATTGGATGCCAAGTGGACGGAACGACCTTTCCGGTCATTCCTGACAGTAGCGTGCGCGCCGTCGCCTGCGTGATGCTCAGCTCCGGAATCGTCGCGTGCGGAATATCATCCCAACTCTTGTGCGGCGCGCCCGGAACGGGCGCTTTGCCCGCGCTCGTCGGATCGCCGGGCGGAAACATTCCAAATCCGCGCGGCGACATTCCGCCCATGCGTTCGGCCATGTTGAGATTCTTGTAATTTCCGGCGGGCCAGGTCGCGCCGCCGCCGTACCCGGTAGTGGCCGGCTCCATGAACTCGAGAATCCCGATGACTCCGCGTTTGCGCAGCTCGTTGTACGCGATGTAACTCGGATCGAGGTTGCGAAAACCGCCGGCCCCCGGCGCGCCGAGGCGCACCAAGGCGATGGCGCCCCGAAGGCTCACGCCTCGCGCGTCAATCTCCGCAAGGTCGTCTTTCGATGCTGCGTTGACGTAGACGACCGGACCCGTCGCATCGCCGTCGCCGGATTCTTCCAAGAACGGCGGCCCCGCCATGAGCTCCCACTTGGTATGATGTCCGGGCGTGCCTTCGAGCATATCGAAGTTGACGCGACGCGGCGAGAGCAGCGTCAGGCTCTCGTGCAGCGGTCCGGTAAACATCACTTGGTACTCTTTGATGCGCGTGGTGAAGCCGTCGCGTTGCAGCCGCTGCTGCACGTAAAGGGCCGTTGCATAATCGGCGGCGGAGCCCGCGCGGTGCGGCGCCGACGAAAGATGCCGCTCGATCTCCATCGCGTTGGCCGGCGAGGGGACGCCCATGACGACCTTTTCCGCGTTTAGTTCCGCCGCGACGGAAGCGCCCGACGCCCATCCGACGAGCGCCGTGTCGGACGACACCGTGGAGGGCAGGACCGACGCTGCGCCGATCCATGCCAGCGCACTGCCGACAGCAAAAAACCAACGAACGATCAACGCGAGACCCTCCTGTCACCGTGCCGTATGGGAGAGCATTCGGGCCGGCCCCGGCGAATCTCTACAATCTATGGAGGCGACCACCAGCGGCATCACGCGCGAGCGCGACGGAGCGATCGCGATTCTGTCGCTCAACCGTCCGGAGAAGCGCAACGCGCTCTCACTGCAGATCATGCGCGAGCTGAACGACGCTCTGGCCGAGACGGGCGGGGATCCGACGGTTCGTGCCATAGTTCTGCGCGGCGAGGGACCCGCGTTTTCCGCCGGTCACGACTTGCGCGAGCTGTCGGAGCGCGACGCCGAAGCGTACCGAACGATCTTCGAGGAATGCGTCGGCCTGATGGCGCGCATCGTGTCGGTTCCCCAGCCGGTCATCGCCGAGGTCGCGAGAGTCGCGACCGCCGCCGGTTGCCAGTTGGTCGCGGCCTGCGACTTGGCCGTCGCATCCAGCGAGGCGACCTTCGCAACACCCGGGGTGCGCATCGGCCTGTTTTGCAGCACGCCGATGGTTGCGCTCTCGCGCGCGGTCGGCCGCAAACGAGCGATGGAGATGTTGCTGACGGGGGAGAACATTGATGCGCAGACGGCTCTCGCGTGGGGCTTAGTCAATCGCGTCGTGCCCCCGGAGCGGCTGCGCGAGGAGACGCTCGCGCTGGCGCGCCGGATCGCGGGTTCCAGCCGCAACATCGTCGGCATCGGTAAAGCGGCGTTCTACGCGCAGATCGATCTGGATACCGACGCGGCGTACGACTACACCAAGGAAGTGATGATCGAAAACGCGCAGCGCGACGACGCGCGCGAAGGCATCGCGGCATTCTTGGAGCGGCGCCCGCCGGTTTGGCCGGAATGACGCCGGCGCGCTCTGGAGGGCACGCAACGCACGCGTGGAAAGCATGCGGTCCGCCGCCGGATCAGTGGGCGTCCGGGGCGTCCTGACAGCAAAAGCGTCGCCCACACCCGGTATGCGCTACCCGACAAAAAGGGATTCGCGCATACGCGACGGCAGGGGGCTCGCCACATGGCGAGCCCTTCTGTGTTGCCTGTCCGCAGCGGAGTCGAAGGAAACCGCGCTTCTGGTCGAATGAGTGGCGCTCCGTGACCATCTTGACGCCGCGAACACGTTATGCCGCCATCGTCTTGCTCGTTGCCTTGGTCGCGTGCGCCGCGGTCGCAGCGTTTCGGTTGCGCACCGAATCGCATGCGCGGCGCGTCGAGATCGCGATGGACTTCACCGATTTCGAGGCGTTGGCGCGCTCGTATAACTACAATCCGGCGGCGTTTCTGATCGCGTTGCGCCGCGCGGGGCTCACGTCGCTCGCGCTCACCGAAGAGCTGGGAAACAACGTCGGCTTGGACGGCAAGGCCTATGCGATTGCTGGCTCGGCGTTAATGAATCAAGGCCGCGTCGCGCCGCTGGCCGATCCGTTGCTCGCCTCGCTCGTGCGCGAGCGGCGCGTCAAGCCCAGCGCCATCTATCTCGTCGTGTTCGACGCGGCGACCTATCAACGGTACCGCACGCAGCTCGCGCTCCACTTCGAGCCCAAAAGCGTGCGAGTGTTGCGGGCGACGCGGCCGTGGGTGATCGAAGTGCTTACGCAGATCGATTATTTCAACGCGTTAGGCTTGGGAATTCCAACGGATCAAATCGAGCTCGCGCGCCGCCTACATCTGCTGGTCGTTCCACGCCTGCAAAACGACGAGCGGTTTCGCGCGCCGCAGATCAACGCCGCCTTCGCCGACGTGCTGCGATACGATCCCAAAGTCTCAACCGTCATCTTTTTCGGCTTGGGCAACCAGGTTTTGGGTTATCCCGACCATTTGGAGGACACTGCCGCGGCCTTCACGCGGAGCCTCTTCAGCTTCGGCTCGATCGAGACGTACGATCCTAGCCAAGTGCAGAAGGGCAACGATAAGCTCGCGCGTCTGATACCGGGCCGCACGGTGCGCGTTCAGGCGATCGCCAAGACCGAGCTCGACAAGCTGAAGCTCGACGAGATCGTCGCGCGCTACGTGCTCGGCGCCCGCGAACGCAACGTTCGCGTGATCTACCTGCGACCGTGGCCGCATCAGGACGGCGACCTCACGATCGAAGCAACGAACGTTGAGATGGTCAAGGGTATTGCGGATCAGTTGAAAGCTGCGGGCTTCCGATTGGGGCGCGCGACGCCGGTTCCGCTCTACCACGGCAACAGTCGCGTGCTCGTCGGAATCGCGACGCTCGCGGTGCCGTCCATCTTCGTGCTGCTCCTCGACTTCTTCGGCTGGTATCGGCGCCGAATCGCCGTCGCGGCCTACGCGCTGACGATCGTGTTCTTTCTCGCCGGCGTCGTCGCGCACCATGAGATCTTCGCGCGCTCCGCGATCGCGCTGGCGGGAGCGCTGCTCTTCGCTACGGCCGCACTGCTGATCCTCATTCCGGCCTGGAACGAGGCACCGGCGGCGCGCTTCGGCGAGCAGTTCTTGCGCAGCCTTGGCTGGACGGTCGCCGCCGCCGGCGTTGCGCTGCTCGGCGCGCTCGTCGTGGTCGGAATCATGAGCTCGCCGCTTGCCATGGAGGAGATCGACCGCTTCCGCGGCGTGCGCGTGATTCTCGCGCTCCCGCCCTTGATTGCGCTCTGCCTCTATTTGTTCGACCGGCGCTTCGGCGCGGGAGTCGAGCGTCCGCGCGACGTCTTTCTCTCGCCGGTGCTCGCCTATCAGCTGTTGGCCGGAATCATTATCGTGGCGGCCGGCGCGCTGATGCTGGTTCGCAGCGGCAACGAAAGCGACGTCTCGCCGTCGGCCTTCGAACTGTCGCTCCGGCACGCGTTGACGGCGGTGCTGAGCGTTCGACCGCGGTTCAAAGAGTTTCTGATCGGCTTTCCAGCGATGATGCTGCTTCCGGCGCTCGCCATCCGCCACCGGCGCGCGATCGGGTGGCTCCTGGCGCTCGCGATCGGCGTAGGAGTCGGTGACGTCATCGACACCTTCTCGCACTTGCACACGCCGCTCGAAGTATCGCTGCTGCGCGTCGCGTACGGCATCGTGATCGGCGCGGCGATCGGCGCGCTGTTCATTTGGCTCTATCGGGTCTTTGCGTACCGGCGCGTCGCGGCGACGTCGCGGTGAGCGCGCGCATGCTGCTGTCGGGTTATTACGGCTTCGGAAACTTTGGCGATGAGGCGCTGCTCGCCGTCATCGTCGAGCAGTTGCGCCGGCGTTTTCCCGCGTCGCGGCTGGAGGTGCTCTCGGCGACGCCCAACGCGACGGCGCGCGTCTTCGGCGTCGAGGCGACGCCGCGCTGGGATTGGCGCGCCATCCGCGCGGCGATCGCGCGTGCCGACGTCGTACTCTCGGGCGGCGGCGGGCTGCTGCAGAATGCGACGAGCCTGCGCAGCCTGCTCTATTACGCGAACGTACTGCGCGAGGCGATCCGGCGCCGGCGCAAGACGATGGTGTTCGCGCAGTCCGTCGGCCCCCTCGATTTCTGGGGACGCATGGTCGTCCGGCAATGGTGCAAAGGCGTCAACGGCGCGACGGTGCGCGACGAACGCTCGCGGCGGCTCCTGCACGAGCTGTTGCCGCAGATGCCGATCGAACGCACCGCCGATCCGGTGTTTCTCTACGACGTGCGGAGTGACGCCGGCGATCTTGCGGCGGAAGGGCTCGGACCCGAGAGCCGTCCCTACGCGGTCGTCAGCGTACGCAAAACGGCCGGCTTGCGCGACGCGAGCCGCGTGTTGGCGCGCGCCATCGACCGGCTCGCGCAGCGCCACGGCATCCGTGCCGCGTTCTTGCCGCTTGGCGGCGCGGCGGACGCGGCGATCTCGACCGACGTCATACGCGCGTGCTCGTCGGCACCGGTGCTGTTGCCGGAGGCGTCGCTCCAGCGCAGCGCGGCGATCCTGCGCGGGGCGCGCGTCGTCGTCGGAATGCGCCTGCACGCGCTCATCCTGGCGGCGCGTTACGGCGTACCCTTCCTGGCCATGGCCTACGATCCCAAGGTCACGGCGCTCTGCGAGGATCTCGAGTATCCCTTGGCTCCGCTCTGGACGGCGCAGACGCCGCGCCGCAGCGACGCGGAGCTCGACGACCTCGTGGACCGGCTGATCGCGGAGCGCGAGGAGCTCGCAACGCGACTGAGGCAGCGCGTCGAGACGCTGCGCGGCGCGGCGGCGCGCAACTTCGACGCGCTGGCCGATCTCGTGAACGAACGCTAGCCCGCGATGGATTACCGCGCGACGCTGAATCTGCCCACGACCGGCTTTTCGATGAAGGCCGACCTTCCCAGCCGCGAGCCCGAGCGGCTCGCGTGGTGGCGCGAGCACGACGTCTACGCGCGGCGCTTGGAGCGCAACGCGCAGAACCCTCCATGGATTCTGCACGACGGTCCGCCCTATGCGAACGGCGACCTCCACATGGGCCACTTCTTGAACATGGTGCTCAAAGACATGTTCGTGAAGATTGCGCTGTTGGACGGCAGGTACGCGAAGTTCGTCCCCGGCTGGGACATGCACGGTCTGCCGATCGAGTTCGAAACGCTCAAGCATCTGGGAGTCAAAGACTTCCATGCCATCGCGCCGCTCGAGCTGCGCAAAGCCTGCGAGGAACGCGCGCTCTTCTGGCTCGACCGTCAGCGCGAGCAACGCGTACGCATGGGTTGCTTCGGCGATTTCGACCACCCGTACCGCACGATCGATCCGTCGTTCGAGGCGACGATCGTCTCGACGATCGCCGACTTAGCGGATCGCGAACAGATTTATAAGGGCCTGCGCTCGACGCTGTGGTGCTGGCACGACGAAACTGCCTTGGCCGAAGCCGAAATAGAGTACGAGCAGCGCGTCTCGCCGTCGGTCTTCGTGCGCTTCACCGCCAACGAGGAACAGAAGAAACGGATCCTCGACGCCATGAAGGGTGACTCGGATGACGTGGGTGACGTGGCGTTTCTCATTTGGACGACGACGCCGTGGACGCTGCCGGCGAATGCCGCGATCGCGCTCCATCCCGATGCAGCGTACGGACTGTATCGCGTCGGCGGCGAGGCGGTGATCGTCGCGGAAGCGCTGGCGGAGTCGGTGCTCGTCGAGCGTTTCGCGCAGGCCGAGCAAATCGGCCGCGCGACCGGCGCGCAGCTCGACGATCTGGCGGTGCGCCATCCCTTTATGGATCGCGATTCCGTCGTGGTGCTCGCCGAGTACGTGGACCTCGAGACGGGAACGGGCGCCGTGCACACCGCGCCCGGACACGGCGCGGACGACTTTGACACCGGCATGAAGTACGGCTTGCCGATCCTCAATCCGGTCGACGCCGCCGGCCGCTTCACCGCCGAGGCCGGGGCCTATGCCGGAATGCACATCTTCGATGCCAACGCGAATATTATCGAAGACTTGCGGGCGAGCGGCGCGCTGTGGGCGGCGGCCGAGTACGAGCACTCCTATCCGCACTGCTGGCGCTGCCACAACCCCGTCATCTTTCGCGCGACGGCGCAGTGGTTTTTGGCGATGGACCAAAACTTGTTGCGGCAGCACACGATCGACGCGACGGCGAACGTCGCCTATACGCCCGCGTGGGGACAGGCGCGGCAAGCACAGATGATCGCGACGCATCCCGAGTGGTGCCTGTCGCGCCAGCGCACCTGGGGGACGCCGATTCCGTCGCTGACGTGCGCGAGCTGCGGCGAGGCGTTGCTCGACGCGCGCGTCGCCCGCCGCGCCGCGGAGCGTTTCGCCGAGGTGGGCGCCGGCGCGTGGTGGGGCGATCCCGTTGAGCTTTACCTGCCCGAGGATTTCATCTGCCCTCGCTGCGACGGCGCGCGCTTTGAAAAAGAATACAACATCGTCGATATCTGGTTCGAGTCGGGCGTCACGCACTTCGCCGTGCTCGGACGTGACGGCATGCCCTGGCCGAGCGATCTCGTGCTGGAAGGCGGCGATCAATTTCGCGGCTGGTTTCGCAGCTCGCTGATCACCGCGGTCGCGCTGCGCGGCCGCGCGCCCTATCGTCACGTGATGAAGAACGGCTGGGTGAACGACGAAGAGGGCCGCCCGATGTCCAAGTCGCGCGGCACCGGCATTGACGCGCGCGACGCGATGGCGAAGTGGGGTGCCGACGTCTTGCGCCTTTGGGCCGCCTCCGTGGAGCCGATCGACGACGTTCGCTTCGGGCCCAACATCGTCGAGCAGGTGAGCCGGGTCTATCGCAACGTCCGCAATCGCCTGCGATTCATGCTCTCGAACCTCGACGATCTCCGGGCCGACGGCGTCGTCGCGCGCGACGCGATGGAGCCGATCGACCGCCTCGCGTGTGGAGTCACCGATCGTTTTGTGACCGCAACGAAAGGCGCGTATGACCGCTGCCAGATCCACGACGCGTACCTGCAGATCGTCGAGTTCGAGAGCGGGATGTCGAGCCTGTATTTCGACGCCTTGAAAGATCCGCTCTATACGCGAGCCGCCGCGGATCCTCGCCGGCGCAGCGCGCAGTCGGCATTGCTCTACGTGCTCACGCGCCTGTTGACGGCGGTCGCGCCGGTGCTGTCGTTCACGGCGGAGGAGGCCTGGCAGTCGCTGCCGGCGTTCGCACGCGAGCGCACCGAAAGCGTCTTCGACAGCTCTTTCGACGTCGCGCGCGCGCGCGGCAGCGCCACCGAGGACGACCTGGTGCTCTGGCAGCTGTTGCGCGAGTTGCGCGCACGAGTCGCCGCCGCGGTGTCCCCGCGCGACTACGAGGCGAGGCTGCGGCTGGACGTCACGCCGTCGCTGTACAAACGGCTGCACGCGCTCGGCGACAACCTGCGGGAAGCGCTCGTCGTTTCGCAGCTCACGCTGCGCGAGGCCGATTCCAGCGATGCGGCCGGCGACGGCATCGTCGCCTTCGAGTTGAGCGCCGCTGACGGCGAGAAGTGCGTGCGCTGTTGGAAGTACCGCAAGCTTGGCGGCGATCCGGAGCATCCGGCGATTTGCGACGACTGTGCGACGGTCGTGCGTTCGCTGCAAACGGCGCGCTGAAACGGTAGGCGCAAGGCGCCGCCGCCGGGAACTTCAGCACAGGAGGTACGATAGGCCATGACCGTACCCAAGCCGTTCGTCTTCGCGCTGCGCACGTGCGCGTTCGCCGCGCTCCTCTCGGGCTGCGGAGCAAACGCCGTCCCGCCGCCGACCGGTACGTCCCGCGCCCAGATCGCAACGCAGCGCTCGAGCGACTTTCACCCGGCGGTTGATAAGGGCATCTACGCCACCGAATGGTATGGCGTCAACGTTACCGGCTACTCCATCAATAATCGTCGAAACAAGCCGCCGATCTGCAGCGTGCGTCACGTTCGACCGGCCGACGTTGCGGTCGACGGTAAAGGCAATCTGCTCGTCCCGAACGTCCTAGGTGCCGGTTACGGCACGGTACAGATCTTGAAAGGACCGGGAATGTGTGGGCCGGTCGTGGGGTCGGTCAGCGATCCCTATGGATCCCCCACCGACGTCGCGGCCGGTGCCGATGCAACGACCGGTACGTTCATAATCGGAAACTGGACCGGGCCGGAAGGCGATGGTGCGGGCAGCGTCTCGGTCTGTACGTTCAAGGGAGGCTGTACCGCAAATATCGTCGGCATCGTGCAGTACGTGGGAGCCGTTGCGCTCGGCAAGAACGGCGACTGTTGGGACTCGGGGCAGGACGTGCTCTATCACGCGGATCTGGTGTACCACCGCGGCTGCGCGAAATCGAGCCGTCGCGCCAAGGGTTTTTTGAATCGCTCCGACGGCGGCCTGGATATCGACAACCTGGGCCACTTGGTTTCAATCAGCTCGAGCGACGCCAAACTGTACGTGTACAGTGGTTGCAGTCCCGACTGCGTCCTTGCGGGCGGGCCGTTCAACCTGCGCGGGCACCCGTTCTTTGGGCATCTCAACGCCTCGTCCACCCGGCTCGCGGTCGGCAGCAGCGGCCCCAACGAAGTGGATGTTTACTCGTACAGCCCCAGCAGCGTACGCTTTCTGTACCGGTTCAGCACTGGGCTCCCGAGCGGCAGCGTTTCAGGCGCAACCTACAATCCGCGCTCCAACCGGTAACCGTCCGCAAACGCAGACCAGCCGGCCGTCTCGATTGCTTTGCGCGCTTGCGCGAGGCAATCGTTCAACAGATAGACGTTGTGGTACGAGAGCAGCCGCGGGCCGAGCATCTCCTTGGCGCGGAAGAGATGCGCGAGATAGGCGCGCGTAAAGTTACGGCACGTCGCGCAGCCGCACCGTTCGTCCAGCGGCGAGAAATCGCGCGTAAACGACGCGTTGAAGATGTTGAGCTCGCCGTCGTGCGTCATGGCGCGGCCGTTGCGGCCGCAGCGCGTCGGATAGACGCAGTCGAAGAGATCCACGCCGCAATCGACCGCCGCAATCAGATCCCGCACGGTGCCAACGCCCATTAAGTAGCGCGGCTTTTGCGCCGGAAGCAGCTCCGCCGTCGCACGCGCGGTCGCATATAGCTCCTCGCGTGTCTCGCCGACCGAGAGCCCGCCGATCGCGTAGCCCGGGAAATCGAGCGCGATCAGCTCGTCGGCGCTGCGCCGGCGCAGCGCCGCGTCGAGGCCGCCCTGCACGATGGCAAAAAGCGCCGTCGCATCGCGCCGCGGCACGCTCGCCGAGCGTTGCGCCCAGAGCGTCGTCAGGCGCACCGCCTGTTCGAGCGTGACGGCGGCAGCCGGTAACGGAACGCAGACGTCGAGCACCATCGCGACGTCGCTGCCGATGCGTTGTTGAAACTCCACGACGCCCTCGGGCGTGAAGCGGTGCTCGCTGCCGTCGAGGTGCGAGCGAAACGTGACGCCGCCGTCGTCCAGCGTTCGGCGCGTCTGTAAGCTGAACACTTGAAAGCCACCCGAGTCGGTGAGGATCGGGCCGTTCCAGCCCATGAAACGATGCAGCCCTCCCGCGGCCTCGATCGTCTCGAGCCCCGGCCGCAGCCACAGATGGTAGGCGTTGGCGAGGACGATCTGCGTGCCGGCATCGCGCAGCTCGGCCGGTGCCAAAGCCTTCACGGTTCCCGAGGTTCCGACTGGCATGAAGCACGGCGTTTCCACGACGCCGTGCGCGAGCGTCAACCGTCCGCGCCGCGCCGTTCCATCGTGGCCGAGCAGTTTAAACAGCGATCAGTTCTTGTTGGGGCGGATCAGCATGCGGCCGTGCGGGTAGTCGAAGACGAAATCGAAGTGCTTGAGAAAATCGAATCCGAGCAGCATGTAATCCGACGTCATGCCGTACTCGCATGCCGCCTCGCCGGTGTAGACGATGGGGCCGATCGCGAGCGAATCGATGTTGGTGCATCCGCCCACTGTGCCGAGGTGATGTTTGTGGATCAGGTCGGGACCGAACAAGAGAAGCCCCGGACTACCCGTATCGAGCATCCCGTTGACGACGATTGTTTTGTTGAGCGTCATCGGAATGGTTGGAATGCCTTGAGAGATGTCGACGAAGATCGGCAGACCGTTCTCACTGGAAATGTCCGTTGCCGGATCGAGAATCGCCATCGTCGAGTCGTACACGTTGAGTTTGACGATCGCCCCGGCGAATAGATCGAAGCCGATGAGACCATCGTAGCCCTTGGCATCGAGTCCTCGATAATCTTCCTTCTGAAAATCGTGCGAGAATACGAGCGCATTTTGCAGCGTTGCGTCGCCGAAGGTCATGCTCTTCACCTTCCGGATGCGATTTTGGTCCTCTCCGTAGAGGCTGTAGGACGTGATCGAGCCCTTGAGCGACTCGAGGCCGGCGCGATCGGCGAAGTGGTCGTCGAGGTAGACCGTGCTGGCGCCGGTATCGAGGATGAAGCGTCCCTTGACGCCGTTGATCGTCGCATCCACCAGCATGCGCTCGTGCGTCATCGTAAACGGAAACGGAGTTCCCTTGCCGAAGGTCCAGGACGCCGTGGCGGCGGGCGGATGCAGGTCCCCGCCCGACACCTCGACGTTCGGCTCGAACTTCGTGGCCGCATGTACCGGTTTGTCGTCGTCAACGCGATACGAGGCGATCATCTTCTTGCCCGGAAGGACGTCTTGGTAGGAAAGAATGTGATAGGTGGTCTCGTACGAACCGTCGGGATCGATGACGGCTTGCACGTACGCTCCGTTCGACGGGTCCACGTACAAGTCGATGGGGTCGGCGTTCTCCATCGTAACTCGAACGACTTCAACCCGCTTGCCGTCCACCGTCTTAGGCTCGCGTGACGTTGCCCGCAGCTCGGTAGTGCCTTCCTGGAATAATACGGTGAATGATGCCAGAAACTTCGCGTAGTCGCCGTAGATCGGCGTCGTGAACCCGTTGAAATCGGTCGCCCAGAAGAGATTGCCCGTAAATCCGGTGCGCTCCGTGATCCCGCCGCGCTCCAGGTCCGTGTAGCTAGTGTTGTACAGCAACCCGGCGTAGAGCCTGACGAACGTGCTGGTCTTTTTCCCGTGCTCGTCGGTGACGTCGCCGGTAATCCGCAGCGTACGAATCGTGCCGTCGCCGAGGTACCAGCCGACGAAGGCGCGATGCTTTTCCAGCAGCGTCTGCGCCGCAACGTCACCGGTGGTCGCCGCGCGGATGCTCGCCGGGCAGCACGCAATTGCGGCGACCGCCGCCAATACGAAAAGTAGGCAACGCATATCGCGGATTTCGTGGCCTCTGGTGCCCTGCCCTCGCCGTTACTTAAGCCAGCAGTCGGCGCGCTTGCGCGTACTGCCGCGGCGGCGGGCTCTCGAATCGCATCGGCCTGCCGTCGCTGGGATGCGCAAACGTCAGGCGCCGCGCGTGCAAGGCCTGTCCCGGAAGCTCCACGCGCGGGTCGCGACGGCCATAGAGCGGATCGTTGAGCAGCGGATGCCCCATGGCCGCGCAGTGCACGCGGATCTGATGCGTACGGCCCGTCTCGAGCGTAAAGATCAGCTCCGCGTGGGCCGGAAAGGCGTCGCGCACTTCGTAGTGCGTGACTGCCGGCTTTCCGGAAGCGGTAATGGCAAATTTCAGGCGGTTGCGCGGGTCGCGCCCGATCGCGCCTTCGATCGTGCCGCGCCGGTGCTGCGGCACGCCGCACACCAGGCCGACGTACTCGCGCGCAATCTCGCGGCGCCGCATCGCGTCCTGCAATCGTCGCAGGCTGCGCTCCGTCTTGCCAATCAGCAACAAGCCCGAGGTGTCGCGATCGAGGCGATGCACGAGCCCTGCGCGCAGGCTTTCGCCGGGAAGCGCGTCGCCGGCGTGCGCGAGCAACGCATTGACGAGCGTCCCCGTTTTCGCGCCGCGTGCCGGATGCGTCACCATGCCGGCAGGCTTACTCACGACCAACACGTCCTCGTCTTCGTACACGACCTCGAGGCTGATGGCTTCGGCGCGCGCGATCAGCGGGGCGAGCGGCGGAATCTCGAACTCGAGGACGTCGCCGGCCTCGACGATGCGGCTCGGCTTGGCCGCCGCGCCGTTGACGGCGATTCGGCCTAGCCGCGCCGACTCGGAGACGCGCGAGCGGGACGCTCCGGAAAGCGTCGCGACCAGTACGTCGGTGCGCGTGCCGGCCTGCTCAGTGGTGACGACGTGCAACAAGGCTGGAGAGCAGCAACAATCCGACGCCGACCGTGATGCAGGAGTCGCCCAAGTTGAAGATGTTCGGCCAGATCCGGTAGAAATCGATGAAGTCGATCACGTAGCCGTAATGGAGCCGGTCGACGATGTTGCCGATCGCTCCGCCGACGATCATGCCGAAGGCGATGCGCACGGTGCGCGAACGTGCCGCGGCGTCGCGGAAACTGAACCAAAAGAGCACGAGCACGACTATGGCCATGCCGATCAGCATCACGGCGTTGCTGCCGAAGAGCCCGAACGCGCCGTGGACGTTCTTGGCGAAGTTCCAGCGCAGCAGTCCCGGGATGATGTACCGGACGTACGTGTCGTCCTGGACGTGCTGCAGAACCAGATGCTTCGTGAACTGATCCGCCCACAACACAAAGATCGCGACGCCCGCGATGATCAGCGTGTGGGTGAGATGGCGATATCGCTTAAAGAAGCTCACTAGAGTTTCGGTTGGGGGACGAACTGGTAGAACCATCCCGCCACGTTGAGGAAGGCATTGTTGACGAGCACGAAACCGACCCCGATGAGGAAGACGCCGGCCGCGAACTCGATCGCGCGGAGCGAGCCTTTGATGCGGTTGAGCGCAGGGAGCACGAAGCCCATCGCCGCGGCGGCCGCGAGAAACGGCAGCGCCAGCCCCAAGGAGTAAAAACTCAAGAGCACCACGGCCTGCGCGCTGTGCTCTTGCGACGCGATGGCGAGGATGCCGGCGAGGATGGGGCCGATGCACGGCGACCAGCCGGCGGCGAACGCCATGCCGACCAGGCCGGACGTCCAAACATTCGCCCGATTCGAAACGAGATGAAGGCGAGTATCGCGCAGCAACAGCGGAATGCGCAGCAGCCCCATCATATGCAGACCGAGAACGACGACGATCACGCCGCCGACCTGTGCGATCAGCAAACGATTCGCGTCGAGCACGCCGCCCAGCGCGCTTGCGCTCAAGCCCAGCGCAACGAAGATCAGGCTGAAGCCTATGACAAACGCGACCGCGTGAAGTAGCGTGCGACGCCGCGCCTCGACGTTTGTCTCCGCCCTCAAATCCTCCAGGCTCTCGCCGGTCAGCAGCGAGAGATATGCGGGCACGAGCGG